>CALLSU010000143.1:0-24462 GCA_938011935.1 uncultured Collinsella sp.
AACACGGCGTCGTAGCCCTCGTCGGCGACCTTGTCGGCGAGCGCGGTCATCTTCTTGCCGGTCTCGTAGAGCGCCTTGCCGTCCTCGAGGTAGCCCTCCTGGTCGAAATGCATGATCTCGATCTTCTCGGTTTCCTTCATTTGTCTCTCCTTTCTGGGGTTGTTTCCACATCCCCCATGCCAACGGGCATCAAAACCCGCTTACATTCCGTAACACTCAGCCGCTTTGGCCTTAAGCGCATTGACTGACTCTTCGTAGCCCTCTGCCTTGACCTCCATTTGCTTGGAGACGGCATCGAGATACGGGTGCACGTCCCATGACTTCAGACGCTCGGCGATCATTGCCGCAATCGTCTGGAAGAACACAAGATTGGGAATCGCGCTGAGCAGCGGAGCCACCTGAGGCACCGCAACCTCGTGAGCCCTACCCCTGGGATGGGCCGTGAGCAGCACCGTTTTTGTCGTAACGTTCGATAGCGCATCGGCGATATTCGCAAGACGCTCCGACCCCTGCGGATCGTCGACAATAAACACCAGATAGCCCGGAACGATCTGCATCTCGGGACCGTGGACGAACTCCTCGCCTTCGTGATGCATGGCAGGAATCTTGATGGTCTCGCTCAGCTTGAGCGCTGCCTCCTCGGCAACACCGTAGTTGGGGCCGTTGCCGACGACCATGGCGGGCATGTGCTCAGAAAGCTCGAGCATGTGGCCTTGGACATATGCCTCGGCGGTCTTGCACATCACGGCATTGGCCTGGATAGCCTCGCGCAGGTCGTCAAGACGCTGGGCAACGCCCTTGGCGTCAATCGTTCCGCGCGCCTGACCGCCGTAAATACCAAAGAGCACCAGGGACTCAACGAGAACCTCGACGCCCAGAGTCACAAAGTCCACCGACTCGACGCCCACACCGTAGTCAAGAACGATGTCAGTGTGCTCCTTGATGGGTGCCTCGACGTTTGCCGTGAGCGCAACTGCAGCCATATCGTGTGCGCGCATGTAATCGAGCGCCGCAATCGTATTGGTCGAATAACCACTCTGCGAGACGGCGATGTTGAGCGCATGCTGCGGATAGGTGTGTTCAAAATCGACGAAGGCCTCGGGCGTCACAACGGACACTTGCATCTGCAGCGCATCTTGCAGGTAATCGCGGGCGCAATCGGCGGCATGGCGCGACGAACCCGAAGCAACGATGCGCAGCGCGTCAAAAGAACCGGACTGGAAAATATCAACGAGCTGCGCCACCAGCTCAGACGAACGCTCGAGGTTCTCTCCCATACGCACATGGGCGAGTTGAACGTAATCGAGCATCTTCATCGTCTCACCTCGCAACAAATCATTAGTATTTGATATCAATCACGATTACAGGTTACGGCTTTTTGATACCTCTTTGTCGATTAATTTATTCCCCTCGGCGAACGGTCGATTTTGAGCCCTGTAAGGTTGTATATACAGCTGACCCAACGATCAAAACTGGTTAGCTTCCCAGCCGTTATTCACAAAACACCAGCTAGTACGTATAGGTGTAGCCGCCCGCATCGCCACGATTGAAGGACTTTACATACTCGATAGCCTGACCGCTCGCGTCATAGCTCACGCATTCCAAAAGCAAAACAAGATCCCCTTGCTCCAAGCCAAGCAAGTCCGCGTCGCGTGCACCCACCGCCTCGATATCGAGCTTCTCCTGCGCCATGATCGGCTTTCGGCCCAGCATCTCATAGGTCTCGTACAAACTGAAGACCGACACGTCAATATTTTCGATTGTGGGAAACAGCGGGCACGGAATGAACGCCATCTCAATCGATACGGGATCGCCGTTGACGCAGTTCAAACGCCGAATCGAATACAGCAAATCGTCTTCGGCAATACCAAACAGGTTGGCATAATATGGGCCCGCATAACGCTTGGAACGCGCGAGGATGCGGACGGACGGCTCGCCGCCCGAAGCACGGACCGATTCACGGAAACCGCTCGTACGTTCAAAAAAAGCAGGTACTTTCTGCGCCACAAAGGCACCTTTTCCCCGAACACGGCGAATCTGCCCGCGCCGAACCAGCTCATCGACAGCGCTTCGGATGGTCAAGCGTGTCGTACCAAATTCCTCGGCGAGGTCTTTTTCGGACGGAATCATGGAACCCGTGGGATATATACCGCGCTCGATACGCTCCTCGATGCGGCGTCGAATGCGCATATAGACCGGGGTGGCATCTACTGTTTCAGCCATTGTTCACCTGCCACGCTCCTCATGCCGTTCTCTTCGCCGTTATCGGCAAAGCGGAACTTTGTGGGCAAAATCACCGATTTGCAATGCTCCACAAAACGCATGTCCTTATCCAATTCGATCGTGCTCTCATAGAACACCGGCGTTCCCTCTTCTTGCTGGAGCAGCTCGGCCTCTTCGGCGTTCAAACGCGAGATGGAGATATGCTCACGTCCATGCTCAACACGCACGCCACCTTCTTTGAGCAAGACATCGTAAAGGCTCTCGCACTCAAAATCGTGCTCGATAAGCGATGGGCACAGAGACAGGTTAACGTGAGCCGTCTCGATTGACGCCGGCTCGCCCTCAATAAGTCGAACGCGCTGCATGCGAAGCAAAGGAGCGCCTACAGACACCCCAAGCTTGTCGGCAAGCGCCTCATCCGCCTCGATGGTCCCGGTGGAAACCAGACGAGAAGAGGGGTGCAGGCCAGCAGTCCGCACAGCATCGGAAAAGTTATACGTTTCCTGGAAGATATTCAGCGGCTTGGGAGGACACACATACGTACCCGATCCGCGACGGCTCTCGAGCGTTCCACACGAGATGAGCCGCGTGATACCAGCGCGCAACGCCGTACGCGAAACGCCGATCTCTTCGCACAGCACGCGCTCGGCCGGCAGGCGATCGCCACCGGCAAGCTGATGGTGCTGGATATACCAAAGAATTCCCTCAACAGCACGATCTTTGGGGGGAATTGCATAAGATTCGCCTGCCATTGCACAGACTCCTCATTCAGAAACGTATGCCGCCAAAATTAGGCCAGCCCTCCCATGGCATCAAATTCGGCCTTAATCCTCTCGGCGACATTCCGATACGACTTATATAGACTTGAATCGCGTTTGACTTCGTCGGTCATAACGGGAATCTCTAATTTGGAAACCTCGTCTTTTCCCGTCTGAACCGCCACAACAACGCCCATACCAAGACACATATTACGTTTGGCAGCGTTCATTTTTGCCGCCTTAGCGGGATTTGCCAGAATACGCTGGGCAAATTCCTGTTTAGAGACCGCTTCATCGGCCTCCGGATCGCCCGCCTCGGCTACTTCGCACTGCAACACGTCCGCATAGTCAAAAATCTTCGGCTCGCCGCCGCGCTGATGCACGGCCCACTTGCGGCGCGTGGCATCCTGATAGATAGCCGGCAAAAATGTAAACCGCGGCGGGTCCAAAATCGTATCCGTGATGGTAAACACATCGGGATCAAAGGCATCCTGCGGGTTTTTCTTCTTGAACAGCCCCATATCAGCCTCCCGTACTAGCATTAAACAACTCAAGCTGAATATAGCACCAATTTCAAGCCGCCGCCTTTCCCTATCGGTACGCGGCGTCTATGGCTCGCCCAGCGGAAGAGTTTACGGACGAGGGCCGGGGCGCCTGCCTTGTTTTTAGAAGTGGGCTTCGCGAACTTCTCAAAACAAAGCAGGCACCCCGGCCCCGCCGGCAAATAGCGGACACTCCGCATGCAATCTATGCAAACAAACAAGTGCGCTTAGCTATATTCGGTAAGATCGAGCACACTGCCCTTCACGATAAGCGCCGGCTCCAGAACGACCTCTTCGGCACGTCTACCGCCCCTACCGGCAAGACGCTTGGACATGCAGCCAAAAGCATGCTCCGCGAGGACACCGGGATCCTGCTCAATCGCGGTCAGCGCCGGCTCAAAGAGAACGTCGGCCGCCGAGTTGTCATAGCTTACGACCGAGATATCGCCTGGGATGCTCTTCCCCATCTCGTGCAAGCGCTTGAGCAGACCGAGGGCAATGTTATCCGAGCTTGCGAACACGGCGGTGGCATCGGTTGCAAGCACAGCCTCCGAGGCCTCATAGGCACTCGGGATGTAATATTCGCTCTCAAACTCCAGGCGCGCGTCGATGGGCAGCCCCACCTCGCGCAGCGCGCGTTCGTAACCGGCGAGTCGTTTGCGACCCGTATTGGAGCGACGCGCGTTAACCAGACAGGCGATGCGACGATGGCCTTGCTCGATCAGATAGCGGGTGGCCATGTAGCCACCCATCTCGTGGTCGAACATCACCTTGTCGCACTCGAGGCCCTCAATGGCGCGGTCGACCATCACGGCAGGGATGGGCAGATGGCTCACTTCCTCGCGCAGGGCGCGATCGTCGGAGAACTCGTCACCCACTACCAGAAAGACGCCGTCGACGCCGCGCGTCACCAGCTGGCGCAGCAGTTCCAGATCGTCATCTGCGCTTCCACCCGAGCTGGTAATAAAGAGCGCGTAACCGTCCTCGCGACAGCGCTTTTCCAAGCTGCCGGCGAGCGAGGCAAAAAAGCGGCTCTCGATATTGGGAACGATAAGGCCCAGCGTGCGCGACTCGCGCATGACCAAGCTGCGCGCGATCTGGTTAGGAACATAGTGGTTGCGCGCCGCAACCTCCTTGATGAGTTTGCGGTTTTCTTCCGAGATGCGACAGGGCCGATTATTGAGAACAAGCGAGACCGACGAAGGGGAAAGCCCCACCTCCTGGGCGATCTGCTTGAGGGTGACTTTGTTGGCCATCTCGCTCCTTCCGGGTTTACGCGCAATCTCTTGAAAGTATAGCGACTGCCCCTCTACCTCGGTGATAAACACTTTACCAATCCGGTGGACGGCTGTTTTATCGCCGTCAGCGCACCAAATCCGTCCAGGTGGGGTATATTGCAATCGATTGATGACAACAACCACCAAAAGGCGGATATTCGTATGCACGAGAACGACTTTTTTAACGAGGACCTGCTTTGCGCGCTCGCCGGCGTTGCCGGCGAGGACAACGTACTCATGAGCGAGCCCATGCGCGAGCACACCACGTTTAAGATCGGCGGCCCGGCCGATGTCTTTGTCACGCCCGACACCGAGCAGGGCCTCGTCGCCACGCTCGATACCTGTTATCGCTGCGATCTACCGCTCACCATCGTGGGCAACGGCTCCGACCTACTCGTCGGTGACAAGGGCATCCGCGGCGTCGTCGTAGCGCTGGGCAAGGGCCTCTCCGACATTACGGTCGACGGCACGCACGTCACGGCGGCAGCCGGCGCCTTGCTTTCCGACGTTGCGGCGGCTGCCGCCGAAGCCTGCCTCACCGGCATGGAGCCCATCTCGGGCATCCCCGGATCGGTCGGCGGCGCCTGCTACATGAACGCCGGCGCCTACGGTGCCTGCATGGCCGATGTGCTGGAATCTGTACGCGTCTACAAGCCCGCTCGTATGCTCGACGACGGCACCCGCGGCAGCGGCAATATCATTGAGTTCGATGTCGACGAGCTCAACCTGGGCTATCGCAAGAGCCGCATTGCCGACGACGGCTTTATCGTGCTCTCGGCAACCTTCAACCTCGCCCCGGGCAACGCCGCGATGATCAAGGCCGACATGGACGACTACCGCCAGCGCCGCGAAGACAAGCAGCCGCTCGACATGCCGAGCGCCGGCTCCACCTTCAAGCGTCCCGAGGGCCACTTTGCCGGCAAGCTCATCATGGACGCCGGCCTGCGCGGCCACGCCGTCGGCGGCGCCCAGGTGAGCGAAAAACATTGCGGCTTCATCGTCAACGCCGACCACGCCACCGCCGCCGACGTCGACGAACTCATCCGCCACATCCAGACAACCGTCAAAGACCAATTCAACGTAGACCTAGAACCCGAAGTCCACCGAGTCGGCGAATTTTTATAAAAAAGAAGGCCCCGAAAGGGGCCTTCGCCATATTTATTCAGATAACCCAGTCCGGTGCGTCGCGCCCCGAACCCGAGAGGGCCGCGTGCCCGCCCGCAATATATTTGATTGATCGCGAGTTCCGCACGCAAAGAAGGCCACTTAATGTGGCCTTCGTCTTGCGCAGGACTGCCCGAGCAGGCAATCAAATATATTGCGGGCGGGCACGCGGCCTAGTCGGCTTTACGACAGCGCAATACCGCCAAGCCAGCCCCAACGCACGCCAGAGCCAGTACCATAAAAGCTAATGAACGAATCGAGCGACTTAGACGTAATGGCACCCTCGTTGCTCATAACGATGCCGCCGCCAACGTAGATACCCACATGACCGTAGATAAGGCCCGGAGCACCCGTGCCGCTGTGCGAGGAATCGGCCACGATCATGCCCACCTGCAGCGCCGAGCGGTCGGAGCTATAGCACCAGGCGTTAAACATGTCGCACGCATTGCCTCCAAAGTAGCCAACGCCGGCGTTACGGAAGACATTGGTGACCCACGCCGCGCACCAGTTCTGACCCGGCGAAGGCGTGGAGTAGCACGCGTTGACGACAGCCTGCTGCTTGCCCGAGCCGGCATTCTGCTGCGGAGTTCCGGGCGCGTACGATCCACCACCCGAGCTCGAACCACCCGAGTAGGAATTGTTCTTGTTCGCGGCAGCCGCGGCAGCGGCAGCCTTCCTAGCGGCCTCCTCAGCCTGGGCGGCAGCGAGGATCTCGGAATCGCGCTGAGCCATGAGCTCCTTGACGTCGTCGGAAAGACCGTTCAGCACGGTCTGGACTTCTTGCTGCTTGGCCTGCATGTCCTGCATCTGGGCAGTCTGCTGGTCCTTGAGCTTCTCTAAGTCGGCCTTCTGCGACTCGAGCTCGGTCTTTTGCGCATCGAGCTCTTCCTGGATGGTCTGAATGTCCTCGATGGCGTCGCGGTCGCTCTTGTTGATCTTCTCAACGTAATGCGCGTTGGCGACGAGTTCCTCAAACGAGCCAGAGGCCAGCAGCAGCGACAGGATGTTCGTGCCGCCGGACTTGTAGCTGGCGGCCACGCGATCGGAAAGGTCGTTGCGCTTCTTCTTGAGCTCGGCCTTCTTTTCATCGATCTGGGCCTGCGTGTCGTCAATCTTGCCCTGGACATTCTCGATGTCGTTGAGGGTCTGGGCATTCTTGTTGGCCAGCGCCGCATACTCATTTGCGATGCTGTCGAGCTGGGCCTGAACCTCGTCGAGCTGGGCCTGGGCGGCATTCAGTTTATCGGTGGTTTCTTTGGAAGCCTCCGCCGCATGGGCGCGAGCGGGCAGGCCAAAAAGAACTGCCGCAGAAGCGGCGCCGAACAGGGCCTTGAGGGCAGTGCGGCGCGAGAGCTCCTGGGAAAGGATAGAATCGCTGTTTGGTGACATATGTACTCCGTTACATGCTTATTTATATGTCGCTCAACTCATACATATTAGCGTACATATGGCGCGTCCCAACGATTTCCACGAACGGCAGGAAACTACAAGGTCAGCGGCTCGTAAGCAAATGTCAAAGATCAGGTTATGCGTACGCAAGCTCTTCTATGAGTACGTTAGCACAATCCTCTGCTTTTCCTACAGCGCACGATTTGGGCGTCCCTGCCTGCGCTATACTCCCCTGAAGAAGTGTTCCTGATTCGATAGGAGACTACATGTCCAAAGCACTCGACCCCAAAGACACCTGCGTCCTCGTTACCGGTGGCGCCGGCTTTATCGGCTCGCACACCGTCGTTCAGCTGCTCGAGGGTGGCTACCAGGTCGTCATCGTCGATGATCTCTCCAACTCCAGCGCCGTCGCCGTCGACCGCGTCAAGACCATCGTGGGCGACGAGGCCGCCAAGAACCTCACCTTCTACGAGGCCAACGTGCTCGACCGCGATGCAATGAACAAGATCTTCGATACCCATCAGATCGACCGCGTCATCCACTTCGCCGGTTTTAAGGCCGTCGGCGAGTCGGTGAGCAAGCCCGTCGAGTACTACCACAACAACATCGAGAACACCCTGGTGCTCATCGACGTCATGCGCAGCCATGGCTGCAAGTCCATCATCTTCTCGAGCTCCTCGACCGTCTACGGCGACCCGGACAACCCGCCCGTCACCGAGGAGGATCCTAAGAAGTCCGCGACCAACCCCTATGGTTGGACCAAGTGGATGATCGAGCAGATCCTTATGGACGTCCACACCGCCGACCCCGAGTGGGACGTCGTGCTGCTCCGTTACTTCAACCCCATCGGCGCTCATCCGTCAGGCCTGATCGGCGAGGACCCCAAGGGCATCCCCAACAACCTGGTGCCCTATGTCGCCCAGGTTGCCGTGGGCAAGCTCGAGGCCGTTCAGGTCTTTGGCAACGATTACCCCACCCCCGACGGCACCGGCGTGCGCGACTACATCCACGTGTGCGATCTGGCCTCTGGTCACGTTGCCGCCCTTAACTGGATGAACGGCAAGACCGGCGTCGAGATCTTTAACTTGGGCACCGGCACCGGCACCTCGGTACTCGAGGTCGTCGCCGCCTTCTCCAAGGCTTGTGGCAAGGAGCTGCCCTACGTGATCCGCGAGCGCCGCGCCGGCGACATCGCTGCCAACTGGTGCGACGCCTCCAAGGCCGAGCGTATGATGGGCTGGAAGGCCCAGTACGATATCGCGGACATGTGCCGCGATAGCTGGAACTGGCAGAGCCACAATCCCAACGGCTTCGCCGACGCCGAGTAGCAAAAACCTACATACCGCTCTTGCCCCGATCTCACGTTGTGAGGTCGGGGCTTTTTCATGACATGTAGCCATTCGCCGAAAATCGACCAACTTTTTTATCTTGCCTGTACATGTTTAAACAACATGTTTTACAATAGGCGTATCGAATCAGAACATCGGAGGCGGGCTGCACACCCATCGGCAGGCCGACCCCACAACAAGAAGGTTGGTGAGCGCATTCATGGAGCGTGCAAGCGGCGTCCTCATGCCCGTCTCATCTCTGCCCGGACCATACGGAATCGGCGGCTTTGGCTGGAATGCCTACGACTTCGTCGATTTTCTCGCCTCGTGCAAACAACATTACTGGCAGATTCTGCCCCTTACGACGACCAGCTATGGCGATTCGCCCTATCAGTCGTTCTCGGCCCGCGCAGGCAACCCCAACTTTATCGACTTTGCTGAGCTTATCGAGGCAGGGTATCTGGAGCAGCGCGATATCGATGGCGTGTATCTGGGATCCGACCCCAGCAATGTCGACTACGGTGCTATCTTTGGCGGCCGCCGTCAGATTCTCGACCGCGCCGCCGAGCGCTTTGCCGCCGACAAGCCGGCCGATTTCGATGACTTTATCCAGGCCAACGAGGACTGGCTCATCCCCTACTGTGAGTTCATGACCGTCAAAGAGGAGTGCGGTCTCAAGGCGTTTTGGGAGTGGCCCGCGGAGCTCCGCACCCGCGGCGAGGCTTCCGCCAAGGTCTGCGCCGACCATCCGGCGCGTATGCTCTACCACCAGATGACGCAGTACTTCTTCGATCGCCAGTGGAGCCGCCTCAAGGCCTATGCCAACGAGCGCGACATTCTCATCATCGGCGACCTGCCCATCTATGTCTCGCGTGACTCCGTCGAGATGTGGGCGACGCCTGAGCTCTTTAAGATCGACGCCGCCGGCAATCCCGTGAGCGTCGCCGGCACGCCGCCCGACCAGTTCTCGGCCACCGGCCAGTACTGGGGCAACCCCATCTACGACTGGGACGCCATGGAGTCCGACGGCTTCTCCTGGTGGGAGGGCCGCATTCGCGCCGCCCTCGACATGTACGACGTCATCCGCCTGGATCACTTCCGCGGCTTCGAGGCCTATTGGGAGGTGCCGTTCTCCTCGCCCGATTCGTCCTACGGTTCGTGGACGCAGGGTCCCGGCCTCAAGTTCTTCAAGACGCTCGAGGAAAAGCTCGGCACGCTGCCCATCATCGCCGAGGACCTGGGCTTCCTCACCCCCGGCGTCATCGACATGCGCGACAACTCGGGCTTCCCCGGCATGAAGATCCTGCAGTTTGCCTTTGAGGGCACCAACTCGTACTACCTGCCGCATAACTACATCGCCAACACCGTCGCCTACGTGGGCACCCACGACAACGAGACGGCGCGCGGTTGGTTTGAGGGAACGGCCACCCCCCGTCAGCGCGAGCAGGCAGCCCTGTACACCCATCAGCAGGCCGGCGAACCCATGGCAGATGCACTCAACCGCACCATCGCCGCCAGCGTGAGCGACACGTGCATCTACACCATGCAGGACCTGCTCAACTTGGGCAACGAGGCGCGCATCAACACCCCTGCCACGCTGGGCGGCAACTGGACCTGGCGCATGCTCGACGGCGCCATCACCCGCGAGCTCGAGCACAAACTCACCGACTGGACCGAGACCTACTTCCGCATCCCGTCGGAAGCCGAAATCGAGCTTCCTCAATAGGAGCTACCGCGCCCAACCCCTCCCCACCGTGCGGACGCGCTTGCTTTTCCCGCGCGAGGCCACCCCAATCCCCTCGCGCGGGCTTCTTATGAATTGCAGACATGAAACAACCCATCACAGGAGAAAACATGCCCCAAATTAACCTCATGGAACTCGCCGAGCAGTCTTTTGGCACCTCGCTCGAGCAGCTCGACGACCGTCGCATTTACAAGCTGCTGGTCAAACTCGTGCAGGAGCGCTCCGCCGCCTGCCCGCTCAGCAACGGCAAGAAAAAGCTCTATTACATTTCCGCCGAATTTTTGATCGGCAAGCTGCTCATCAACAACATGATCGACCTTGGCATCTACGACGAGGTTAAGGACCAGCTCACCGCCGCAGGCCACGACCTCAACAAGATCGAGGAGTTCGAGGTCGAGCCGTCGCTCGGCAACGGCGGCCTGGGCCGCCTGGCCGCGTGCTTCCTGGATTCCATCGCCACGCTGGGCTTGACCGGCGATGGCGTGGGCCTCAACTATCACTACGGTCTGTTCCGTCAGCGCTTTGTCGACAACCAGCAGAAGGCCGTCCCCGACGAGTGGCTCGGTGAGCAGGACATCCTGGTCGACGATGACCGCTCCTACACCGTCGAGTTCGGCGATTTTGCCGTTACCTCCAAGCTCGTCAACATCGATGTGCCCGGTTACGACCAGCCCACCAAGAACCGCCTGCGCCTGTTCGACCTGGCGAGCGTCGACGACGGCCTGGTCCCCGGCAGCTCCATCGACTTCGACAAGACCGAGATCGCCAAGAACCTCACCTTGTTCCTCTACCCCGACGATTCCGACGAGCAGGGCCGCCTACTTCGCATCTACCAGGAATACTTCATGGTAAGCAACGCCGCCCAGCTCCTGATCGACGAGGCCATCGAGCGCGGCAGCAACCTGCACGATCTGGCCGACTACGCCGTTGTCCAGATCAACGACACGCACCCCACCATGGTCATCCCCGAGCTCATTCGCTTGCTCACCACCGAGCGTGGCATCGAGTTTGACGAGGCCGTGACCATCGTACGATCCATGGTCGCCTACACTAACCACACGATTCTTGCCGAGGCGCTCGAGAAGTGGCCGCTCGCCAGCCTGCAGAAGGTCTCCCCTGCCATCGCCGACATTATCGTCAAGCTCGATGAGATCGCGAAAGCCGAGCACGATGACCCGCGCGTCGCCATCATCGACGAGCACGACACCGTCCACATGGCCCACATGGACATCCACTTTGGCTTCTCCATCAACGGCGTCGCCGCGCTACACACCAAGATTCTGGAGGACACCGAGCTTCACCCGTTCTACGAGATCTATCCCGAGAAGTTCTCCAACAAGACCAACGGCATCACCTTCCGCCGTTGGATCCAGGGAGCCAACCCTGCGCTTGCCAGCCTGCTCGACGATGTGATCGGCACCGATTGGCGCAGCACCGGCGACCTGAGCAAGCTCGCCGAATTCGCTAACGACAAGGATGTTCTTGAGCGCCTGGCCGCCACCAAGGCCGAAGCCAAGACCATCATGCGCCAGTTCATGGCGCTCGAGCAGGGCGTGACGATCCCATCCAACGCCATCATCGACGTCCAGGTCAAGCGCATCCACGAGTACAAGCGCCAGCAGATGCTCGCGCTCTACATCATCTGGAAGTACCTCGACATCAAGAACGGTAACAAGCCCGAGCACCCCGTCACTATCATCTTTGGCGGCAAGGCGGCACCTGCCTATACCATCGCCCAGGATATCATCCACCTAATCCTGACGCTTTCCCAGTGGATCGCCAACGACCCCGACGTGGCACCCTACCTGCAGGTCGTCATGATCGAGAACTACAACGTCACCGCCGCCGAGCGCGTGATTCCCGCTGCCGACATCTCCGAGCAGATCAGCCTGGCCTCCAAGGAGGCGAGCGGCACCTCTAACATGAAGTTCATGCTCAACGGCGCTTTGACCCTGTGCACACTCGACGGCGCCAACGTGGAGATTGCCGAGCTCGTGGGCGACGAGAACATCTACACCTTTGGTGCCTCTTCCAAGCAGGTCGAGCAGCTCTACGCCGACGGCAGCTATGACGCCGGCGCGCTCTATCGCAAGCCCGGCATCAAGCTGCTGGTGGACTTCATCGCCAACCCCGCCTTTATGGCGACCGGCAACGCCGAGCGCCTGCAGCGCCTGCACGACGACATCAAGGGCAAGGACTGGTTTATGGCCCTGCTCGACATTGAGGAGTACATCCAGACCAAGGAGCGCGTGCTAGCCGACTACGAGGACCAGGACGCTTGGATGCGCAAGGCGCTGATCAACATCGCCAACGCCGGCACCTTCTCGTCCGACCGCACGATCTCCCAGTACAACGACGAGATTTGGCACCTGAGCTAATTTCGTTTCCTTTACCCATCCTCTTGAAAGCGGAGTCGTGGCAACACGGCTCCGTTTTTTGTGCCGATACGCCGGCCTGTGATTTGTCTCGACCAAACAATCTCGGCCTGTAACACCTAGACGGCAAAACTGGGTCTACCTGTTACAGAATGAGACAGACGGGTAAGGCGGCTAAAACAATCTCAATCTGTAACAGGTAGCCGCCGAAATCAGTCCTTCGTGTTACAGATCGAGATGAAAGGATAGGCAGCTCGATGCTGTCTCAATCTGTAACATCTAGACCCAATTTGGCCCTCCTCCTGTTACAGATCAAGACAAACGACCGACCAGACAACCCCGTCATAAAGAAAGGCTCCCCTCTCGCCTAGTGGACGGGAGGGGAGCCTTATATGTGACCACGGCAAAAGGATGGCAAAGCCGCAGTCGCCCAAAGGAAGGGTCTGGATGCACCGGGCCTAGATAAGGTTCTTGCCAGACACCTTATCGAAGAGGTGGGTCGCGTTCTTCTCGAACTTGAACCAGATGGTGTCGCCCGCCTTGAGCGCGCCCTTGGCCTCAAGGTCGACAACGGGGATAATCAGGACAAACTGGCCGTCGGGAGACATCACATGAACGTGCTCGGTCGAACCCATGAGCTCGGTGACCTCGATGGTGCCCTGAAGCGCACCCTCCTCGCCCTTTTCGGCAAGCAGAATCTGCTCGGGACGTACGCCGGCCGTGATCTCCTTCACGTCGCCGCCGTCCCAATTAAGGGCGAGCTGAGCGCAGGTCTCGGGGGCCAGCGCGACATTCATGTCGTCGGTCTTGACGGTAAAGCCGTCGCCCGAGCGCACCAGCTGGGCATCGAAGAAGTTCATCTGCGGCACGCCGATAAAGCCGGCGACGAAGATGTTCGCGGGGTGGTTGAAGACCTCCTGCGGGGTGGCGATCTGCTGGACGACGCCGTCCTTCATGACCACGATGCGATCTCCGAGAGTCATAGCCTCGGTCTGGTCGTGGGTAACGTAGATGAAGGTGCCCTTGATCTCGTGACGCAGCTTAATGAGCTCGGCACGCATCTGGTTGCGAAGCTTGGCATCCAGGTTGGACAGCGGCTCGTCCATCAGGAAGACCTTGGGGTCACGTACGATGGCGCGGCCGATGGCGACGCGCTGGCGCTGGCCGCCCGAGAGCGCCTTAGGCTTGCGGTCGAGGTACTCGGTAATACCCAAGATCTCGGCAGCGGAGCGAACCTTGCGGTCGATCTCGTCTTTGGGGACCTTCTTGAGCTCAAGCGTAAACGCCATGTTCTCGTACACCGTCATGTTGGGGTACAGAGCGTAGCTCTGGAACACCATGGCGATGTCGCGGTCCTTGGGCGCCACGTCGTTGACGCGTTTGCCGTCGATGAGCACATCGCCCGAGGTAATGTCCTCCAGGCCGGCAACCATGCGCATCGTCGTGGACTTACCGCAGCCAGACGGGCCAACGAGGACGACGAACTCCTGGTCGTGAACGGTGAGGTTGAAGTCCTCTACAGCGAGCACGCCATCCTCGGTAACCTTAAGGTTATGCTTCTTCTCCTCGGTCTTCTTCTTTTTGCCAAAGAAGCCCTTCTTTTTGGACTCGTTGTTGGGATACACCTTCTGAACATGTTTGAGAACGATCTCGGCCATGTCTTTACCTTTCGATATGCGGCGCCGCGCTGAGGGGCGCCGCAGAAACTTGCAAAACAGTTACGGCATCAGCCCTTGACGGCACCTGCCACCACGCCGTCGATGATGTACTTCTGGCAGAGGATGTACATGATGACGATGGGGATAACGACCATCATGATGCAGGCCATCATGGGACCGAGCTCGACGTGGCCGTAGCCGCCGCGGAAGTACTGGATCAAGATAGGAATGGTCTTGTACTTGGTGGAGTCGAGGGTAAGGTAGGGCAGCAGATAGTCGTTCCAGACCCACATGGTCTCGAGAATGCCGACCGAAAGATAGGTGGGCTTCATGATGGGAAGGACGATCTTAAAGAACACCTGGACCGGGTTGCAGCCGTCAATCATGGCCGCCTCTTCGATCTCGAGCGGAATGTTCTTTACAAAGCCGGCGAACATAAAGACCGCCAGGCCCGCGCCAAAGCCAAGATAGATAAAGCAGATGTTGAACGGCGTGTTGAAGCCGATGCGGTCCGCCAAATTGGACAGCGTGAACATGAGCATCTGGAAGGGCACGACCATCGAGAAGACGAACAGGTAATAGAAGAAGTTCGAGATCTTGTTGTTGACACGAACCACATACCAAGCGCACATGGAGCAGCACACCAAAATCAGCACGACCGACGTGACCGTGATGATGAGCGAGTACATAAATGCTGAGGCAAAGCCCTGCTCGTTAAGAGCGTGCAAGTAGTTTGCAAGGCCGTTGAACGTCTCGGGCGTGAGCAGATCGAACGCTGTGGTGGTGCTGATTGCGGTCGCTTTCTTAAAGGAATTGAGCGCGATCATGAACACGGGGTAGATCCACGCGAGCGACAGAATCGTAAAGAAGATTGAGAGCGCGCGGTTGATAACCTTATCGCGTTTCATTACTGCTGCACCTCCTTGGACCTCGTGGCCTTAAGCTGAATCATGGAGATGGCTACGACCAGGATGCAGAAGATGACTGCCTTGGCCTGGCCAATGCCCTGCCATGCGATACCGGCACGAGAATAGAACGTGTTGTAGATGTTCAGGGCGAGCATCTCGGTGGAGTGCGCGGGGGCGCCGCCGGTAAGGGCGAGGTTCTGGTCGAACAGCTTAAAGCCGTTGGTGATGGACAGGAACAGGCAAATGGTGATGGTCGGCATCAGGTTAGGGATCTTAACCTTCCAAAACGTCTGCCATGCCGTGGCACCGTCGACCTTGGCGGCCTCGATGTAGTCGGACGGAATGGACTGCAGACCAGCGATGTAGATGATCATCATGTAGCCGACCTGCTGCCACAGGGTCAGGATGATAAGGCCCCAGAAGCCGGCAGCGGAGTTAAGGGCAATGAGCTGGGCGCCCACGTTGGAGAGCAGGCAGTTGATCAGAATCTGCCAGATGTAGCCCAGCACAATGCCGCCAATCAGGTTAGGCATAAAGAAAATCGTACGGAAGATGTTGGTGCCCTTGAGCGCCTTGCGAGTGAGCGCCTGCGCAATGGCCAGCGCGATCACGTTGATGAGCACCGTCGACAGGAAGGCAAACGCCACGGTAAAGAAGAACGACGTGGAGAACTGCGGATCTGACAGTGCGCGCACGTAGTTCTCGATACCGACAAAGTGCGCGTTATTAATGGTAATAAACTGGCAGAACGAGAGATAGAAACCCTGGATAAAGGGAATCACGAACCCGATCATAAACGCCAGGCACGTGGGCAGCATAAAGAGCGGCCACCAGCGTTTGAGTGCTTTGCCCATAGAAGGGTCCTTTCAATATGCAGGGGGCGGGCAAACCTACGTCTGCCCGCCCCCTGTCGCTAATCAGATAGCTTGGGCAGCAACTGCTTACTCGGAAGCAGCCTTCTCGGTCTTCCAGCCATCGACGAAGGCGTTCTTGACGCCGTCCCACTTGGTGTTGTCGGCAGCATAAGCGATGAGAGCCTGCTTGAGGTTCTTCTTCCACTCCTCAGAGGGGATGTAAACGAAGTCCCAAGCAACGGTCTTCTTGCCGTCCTTGGCCATAGCAACGGCCTGCTGCGAGAAGACGTTGGTGGTCTCCTTAGCGCTCTTGAACGGGGCGGTCAGACCCATCTTGTCAGCGATGATGCTGGTGGCGGTGTCAGAAGTGACGCACCAATACATGAAGTCCTCGGTGGCCTTCTGGGCATCCTCGGAAGCCTGGGAGCTGACGCACCAGTAGTTCTCGCCGCCGGAGCACAGGCCCTGGTTCTCCTCGCCGTCGACGCCGATGTAGATCGGCAGCATGCCGAGCTGGTCGTCGGTCATACCGGCCTTGGTGAGGTCGGCGTAGGCCCAAGAGCCGTTCTGGTAGAAGACGGCCTTGCCGGTTGCGAACTCGTTGGTGGCGTCGTCACCGGTCTTGGAGGCGAGCTGCGAAGGATCGCAGGTGGAGTCGGTGATATACAGGTCGAAGATCTGCTTAAAGTTGTCGAGATACTCGCCCTTGATCTCGTCGTCCTCCTGATTGTGCTCCTTCTCGAACTCGTAGTAGAGCGGGAGGTTGGCGAGGTGCGTGGTGTAGCGCCAGCTGGAGGAGTCATCCATACCGGCGGAAGTGAAGGCACCGTCAACGCCGAGCTCGTCCTTGCGGGCCTGGATGTCATCGGCGCAAGCCTTCAGCTTGTCGAAGGAGTTGATATCCTCGGCCTTGTAGCCGGCCTTCTCGAGGAGCTCCTTGTTGTAGATGATGCCGTAGCTCTCCTGAACCCAGTCGATACCCAGATCCTTGCCGTCGGACTGCAGCGCCAGGGAGTCGTCGATGAGCTCGCCGCGGAGCTTGGTGTCGGAAAGATCGGCGCAGTAGTCCTTCCAGTTCTTAAGGCCGGTGGGGCCGTTGACCTGGAACAGCGTCGGAGCGGAGCTCTTGGACATCTCGGACTTGAGCTTCTCCTCGTAGGTGTTGGAGGCGGCGGTCACGATCTTGACCTCGACGCCTTTCTCCTTCTTGTACGCCTTGGCGATCTCCTTCCACTCCTTGTCGACCTCGGGCTTGAACTGGAGGAAGTAGACCTCGGCAGCGTCACCAGAAGCAGAGGAGCCGGAGCCGGCAGAACCACCGCAGCCCACGAGACCCAGACCAAGAACCGCAGCCGCGGAACCAGCAAAGCCCAGGAACTGCCTTCTGCTCATTTCGTTCTTCATTACAATCCACCCTTTCACACCGTGGCGGCACCCTTTGCCGCCGCCTTCGGAGATTGGCTCGGGGACTTTGCCCCTTTTGCTGATTTGTACAATACGCTATTTGGCTAGTTGTTTGAACAAGTATTACTAGAGCGGTAGAAAAACTTCGGTGAACGGTAATTTCAACTTGATACTTGACAAGTTTTGTATAAACAATTATTTGTTATCGAATGCAGAGAAAACGCCCGATCAAGCCGATGCATCGTCGGTTTGACCGGGCGTTTTCGCTTTGAGGGCATGAGTCTCGTCAGGCTGCGAGCTAGCCGGCTATCGCTTGGAATTGACGCGGTAATGGAAGATCTCGGGGTGTGTGCGGGCATGCGTGACCTCGAACAAGATGCCGTCCGAGGTGTACGACTGGCTCTCCATAACGGCGACGCAGTTGTACTTGCCAAGGTCCAGATAGCTGCAGTCCTCATCGTTGGCGAGCTCGACACTCACCGTACGACGGCTCGCCATCACTTTGACGCCGCGCTTGTGCTCCAGATAGCCGTAGATAGAATCCGCCGCGATCTCGGGGGTCAGGCCCTTGGCGACCGACGCCAAAAAGTAGCCATGGTCCACTTGGCGCGCGCTGCCGTTGAGGCTTCGGACACGCACTACGCGAATCAGCTCCTCGCCCACCTTAAAGCCCAGGCGGCGAGAGAGTTGCTCAGTGCAAATCAAATGTTCAAAAGACTTGACCTCGGTCGATGCGACGGCATTGTTGCGTTTTGCGAACTCGCCAAACGACTCAACCTCTTCGAGTGCGCCCAGCATGTCGGTTTCGCCCTTAAGCCAAATAACGCGCACGCCCTTACCGTGTATAGGCTGCACAAACATCTGGTCGGCCAGCATGCTCAAGGCGCGTCGAACGGTATTGCGCGTGCAGCCAAACTCCGCGGTCAGCTCGGCTTCGGTTGGCAGCATCTCCTGAAACGCATAGGTCCCGTTGATGATGCGCGAACGGATCTCGCGGTAGATTCCTTCGTAAATCGCTTTTGGCATGATTTCACCTCTAATGAATATGTATGGCTAGGCACGATAGCATTTCTTAAAGTTGTTTAAACCGATTATCGGTAAAGCACGGATTATTTACCGTCGACGGTTCCCCCGAAACCCAAATCGGACCGAATCAAAACCGTCAATGCGGCAAGCAGCCAGTCCTCTACAATGAGTTCATTGTTTAAACGTTCTTGCTCGCACAGCATGTTGCATCCGGAAGGCATATTATGCTGCAGAAAATCCAACGTTTTGGCGGAGCCATGTTCGCGCCCGCCATGCTGTTTTCTATATCAGGCCTCATGGTCGGCATCTCCGCCCTCGCAACGACCGTGGATATCGTCGGCGACCTCGCCGTATACGGAACCCCCTGGTACGTTTTCTGGACCATCATCCAGCGCGGCTCGTGGACGGTCTTTAAGCGCCTTCCACTTCTTTTTGCCGTAGCGCTGCCTATCGGCCTTGCCCAAAAGCAACCGGCACGCTGCTGCCTCGAGGCGCTCGTAGCCTATTTTGCCTACTGTTTCTTTTTGAGCGAGATCATTAAGCTGAGCGGCGACAACCTTGGACTTAAGTACCCGTCGTCTTTAACCCCCGCCAGCGGCATCACCGTCATCGACGGCATCAAGACGCTCGACACCGGCATTATCGGCCCGCTGGCGGTGTCGGCAACCGTCGTCGCCATCCATGACCGCTTCTACGATGCCAAGGTTCCCGATTGGCTCGGCACCTTCTCGGGTTCCTCGCTGGTCTACCTCATCAGCTTTTTTGCCGTGTTTGCCCTTGCCGCCATCTCGGCCGCCATCGTGCCCTTCGCATACGCTGTGACCGAAACGCTGCGCCACGCACTTGCGGGCGTCGGCCCCTTCGGCGTGGGCATCT
Organism: uncultured Collinsella sp.; assembly: GCA_938011935.1. Classification (GTDB taxonomy): domain Bacteria; phylum Actinomycetota; class Coriobacteriia; order Coriobacteriales; family Coriobacteriaceae; genus Collinsella. The sequence continues at coordinate 19,527 of CALLSU010000143.1, forward strand.
TTGTGTTTTTGGAGCGAGCGCTCGAGCCCATGGGGCTGCACCATCTGCTCTATATGCCCATCTATTACGACAATCTGGTCATTCACGACGGTATTTACGCCACGTGGACCAACCTGCTCCCCATTCTCTCCCATAGCACGCGCCCTTTAAATGAACTTGCGCCCTGGGCAGGTTTTACCGCCACCGGCTGGGGCAAGCTCTTTGGCCTTCCCGCCATCGCGGCAGCATTCTATTTCACCGCCAAACCCGAACGCCGCGCCGGCCTTAAGGTCATCCTTTTGCCCGCCATCGTCGCCTCGGTGGTCTGCGGCGTCACCGAGCCGCTCGAGTTTCTCTTTATGTTCACCTATCCCGGACTCTTTTTGCTCTACGCCGTCCTGTCCTCCTGCCTTGCCATGACCATGAACTTCTTTGGCATCGTCGGCATCTTCTCGGGCGGTCTCATGGAAATGACGGCCTTCAACTTCATCCCACTCATGCGAATGCATGCCGGCTCCTACCTTTTGGCGCTCGGTATCGGTCTTGCCTTTAGCCTCATCTTTTTTGTTAGTTTTCGAGCACTCATCTTGGTCTATGACCTTAAGACGCCGGGCCGCGAGGATCATGTCTCCAATCGCGCGGCAATCGATCGTTTAACGGGAAGCGGCTTTGCCAAAGAGCAATCTCCCAATGGCGAGGTCGGTATTCAATCCGATCAAGATCACGTCCTCGCCGAGCGGGTAATTCAGCTTTTAGGTGGCGTTGGCAATATCGTGGGCGCAACCAACTGCGCCACGCGCCTGCGCGTCGAGGTCGCAGACCCTTCCATCGTTGCAGATAATGCGTCGTTTGTCGCGGTGGGCGCCAAGGGCCTCATCATTACGGGCAAGACCGCCCAGGTGATTATTGGCATCTCCGTTCCCCGCGTTAAAGAGCATTTTGACCAGATCATGGGCCTCGAGCCGGGATTTGTGCCCACCACCTCGGCCTCCCCTGCCGCCAGCGCAGCCCATAAGCGCGGCGATATCTGCTTCTTCGATATCGACGGAACACTCGCCTGGCAAGACCCTCGAGTGGCACAAGAACTTCCCGAGAGCGAGCGAGACCTCTCCCCCTATCCCAATGAAGCGGTCTCGCAAGCCATCCGTGATTTTGTCGCCAAGGGCAATATGGCGTTTATCTGCACAGGGCGCACGCTGAGCTGCATCCATCCAAAGCTGCTCGAGCTGCCCTGGACCGGCATCGTCTGCCTCGCGGGTGGCTATGTCGAACTTGAGGGACACGTGATTCGCGATTTGGCGATGACGCCCGGCATGCTGCAGCGCCTTGCTCCCATTCTTGAGCAATCGGACGAAGTGATTCGTTTTGAGGGACTCAATGGCGTCGTTCGCATGAGTGCCGATGCGCCCGACGCCCCGGGATACGCCCGCACCGTGGGCGATGCAATTACGCAGCTGCAACATTACAGCGCCTACAAGATCTTAATGTCCACGTCGCTTGCCAACCGCATCGCTCAGGATCAAGCGTTTGAGCCGCTGCTCTGCTTTAACGAGCTCGAGCTCGAAGTGACCGAGATTTCGCCTCGCGAATGCACCAAGCGCGAGGGTATCCAGTCCGTACTCGACGCCCTCGATCCCCACCACGGAACCGTATACGGCATCGGCGACGCCAGCAATGACGTCTCGCTGATGAACGCCGTCGACGTTGGCATCGCCATGGGCAACGCACCGGACTTCCTCAAGGAAAAGGCCGACTATGTCACCGACAGCATCGACCACGACGGCGTCGTCACCGCGCTCGAACACTTTGGGCTTATCTAGCCAAGCCCCTACCGCACTTGCGGCCGCATGGACCAATCGTCTTCAACCGCCGCGCTCGACGCCCTAATGTGGCAATATGTTGTCTGCATAATGCAACGATGCAACCTATCAAAGAATGCGAGAACCCGTGTCCAGTCCGTTTACCAGCTTTTTAGCCCAGCACTTTGACCAGATTAACGACTATCTGGCCACGTTCTTTGACGGACAGGCGACTTCCGCCGATATCGAGCGCTACCTGTATACCCCGCTCTCGGCATTTACGGCAAACGCTGGCAAGCGCCACCGCCCGCTCATCTGCATGCTCGCCGCCACTGCGGTAGGCGGCAGCTTTGAGAGCGCCCGCAGCGCAGCGGCGGCCATCGAGCACTTTCAGTCGGGCGCACTCATCCACGACGACATCGCCGACAACGGGCAGATTCGTCGCGGCAAGCCCTGCATGCACCTTACCGAGGGCACCGGTCTTGCCATCAACTGCGGTGACCTGGCGCTCACCATGGTCACCAAGACGGTTCTCGACGATCCCACGCTCGAGTCCGACGTGAAGCTGCGTGTGCTCCACGAGCTTACCGAGATGATCGTCCGCACCATCGAGGGTCAAGCACTTGACCTGGGTTGGGTCCGTGACGAGCGCTTTGATATCTCGGTTGATGACTACCTGGACATGGCGACGCACAAGACCGCGTATTACAGTGGAGCCACGCCGCTTGCCGCCGGAGCCATTATCGGCGGCGGCAGCGAAGAGCAGGTCGAGGCGCTACGCGCCTTTGGCCTGCACACCGGCCTTGCCTTTCAGATTCAGGACGACCTGCTCAACTTGGTCGGCACCAAAGAGGCCGCCAACAAGGACTTCCGCACCGACATCACCGAGGGTAAACGCACGCTCGTTGCCGTGCACGCCCTGTCTGATGAGCGCCATCACGACGAGGTCGAGGCAATCCTTTCCTCGGGCACCGAGGACCCCGCGCAGCTCGCGCGCGCCGTGGAAATCTTCCAGCAGATCGGCTCTGTCGATTTCGCCCACAACTATGCGCTCGACCTGACCGCCAAGGCCAAGGCCGCTATCGAAGGCGTCGAGCTCGACCCGCATGCGCGCGAGCTCTTCCTCTCCATGGCAGATTTCTTTGTGGAGCGCCTCAACTAGCGGGGGTCACAAAACCTGTGGGCAGCGCGTTTGGGTACAAGTTGCTACACTGTTGAGTGCATGTTTATGCATTGTCTCGCGTTGTCTATCCGACACGCGCTCAAAATAGTACGAATCGTACGCCGAAAGGGGTTCGTTCATGGAACCTATTACCACGGGCATGCAGGGAGCAGCCGTCGAGGATGTTCAGTCCCGCCTTCTGCAGCTCGGTTACACCATCGATGCCGACGAGGTCGCCGACAAGCGCTTTGGCACCACCACCGAGCAGGCCGTCAGCACCTTCAGGCTCGACAGCGGCCTTGCTGCCGGTCATGCCGTCGATATCCCCTGTTGGAGCGCCCTGGTCGACGCCTCGTATAAGCTGGGCGACCGCACTCTGTATCTGCGCATGCCCAATTTCCATGGCGCCGATGTGCAGGCCCTGCAGCGCGCTCTCAACGTTTTGGGCTTTGCCTGTGGCGAAGACGACGGCTACTTTGGTCCGCATACCGAGGCCGCCCTGCAGCAGTTCCAGGAAAATGTCGGCCTGTTTGCCGACGGCATGGCCTTCCAAGACACCTACGCCTACATCAACCGCCTGCACCATGTGTGGGAGGGCAAGCCCTCGGTCACCGAAGCCGAGTCCCGCATCGGTTTTGCTCGCGCCGCCAACGTGCTCGAGCGCTTCCAGATCGCCGTTATCGGTGAGGACCCCATCGCACGCAGCGTTGCTTCGCGCATGTGGAACATCGCCACGGCAACGACCGACAACAGCGGCATGATGCTCTGCGACTCCGAGGTCCCAACCGACGTTGACCTGGTGCTCGAGATCGCAAGCGACGAGCTGCCCGCCGACGCCGCGCCACGCGCCACGATTGCCCTCGCCGAGTGCCACAACCTGGCCCAGCGCATCCGCACCGCCAATGTCGCCGCGCAGCAGAAGCCGGCTCGCATTCGCATTGAGCTCACGGGCATGACGCGCTACAACGGCACCTTCACGGCCAGCGACGCGCAGACGCTCGCCGTACGCCTACTCGACGGCGTTTGCGATGCCCTCGCAGATTAGGTAAACTAGACGAGTTGCTTTTGGGCAACACCACACATTGGGACGTAGTTCAACGGTAGAACTCCGGTTTTTGGTGCCGGCTGTTGGGGGTTCGAATCCCTCCGTCCCAGCCATTAAAACTGAGCGCCCTAAGCCCATAACGGCCCAGGGCGCTTTCTTGTGGGCAAGCGGAGGAATTCGAACCCGCAAGGGTGCGGAGCTGAGGAAACGCGAAGCGTTTTCCAGCGCAGCACGCAAGGAGCGAAGCGACGCAGCGGGGCGCGGCCGCCGACCAGGCAGACGCGGAATCCCTCCGTCCCACACCAGCCAAGAGCCCCTCACGTCAAGCAAATCGAGCCAACGCCGCCAAGCGGAGGAATCCGAACCCGCAAGGATGCGGAGCGACGCAGCGGGGCGCGGCCGCCGCAGGCAGACGCGGTGCCGGCACTTGGGGACGCTCCTAAGTGCCGGCATTATAGGAACGTCCCCAAGTGCCGGCTCGGGACTATTTTCGAGGACCCTCCGAAGGACTGTGGCCAAAAAACGGCAAATATGAGTACTGTTACCGTTGTAGCTACATTATTTTCGTTAATAAAAGAAGATCTTAATGAGATTTATTCGCATCAAGGTCTTCCTTTAATGAACACTTGAGGAGATACGGCAGCTTATCTGCTCGATCGACACGTCAAATCACCTTAAATGTGGTCAAAATTACTGCTACTAAAAGAGTATCAGTACTCATATTTGATGTTTTTTGGCCACGGCTCTTTATAGACACCCTGCACAGCGACGGTGGTAGATTTCGGAACGTGTCCGTCAGCCCCGTTCCGAAAAACGAGCCGCATGCAACGGCCAAGCCACGACAGGCCCCGGGAGAGCGGGGACACCGGCTTAGGTTTATCGCGAGTTCCGCACGAACAGGAGGCCACTTAATGTGGCCTCCGTCGTGAGCAGGACTGTAGAGCAGGAAAC
>CALLSU010000144.1:0-2846 GCA_938011935.1 uncultured Collinsella sp.
TGCTTGCCGGTCTTCTGGCTCTTGCCCGTGCGCTTCATCAGCCGTCCGCCGCACTTCGGGCAGCGGCCCGGCATCTCGACCACGAGCGGCATGGTGAAGCTGCACTCGGGATAGCCGGGGCAGGCGAGGAAGCGGCCGAAGCGGCCGGACTTGATGACGAGCTTGCGCCCGCATTCGGGGCAGACCTCCTCCGTCTCCTCGTCGGGCACGAACACCTCGACGACGTTGTGGGCGAGGAGCTGGCGCGCCAGGAACTCCGCGTCGTTTCGGTCGTTCTTCCTCCTCTTGTCTCCGGCGGGCTTGTGCATCTTGGACACCGCGCCCACGACGCAGTCGACGCCAAGTGCCCGGAGGGTCCGAACGAGGTGAAAGCCCGTGACGCCCGATTCGTAGACGGCCTTCGGCGATTCGAACCCGAGAATCCAGCTGGCGAGCTCTGCCGGCGAATATCCGAACCTTTGCGACCGGACCTCGCCCGTCGTCGAGTCGAGCGCAACCGCGGTAATGGAACGAGCGTGAACATCAAGGCCAATCGAGGTAACATGGTTCATCGTGAGCCCCTCTCGTGTGTGTGGCAACCTGGGAAGGATTGCCGGTTGTTTGGACGCGACCATTATCAGCCCAAAGACCCACGGTCATATGGAAGACGACATGAGGCAGGGGCTCACAATGTTCTGCTCATATCGTCTTAGTATCTAGACTATGCTGCTGTCAAAGTGCGCAAAGAATTGTACGTTACCAGAAAAATATTCCCATCCTCATCTAAGCTCAAGCACATCAATCCTATGGCCCGTTTAGATGTAAGGACAAGGAGACTGCGGTAGTGTCGTGAATGTTGGTGTAGGCACCTAGAATCTGACCTGCATTCTAACCCAACTCCTATGCTGCCTTCCTGTCTATCTGGCTGTCGGCAAGCACAAGATCGATGATCCTTTTGGCATGCTCGCCCGCGCTGCCAACGTAGCCGGGAGCCGGCGCCTTGCAGCCGTGGCCTTCGACGGCTTTCGCGATCGAATCCTCCATGAACCACCGCCTTGATGACCAGTCCTCGTCCATCTCGGAGAACACGGCTCCGAGCATCCGCATGAGGGATTTCCTCGACGGGAAGACCTGCACCACGCGCGACCTTCTCTTGAGCTCGCGGTTGGCGCGCTCCTGCACGTTGTTGGTGCGAAGGCGCATATGATGCTCATAGGGGAAGTCCAGGTAGGCCAGAGCATCGGCCTCGGCGTCTTCCAACAGCGTGGCCGCCTTCGGGCAGATTCCGCCGACGACCTCGCATGCGAGGTGGTAGAGCTCGCGGACGAGGCCGGGGTCGCGCTCTGCGAAGACGGCATGGAGGACGGAGAGGACGGCTCCTTTCTTCTGGCGCGTGGCAGCGGCTCCTGCGGCGTTCCTCATCAGATGCACGACGCATCTTTGCCACGCGGCTCCGGGAAACACCTCCTCGATCGCGCGGCGAAGCCCTTCATGCGCGTCTGACGTCACGCACACGACGCCTTCGACGCCGCGCTCGCGAAGCGACCTCAGAAACGCGGCCCAGCCGTCGTAGCTTTCGGTGTCTATCGCGTCCATGCCCAAAAGGCGCCTGTAGCCCTTCGATCCGGCGCCTATGGCGGTGACGAGGGCGCATGAGGAGACGTGGCCCTCGTCCCTGCATTTGACGTAGGTGGCGTCAAGCCAAAGGTACGGGTAGGTCTCATCGGACAAGTCCCGCTCCTGCAGGTCGCGGACGACCTCGTCGAGCGACTCGCAGATGCGCGACACCTGGCTTGCGCTCATGGAGGAGATCCCAAGGGCAGAAGCGACCTTCTCCACCTTTCGCGTGGAGACGCCGCAGGTGACCATCTCCGATATCGCTGCGATCACGGCCCGGTCGGTCCTTGAATAGCGCGTGATGAGGTCTTCCGGGAAGAACGTCCCGTGCCGCAGCTTCGGTATCCGCAAGGTGATGACGCCGACGGACGTGGCCAGCGAGCGCTCCCGGTATCCGTTCCTCTGGTTGCCATCGGCGCAGGCTTCCTCCGCCTGCGCGTCCATGATCTCGTTCACGAGCGACTCCGCCATCATGCGTATCAATTCCTGGATGTTCACCATCCCGTCGTCGAATCTCGGCATCTCAGGCAGAACCGTTCGATCCTGCATTAAACTTGCCATTGCGGCCATCTCCTTCGTCTCGAACTACTTCCAATTCAAGATTCTAGGCGATGGCCGTTCGCTATCCTTTGCGCAGAACGGTCGCTACACCAACTTTCGGGACACTACCAATTCTCAACTACAGGAATTGCTAATAGACACTCTTTTTTCACTAGGGATTGGTCCCTCTTATGACCTTATCTCGATTTTCGATTCACTCGAATCGCTATATCCATCTTCGGACATACGCCAAATCCTGATTGCAAAAGCTCCTCGAAAACTGATTGCAGCGTGGCTGAGCAGCTACGACTCCTACTTCCTCGCAAAAACTAAAAACTACTCTGCATTTTCTTCAAATACACTCAATGGGCTAGCGGAGTATGGAGAAGTCGTTCACTTCGCAGATGTAGTCCATACCGATATTGCGACTCCCGGTTTTTTGGGAGAATACTGCAGCGCCTTAATAGAAAATCCCTTCATCCAACCCCGGAGCTTGAATTACTATCTCGCAGGAATAGATAAAGAGCTATCAATTCTTCTGAAGGAATCCCTGAGCTATGGAAACAATCTGAAAAGCGCTGAAGAGCTCATTTGTTTTCTGCTGAGAAACTGCGATGGCTATTGGCATGGGAAAAAGCTCTATACTTGTGTAGTAGAAAAAGATCCTGAGTTCATTAGGAAGTTCTTACCTTTATGGATTGAGATGGAGT
>CALLSU010000145.1:0-3001 GCA_938011935.1 uncultured Collinsella sp.
TTGGCGATATTGGCGTTGCGGCGAGGCCCGATGAGCTCCTCGTGCGTCACACCGTATTGCTCTTCGATGACGGACTGGACCGTCTGCACATTGATCTTCTTGGCCGATGTGTCGAAGTACTGGTTGGCGATGGCGTCGATGTCGTCAAAGGTGAGCTCCCCGCCCTCGCGCTCGCGATCGCCCGCTTCGCCGGCACAACGTTCGCAAAAGCTCTCGAGCTCGCGAATGTTGGTGCCCGAGACCTCGGCCATGTGCTTAAAGTGCGCGTCGGTCAGATGTCCGCCGTCGCCCCCGTAGGCCGCCAGCAGTGAGTCGTTGCCTGCCTCGGGCGCGGCGGCGATCGTGTTTTCGTAATAACGCTGCAAAATCTTGTACTTCATCTCGTAGCTGGGCTCCGCCACCAGACACAGCAGACCGGCATTAAAGCGACTGGTCAGGCGCTCGTCCATATTAAGGTCTTTGGGAGCGCGGTCGGCGGCGATTACGACCTTCTTGTTGTTGCGGATAAATTCGTCCATCAACTGGAAGAAGTAATCCACACTCGCGCGCTTGCCGATGATGTTCTGGATGTCATCGATGATAAGCACGTCGACGCCGTGGTACGCCTGCATAATGGGGGCGTTGCTCTTCTTTTGGCGGTCGAATTCCGTCATCAAGTCGTCCAGATATGCCTGCGAGTTGGCGTACTTCACCTTGATCTCGGGCGATTTCTCTGCCAGCTCATTTTTGATGGCGAGCAGCAGGTGCGTCTTGCCCAGGCCCGATTTGCCGTAGATGAACAGCGACGTGCAGGTGCCGGGCGTGTCTGCAAGCATGGCGAATTTGAGCGCCGATCGGTAGGCAAGACTGTTCTCCGGTCCGAAGACGAAGTTTTCAAACGTGAATTTCGAATTCGCTGCGAGGGGTGCCCCGTCCGCGTTTTTCTCGACTGCCGCCGGGGTCGCCGTCGAAGATGCTGTCGGCGCTGCGGACGAACTCGCGCTTTTCGCCGGTGGTCTGCCGTTCATTTGGGTCATCATGCGGCGGAAATCGTCGGCGGACAACGTGTTTTTGATTGCAATGCCCGATTCCTCGCCGGGTGTCGCCTCATGTGCGACGGGCATATGCGTGGCGGTCGGGATGGGCGAGGGGGCTGGCTCTGCCGCCGTTGCGACCGAAGCAGTCGGCTGCGGTGCCATGGTTTCACGGGAAACATCGTCGCGTCGAGGCTCGGGCGCCGGCGTTGCCGCTGCGGTGTCGGTCGCTACCGGGTGAGTGACCGGGGCCGTATTTGCCGAGGCACCTTGCGGTGCCACGATATTGAGCGCGATCGGCGCAAAGGCGATCTCTTCCAGGTAGGCCTCGATGGTCGGCTGATGCTTTTTGAGCTGAGCGATGGCAAATCGTGAGGGGGCCTCAATCGTCAAGGTGTCCTCGGTTAAGCTCACGGCGCGCGATTGTCCCAGCATATTGATGAGGCGTGCATCTTGGCCGTCGCGCTGGCAAAAGGCGATGGCATCCCCCAGGATGATGCTTGCTTCCTCGTCCACTGTTTCTCCCGTTCCTTAACTTTGGGCTCGCACGCGAGCGCTGCCTATTTCGGTCAGATGATATTTCTGGCCATGTTTGATTACCAAGCCGGCTTGTGCCAAGTCGTTGAGCGTTCGCGACCACGTGGGCGCCGAGTTTCCAAACGCTCGTGCCAGGTCGGTTGCGCCACACTCCTGGTTTTGAGCCAGATAGCCCAGTGCCGCTTCGCCGCGCTCGCTCACAAATACGTTTTGCTGCGGCTGTGCATATTGATTCGCCGCATTAGGATACATCATTTGAGCTGCTGGTTGTTGAGAACTCTGCATGGGCAGCGGCTGCTGTTGAAAACTTTGCGGCCACTGTTGGTAAGGCTGCGGAGGCATCTGCTGGGCCCATGGGTTGTACTGCGCCTGGGGCATTTGTTGGTACGGCTGCTGGTATCCCAGCGGGTATTGCTGGGGGTATGCCTGCGCATATCCCGTTTGCGGCGCGTATTGAGCCGGATACCCTTGCAGGTTCGGTTGATAGGACATCTGCTGTGCAGCCGATGCACCCGCCATCTGCTGCAAGGTTCCCACATCCTGGCCCATCGCTGGCATTGCATCGGGTATGTTCTGGGGAATCGCGCCCGAGGGTGCCTGGGGCTCTTGCACGGGGGGCATGCCAAGCTGCTGCATGGGGGCTATTTGCTGTTGCACCTGTTGCATCGCTGCGGGTTGCTGCGTGAAGGCGCCCGGCATGGGATATGCCTGCTGCTCTGTTTCGGGTCGCACAGCTGCCCCGCGCCCGCCAGCACGCTCGATTTCCTGAACGCGCTTGGGGTTCAGGCTTACCGTCACGACGGTGCCGTTGCCCATGTTGTCCTCGATGGAGACGGCGCCGCCGGCGTTTTCCAAGTACTCCTGTACCATCGGAAACCCGGCGCCGGTACCGCGGATATACCGTTTCATCTTGCTGTTTGCGCTGGTTACGCCAAAATCGAAGGCACGCTCTTTGTCGTCGATGCCCGGACCCTGATCGGCAAAGCGGATGGTATCGCCACCGTCGAGAATCGAGATGATGGGCTCTGCAAAATGCGCGTGGATAAAGTTTTCGACAATCTCGCGGATAACCATCAGCGAGATGCGTCCTCCCTGCTCTTTCATACACTGGTAGACGGTGTTGGTTGTCTCTTCCAAGTAGGTACGGACGTCTTGCGGTTCGATGACGATGACACGCGGTGTCGACAGCATGTCATCGTAGACCGCGATGCGCGCCGCATACATGGCCTTTGGTGCTTGTGCGGTGTCCTGCTTACCCTCGTTGCGTTTTTCGCGCACGCCGGTGATGTGCTCGTTGTCGGGTGCCGGATCACCGGAATCGACCATGGTGTAGAAGTCGTCAGACATGCCGCTCGCAATCTTTCAAAAGGTTTTGAACAAATAGTAGCTCACCGCGCAATGTTTCTCATCTTTCGACAAGTTTTCAAAACCTGTTGAAAACTTTGGAAAAC
>CALLSU010000146.1:0-5605 GCA_938011935.1 uncultured Collinsella sp.
GCACACGACGGAAATCTTTGTTACTATAGTCGAGCTAACGGGTTGTGGCTCAGTTTGGTAGAGCACTGCGTTCGGGACGCAGGGGTCGCTGGTTCAAATCCAGTCAACCCGACCAGAGCATGAGGAGGGACCGCTTCTTGCGGTCCCTTTTTTTAGCTATTGTTGTGATACCGCGATACCCGCGGTATACTCATTCGAGCTTGTCTCGCTGTATTGTGGAGGTCTACATGTTTGGACTGAGGGCTCCTGAGCTCATCATTATTCTCGTCGTTGTCCTGATTATCTTCGGGCCCAAGAACCTGCCGAAGCTCGGCAAGTCCCTCGGCTCTACCGTCAAGAATATCCGCGAGGGTATGGAGGGCGACGATAAGGCCGAGACCAAGCAGGCCGAGGAGGTCGTGGTCGAGCAGTCCGAGGAGGACAAGGAGATCGCTGAGCTCGAGGCCAAGCTCGCTGCTGCCAAGAAGAAGCAGGCAGAGGACAGCGACGCGGACGCAGAGTAGTCCCATCCCTTTGGGGTGAGCACCTGACCGGCTTGCCCGCAGGCTAGCCGGTCTTTTTCGTTTTGTTGACAGTTGATTGTTTGATCAGAGTTGGGGAGATATCCGTATGGACGCAAGCCAGATCGTACTGACCGCTGAGGGCCGCCAGAAGCTCGTCGAGGAGCTCGCTTGGCGTGAGGGCGATTACGCCAAGGAGATCGTCGAGGACATCAAGGAAGCCCGCGCGTTCGGCGACCTTTCGGAGAACTCCGAGTACGATGCCGCCAAGGACAAGCAGGCCCAGAACGCCGCTCGTATTGCCGAGATCCAGGCCATCCTTGCCAACGCTCAGGTTGCTGCCACCACAGGTGATCTGACCGTCTCCATCGGTTCCACCGTTTCTCTGATTGATCCCAACGGTGAGGTCATGGAAGTCACGCTCGTCGGTACCACCGAGACCAACTCGCTCGAGCACAAGATTTCCAACGAGTCTCCGGTCGGCCACGCCATCATCGGTCACGGCGAGGGCGACTCCGTCGAGGTCGTTACGCCTTCCGGCAAGACTCGCGTCTACACCATCGCCAAGATTGCACGCTAGACCACGGTCCCGCGTAAAGGTATGTTTTCGCTCCCTGGGACCGAATCCTGGGGAGCGTTTTAGTTTGAGGAGCTAACTTATGGCAGAGAACCAGAACGCCGCAGATCAGGCATCGACGCTCAACGACGAGCGCGCCACCCGCCTGGCCAAGCGCGCCGCCCTGTTCGAGGCGGGCCAGAACCCCTATCCCGAGCACTCTGAGCTTGAGGACTACGTTGCCGATATCGAGGCTAAGTACGCCGAGCTTGCCGATGGCGAGGACACCGAGGACGTCGTGAAGATCGCCGGCCGCGTGGTCGCCAAGCGCGGTCAGGGCAAGATCATGTTCATCGTCGTGCGCGATGCGACTGCCGAGATTCAGCTGTTCTGCCGCATCAACGACATGGACGAGGCTGCATGGAATACGCTCAAGTCCCTCGACCTGGGCGACATCCTGGGCGTGACCGGCGTGGTTGTGCGCACCCAGCGCGGCCAGCTCTCCGTTGCCCCTAAGAGCGCGACCCTGCTTGCCAAGGCCGTTCGTCCGCTGCCCGAGAAGTTCCACGGTCTTTCCGACAAGGAGACCCGTTATCGTCAGCGCTACGTCGACCTGATCGCCAACGACGATGTCCGCGAGACCTTCCGCAAGCGTTCGCAGATTCTCTCCACCTTCCGCCGCTTCATGGAGTCCGACGGCTACATGGAAGTCGAGACCCCCATCCTGCAGACTATCCAGGGCGGCGCCACGGCTAAGCCGTTCATCACGCACTTCAACGCGCTCGACCAGGAGTGCTATCTGCGCATTGCTACCGAGCTGCATCTCAAGCGCTGCATCGTCGGCGGCTTTGAGCGCGTGTTCGAGATTGGCCGCATCTTCCGCAACGAGGGCATGGACCTCACCCACAACCCCGAGTTCACCACGATGGAGGCCTACCGTGCCTTCTCCGATCTCGAGGGCATGAAGGCGCTTGCCCAGGGCGTCATCAAGGCTGCCAACAAGGCCATCGGCAACCCCGAGGTCATCGAGTACCAGGGCCAGACCATCGATCTTTCCGGTGAGTGGGCAAGCCGCCCCATGACTGATATTGTCTCTGACGTGCTCGGCAAGAAAGTCACCATCGACACGCCGGTCGAGGAGCTTGCTGCCGCCGCGCGCGAGAAGGGCCTGGAGATCAAGCCCGAGTGGACTGCTGGCAAGATCATCGCCGAGATTTACGATGAGCTGGGCGAGGACACCATCGTCAACCCGACCTTCGTGTGCGATTACCCCATCGAGGTCAGCCCGCTTGCCAAGCGTTTTGAGGACGACCCGCGTCTGACGCACCGCTTTGAGCTGGTTATCGCCGGTCACGAGTACGCTAACGCGTTCTCCGAGCTCAACGACCCGGTCGACCAGGCCGAGCGCTTTGCCGCTCAGATGGCCGAGAAGGCTGGCGGTGACGACGAGGCCATGGAGTACGACGAGGACTACGTGCGCGCCCTCGAGTACGGCATGCCTCCCGCGGGCGGCATCGGCATCGGTATCGACCGCGTGGTCATGCTGCTCACCAACCAGGCCTCCATCCGCGACGTCCTGCTGTTCCCGCACATGAAGCCCGAGAAGGGTTTCCAGTCCGGTGCTGCTGCCGCCAAGGCCGCCGAGGCCGGCAACGCCTCGAGCCCGTTCGTCAAATCGCTCAAGCCTACGCTCGATTACTCTAAGATCGCCGTCGAGCCGCTGTTCGAGGAGTTTGTCGACTTTGATACCTTCTCCAAGAGCGATTTCCGCGCCGTGAAGGTCAAGGCGTGCGAAGCCGTCAAGAAGTCCAAGAAGCTGCTGAACTTTACGCTCGACGACGGTACCGGTACCGACCGCACCATCCTTTCCGGCATCCATGAATACTATGAGCCCGAGGACTTGGTCGGCAAGACCCTGCTCGCCATCACCAACCTTCCTCCGCGCAAGATGATGGGCATTCCCAGCTGCGGCATGCTGATCAGCGCTATTCACGAGGAGGAGGGCGAGGAGCGCCTCAATCTGATTCAGCTCGACGCTTCCATCCCCGCCGGCGCAAAGATGTGCTAACTAGTTACGCGGTTCTACGAACCGCGTAACGGCTCGACGCTGCGCGCCGCCCAGGGCGACAATTTGTCATTCAAAAGGTAAGGCATGACCAGAAGGTCTATGTCTTGCCTTTTTCATGCCAACTTGTTCGCCCTGGACGTCGCTCGCTGTCCGTCCTCTACCTGCGGCGTTGCCTTGGTTGGCACTTAGGGACGTTCTTAAACGACTAGCCATTCAAGAACGTCCCCAACGACTACCTAACGGCTATTGCGTACATGACTCACATGACAGTTGTCTCTTTTATGTTTCCTTTAGCCGTCGCTGCCTAGGATGGGAGTTAGTCGGCAGGAAGGGAGCGTCTGTATGGACGATGCGAGCGAGCGCGCGATCGAAGAGGACATGCTCGATCAGTTCAATTACTTTGATGATGAGGACGAGGAGCTGATCGACCGTCGCGAGCCAGCGCCGCTTGATTCCTTTGATCTGGTCGATGAAGAGGCTGATGAGGTTGAGGATGAATCGACGGAACCCCCACAGCCTTCGCGCCTTGACTCACTGCCTTCGAGAGCCCCCATGCACCACGGTGTCCGTGCCGGCGCGCTCCATATGAAAACTGACTGGCGCCAGATCGTGACCGCGGGCGATGAGCTTGCCGTCGATGCGCCACTTACCGACAAATCATCCATCATCTGCCGCACCGGTATGCTTATGCTCGCGAGCGGAACGGGTGCCTGGCGTGTACGCGATACCATGAACCGCGTCGCCGCCGTACTCGGTGTCACCATCCACGTTGACTTAAGTCTCCTGTCGTTTGAGTGCACCTGCATCGAAGGCGGCCACTGCTTTAACGAGGTCGTCAGCCTGCCAACAACGGGCGTCAACACTCATCGCATTTGGATGATGGAGAGCTTCCTAAAGGAAATCGAGACTTATGGGCGCCGGTTTACCGTGCATGAGTATCACGAGATGCTCAAGACCGTTGAGAGTTCAAAACCTGATTACGCGCCTTGGCAACAGGGCCTTGCGGCGGCCTGCGCCTGTGGCGCCTTTGTCTTTTTACTTGGTGGCGGTCCCATTGAGATGGCATGTGCGTTCGTGGGCGCGGGCGTCGGCAACTTTGCCCGTTCTCATATCCTCAAGCAGGGCCTCGGCCAGTTTAGCGCGTTGACGATTGGCGTCGCGCTGGCCTGTATCTCGTATTTACTGGCGTTGCTCGGCCTTGGCCAGGTCATTCCGGGGGCAATGTCGCACCAAGAAGGCTATATCGGCGCCATGCTCTTTGTCATCCCCGGCTTTCCCCTCATTACGGCAGGCCTCGACATCGCAAAGCTCGATATGCGAAGCGGCATCGAGCGTCTTTCGTATGCTGTGTCAATTATTGTGATGGCGACCCTCGTAGGCTGGATGGTTGCCGAGTGTGTGGGACTGGCGCCGGATGACTTCGCCCCGCTCGGCCTCTCACCGTTGGCTCTTACGCTCTTGCGCATACTGATGAGCTTTATCGGTGTATTTGGCTTCTCGGTTATGTTCAACAGTCCGATAAAGATGGCCGCGGCGGCTGGGCTCATCGGTGCCGTGTCTAATACCTTGCGCCTTACGCTCGTCGATGCGCCGACGCTGTTTCCCTTTCTGGGCCTGAGTGCAGGCATGCCTCCCGAGGCGGCGGCGTTTATCGGCGCGCTGGTGTCGGGACTGCTTGCGAGCCTGGCCGAAATCAAGCTCACGTACCCGCGCATCGCCCTCACGGTGCCATCGATTGTCATCATGGTGCCGGGACTGTATCTGTATCGCTCGATGTACTACATGTGCACGTTTGACACGGTTAATATGCTTGGCTGGTTTGTGCGTGCGGTGCTCATCGTGGCGTTCCTTCCCGTCGGCCTGAGCGTAGCGAGAACTCTCACCGATCCCCGCTGGCGCCACACCAGCTAATTGGTGCAAATGAAACTGATCCGCAAAACATGAACGTGGATAATCTCCCGTTTTTGGCCTGTTTACGGGCTCAAAACGGGAGATTATCCACGCTCGTGGAATGGGTGTCCGAAAATCCACGCTCGTTGGGCCGATGCAGAGGCACCTGGCAATTCCTTTTTTGTAGACGTTGTCGCGCGGCTACGGGCAGGAAAGGTCCCAACGGTTAACATATACTCCATATGGGTAAAGAGACCAAAGCGCTGCCGCGGGCGGCGCTTTGCGTTTGAAAAAACTAGCTCGTCTAAGAGGAACTAGCATGTTAGACCGTTTTACCGATCGCGCGCGCAAGGTCATGTCCATGGCCAAGCAAGAAGCGCTCGATCTTCACTCAAATAAGGTGGGTACCGAGCACCTGCTGCTCGCACTCGCCAAGGAGGACGAGGGCATTGCCGCCGAGGCACTGCGTTCGCTCGATATCTCCTACGACGACATCATGGATACTCTTAAAGAGGTCCAGACCACGGTTCCCGAGCCCAGTGAGGAGACCGAGGCGGCCAAGCTCGCCTTTACGCCGCTCGTCATTAGCGT
>CALLSU010000147.1:0-8943 GCA_938011935.1 uncultured Collinsella sp.
GCTATGATCGATCGCTATACCCGCCCGGAGATGGGACACATCTTCTCCCTCGAGAACAAGTACGCCATTTGGCAGGAAATCGAGGTTCTGGCCTGCGAGGCCCAGGCGGAGCTCGGCAAGATCGGTATTTCCAAAGACGAGGCCCAGTGGATCCGCGACCATGCCAACTTTGAGAAGGCGAAGGTCGATGAGATCGAGGAAGTCACGCGCCACGACGTCATTGCCTTCCTGACCAACATGAAGGAATACATCGATGCCGATGTTCCCGAGGGCGACCCCAAGCCCAGCCGCTGGGTTCACTATGGCATGACCAGCTCCGATCTGGGCGACACGGCCCTGTGCTACCAGCTCACCCAGGCCTGCGACCTGATCATCGAGGACGTCAAGAAGCTCGGCGAGATTTGCAAGCGTCGCGCCTTTGAGGAGCGCAACACGCTCTGTGCCGGCCGCACTCATGGCATCCACGCCGAGCCGATGACCTTCGGCATGAAGTTTGGCTCTTGGGCCTGGGAGCTCAAGCGCGATCTGGATCGTCTTGAGGACGCCCGCAAGAATGTTGCCTTCGGTGCCATCTCGGGCGCTGTCGGCACGTACAGCTCCATCGAGCCGTTTGTCGAGGAGTACGTCTGCGAGCACCTGGGCCTGGTTCACGACCCGCTGTCCACGCAGGTTATCAGCCGCGACCATCACGCCTATCTCGCCGGCGTTCTCGCCACTACAGCGGCCACCTGTGAGCGCATCGCTACCGAGGTCCGCAATCTGCAGAAGACTGATACGCTCGAGGCCGAGGAGCCGTTCCGTAAGGGCCAAAAGGGCAGCTCAGCCATGCCGCACAAGCGCAACCCCATCACCATGGAGAAAGTCTGCGGTCTGTCGCGCGTCGTGAAGTCCAACGCCCAGGTTGCCTTCGATAACGTCGCCCTGTGGCACGAGCGTGACATTTCGCACTCCTCTGCCGAGCGCGTCGCCCAGGCCGATAGCTTCATCGCCCTCGACCACATGTTCCAGTGCCTCATCCGCGTTATCGACGGCCTGCAGCTGTATCCCGCCCGCATGATGGCCAACCTCAATAAGACCCGCGGCCTCATCTTCTCTTCCAAGGTACTGCTCGCCCTCGTCGACACGGGCATCACCCGCGAGGACGCGTACGCCATTGTGCAGGAGAACGCTATGGCAACCTGGCACGAGGTACAGGATTGTGTCTCCGGCCCCACCTTTAAGGAGCGTCTCGAGGCCGACCCGCGCTGCACCGTCAGTCAGGAGAAGCTCGACGAGATCTTTGATCCGTGGGACTTCCTCACCCGTATCGACACGGTCTTTGATCGTCTGGAGCAGCTGAGCTTCGAGTAGGTTCGGGCATAACGTTAGCTTTTTAGGGCGCTTTGCTGGTAATGTGTGTTGCCGGCAAAGCGCCTCGTTGCATTTAGGGAAAGACGGGGATAATAGTCGTCTCGAATAACATTCTGAGAGGGGATCGCATGATTTCGTTTGATTACAAGCCTCAGGGCGTGTGTGCTCGCAATATTCACCTTGATCTTTCCGATGACGGCAACAAGGTGATGGGCGTTGAGTTTACCGGCGGCTGCGACGGCAATCTCAAGGCTATCTCCAAGCTGGTCGAGGGCGCTCCTGCCGATCGCGTAATCGAGGTTCTCGCCGGTAATACCTGCGGTATGAAAAAGACCTCCTGCGCCGACCAGCTTACACGCGCTATCGAGGCCGCTCGCACCGAGATCGCCTAATGGGTATCGCCGATCACATCAAGAACGGAATATCGCGTCGCGGCTTTGTACTCGGTGGGGCTGCCGCGGGCGCTGCCACGGTGCTTGCCGGATGCTCGAAAAAAACGGGCACCAGCGATGATGCCGCCGGCGAGCCGCAGGTTATCAAGGATGATTCCAAAATCATCTCGATTACGGATGAGTACGAGGCAGTCGACATCGATCTTGAGCCGGCGGCGTCATGGACGCTGCCTCTGGGTACGCTGCTGTACTACTGCGACGGCGATTACGCCGCGGCGATGATGGCGCCCGCATCGGCACTGCACGCCAACACACTCGGTGTGCTCAACCTGGGCGATGGCTCGCTTACCACATTAATCGAGGATCCTATCGAGGGCACGGGATATGCATTCTACGATGTCCGTGCCGGCGACAGCGTATTCGCGTGGGTTGAGATGAACTTTGCCAATTCATCGTGGAAGCTCTACGGTCAAAATCTGTCGGGCGCTTCGCTCTCTGGCGACGTGGTTGAGCTCGATCGAGGTGGCAAGGACTATGATCCGCCGCTGTTTACGGCGTTCGGGTCATCAGTCATCTGGTATAAAATGCCCTCGGCAGGTGGCAATAAAACGAGTAGCGATTCGTTTTGCTATCGTCGCTCACTTGATGAATCCAAGGCCGAGACAATTTGGAAATCGACGGGCCGCTTTGCATCGGCCCCGCGCGCGAGCGACGGCATTTTGACCATCTCGCCGCGTGTCCGCAACGACGAGGGCGTCTACTACGGCATAACGGCAATCGATCTGACCGACGGCAACAACACCAAGCGTGCCCAGTTGGTCCTTCCTTCGTCAGTTTTGCCTTTCGAGGCCGTATATATGGGCGATACCTTCGTGTTTTCTATCGAGGCGGCCTATAGTGGCGTGGGCAGCCTGGGCAATATGGGCACGTATATCGGTAATGAAGGAGGGCCGTACCTCTTCCTGTCACGCGAGCCGCTCGCATGTGCGGCTGGCAAGAAGAATAAATACCTTGTTAAGGTACAGGCGTCGCATTTCCTGATCGACACCTCTGCCAAGACCTATGGCTCGCTGCTGTCGCCCGACCGCGCTTTGGAGTATGGCGATTATCCAGCTACGGCGGGAAAATCGGACTCATTCCTTACGTACGCCACGGTGCGCAACAGCCAGGGTATACCAGAGACGGTCACTGCACGCCTATTCTCTCTTTAAGCTTAGAGGGGTTAAAAAGGCGCCAACAGGGGAATAAACGCGTTGTAATTGTGAGTACCGCCCGCCGAGCTGCTGCGTCATAGCGGCATCTGGCGGGCTCAGGTGCGTTAAAATGGGCTTGTTCTTAGCTAATTGAGACAGGGGGGCCGTGTTATGGCTTCAGATGCAAAAAAGATTCTGCTGGTCGAGGATGAGAAGGCAATCCGTGACGCCGTCGCTGCCTATCTCGAGCGCGAAGGCTACTGGGTTGTGGGCGTCGGCGACGGCCAGTCCGCGATCGAGGAGTTCGAGAAGCATCAGTTCGACCTGGTCGTGCTCGACCTTATGCTCCCCAAGATCCCCGGCGAGCGCGTTTGCCGCACCATTCGCGATACCTCGGATGTCCCCATCATCATGCTGACGGCTAAGGGCGAGATCGAGGACCGTATTATCGGTCTTGAGCTCGGCGCCGACGACTATCTGATTAAGCCGTTCTCGCCGCGCGAGCTCGTCGCCCGCGTTCGCGCTCTGTTCCGCCGTGCCCATCAGGCCGACGAGCCCGCCGTCGAGGTACTCGACTTCGGCGATCTGGTCATCGATATCTCGGGCCACAAGATCTTGGTCGAGGGCAAGGAAGTCGATCTGACGGCTTCCGAGTTCAAGCTGCTCACCACACTTGCCCGTCATCCCGGCCGTGTGTATAACCGCATGGAGCTGGTCGAGAAAGTGCTCGGGTATGACTTTGAGGGCTATGAGCGCACCATCGATAGCCACGTGAAGAATCTTCGCGCCAAGCTGGGCGATGATCCCAAGAAGCCCAAGTGGCTCTACACCGTCCATGGTGTCGGCTATCGCTTCGAGGCTCCGGCCAAGACCGATAAGTCGGACGAGAAATAGGGAAATCACATATGACACCTGCGCGCTTTGAAATCGGACAAAAGCACAAGCAGGAGAGCGAGGCGGGTTCCAAGGCTAGTTGGAACACGCCTCGTTCCGATTCACGGCCAACGATGAGCTATCCCTCGCGCATGGCACTTGCTTTTGCTCTGACATCGCTCATGACGGTATTGGTGCTGGTGGGCGTTGTCTCTGTTGTGTGGGGCACGGTCTTTTCGGATTACACACGCTCCAATATCGTCGAAATCGCAAATTCCGCTGCCGAGAAGTTGGCGACCTCATATGAGGAAAACGGCTCTTGGACCGCGGGAGAACTGCGCACGGTCGCAACGTCGAGTTTGGTTTCCGACGATCTGGGCATGCAGGTCGTCAATAAAAAGGGTGTGATCGTTTATGACGATTCCTGGCCCTCGGCAAGCGCCACCGCCGATGTACGCGAAAACCAGGCTACGACCGACGACACGAGCGGCAAGAGGGCATCGCATAGCCCGGTCTCGTCTGCTCCAACCGACTCCGATAGCGTTGCTAACGTCGAGATTGTAACGTCTTCCGGCGAGCATGTCGGACAGGTAAAGCTGTGGGCCATCGGCTCCGACGCTCTGCTCACCAAGGCGGACTCTGCGTTTAGGGAGAAGACCTTTAACGCCATGGCCCTCGCCGCGGTTGTTGCAATCTGCATTTCGGTCGTTATCGGATCGCTCGTGTCGCGCATGCTCACCAAACCGATTCATCGCATCACCAGTACCGCAAAGCAAATCCGTGACGGCGACCTGTCGGCTCGCACGGGGCTGCGCGGTGATGACGAGATCGATCAGCTGGGTGAGACCTTCGATGAGATGGCCACCTCGCTCGAGAAGGATATGAAACACGAGAAGCGCCTGACCTCGGATGTCGCACACGAGCTGCGCACGCCGCTTATGGCGATGCTTGCGACGGTCGAGGCCATGCAGGACGGCGTGTATCCCACCGACGATGAGCATTTGGAGACCGTTGCTTCCGAGACGCGTCGCCTGGCTCGTCTGGTGCAGCAGATGCTCGACCTGTCGCGCATGGAAAACAGCACGGCTCCGCTCAACCTTGAGCCGGTGGACATGGTTCCTTTCGTGCGATCGATTGTGAACGGCCAGGAGCGTCTGTTTGCCGACCGCGATCTGCGCCTGCGTTTTGCGGACGAGACCCAGGGTCACGACGATGTCGTCGAAGCCGATCCCGACATGATCACGCAATGTGTTATCAACCTCATGAGCAACGCCATGCGCTACACCCCCGAGGGCGGTTGGGTCGTGGTGTCGGTGCTCAGTGACCGCAGGCACGTCAGCATTGCCGTTTCTGATACCGGCATCGGTATTGCCAAGGACGATCTGTCGCGCATTTTCGGGCGGTTTTGGCGCGCCGATGCCAGCCGCGCCCGCGAAGCTGGCGGCCTGGGCGTCGGCCTCGCCGTGACCAAGCAGATCGTCGAGCGTCACCATGGCTACATATCCGTGGAGTCGGAGCTTGGAAAGGGTACGACTTTTACAATTCATCTGCCCCGCGAGCACACGGCGGACGCGGCATCTACTACAATGGAGCACTAGCTTTTCGCTATTCGGTGAAGGAGGGGCCGCGTCCCTGCCGCTCCGAGTTTGCGAAAACATGCGGGAAAGAACCCGCATTTCTGTCGTATTTAGGTAAGGAGTGACTCACGTGACAACGATGGAGCGTCGTCCGGATTCCCGTGGCAAGGTTCGTGATATCTACGATGCCGGTGAAAACCTGCTGATGGTCGCCACCGACCGCATTTCTGCGTTCGACTTCATTCTTCCCGACGAGATTCCGTTTAAGGGAGAGGTGCTCAATCGCATCTCGGCATTCTGGTTCGATAAGTTTGCCGACATCGTCCCCAACCATCTCGTTTCCATCGACCCGGCGGATTTCCCCGAGGAGTTTGCTGAGTATCGTGACTACCTCGCTGGCCGCGCCATGCTGGTTAAGAAGGCCCAGACGATTCCTATCGAGTGCATCGTCCGCGGCTATCTGACCGGTTCGGGCAAGAAGACCTATGACGAGAACGGCACCGTCTGCGGCATTCAGCTGCCCGAGGGTCTGACCGAGGCCTCCAAGCTTCCCGAGCCGCTGTTCACGCCGTCCACGAAGGCCGAGATCGGCGACCACGACGAGAACATTTCGTTCGAGCGTTGCTGCGAGATCGTGGGTGAGGACATCGCCGCGCAGATTCGCGACCTTTCCCTCAAGATCTACAAGGCCGCTGCCGAGTACGCCGCGACCCGTGGCATCATCATTGCCGACACCAAGTTCGAGTTTGGTGTTATTGATGGCAAGGTCACGCTGATCGACGAGTGCCTCACGCCCGACTCCAGCCGTTTCTGGCCTGCTGCCAGCTACGAGGAGGGCAAGATCCAGCCTAGCTACGACAAGCAATTCGTCCGCAATTGGCTCAAGGCCAACTGGGATATGACGGGGGAGACCCCGCACCTGCCCGCCGAGGTCATCGATGGCACGTCCGAGCGCTATCGCGAGGCCTTCCAGATCATCACGGGCTCCCAGTTCACAAGCATGAAGGAGAACGCATAAGTGAGTACCCGTAGCGCCACGAACAAGCGCACGCAATCCCACGAAGTTACCGGGGTTGCGCGCAAGTCTGCCGCATCTGCTAAGCCCGCCCGCCAAGCAGCGAGCTCCGTTCGCGTCGTGCCGGCTTCGTCTAAGGCACGCCGCAAAGAGCTCGAGAAGGGCGAGAACCTCGAGGGCCTCTCTAAAGAGGAGAAGCGCGCCCGCAAGGCTAAGCAGCGCGCCAAGGAGGACCGCATCTATACGGTGTCGAATATCCTCCTCAAGCAGGACGAGGACTACACCAAGCGCCGTCGCATCTGGTGGATTGTGCTCGCCATTGGCATGGTACTCGTCGTGGCAATTTGGGCTTCGCTCTACTTCGCTCCCGGCGGCACGGTGTCCAGTCCCGTCCAGATGGTCGGCATTGTTTTGTCCTATGTCATCATCTTAGGTGACTTTATCTACGACTTCGCTCGTATTCGTCCCTTGCGCAACATGTACCGCGCGCAGGCCGAGGGCATGTCCGAGAACAAGCTCAACGCTCTTATCGAGCGCGCAGCTGCCGAGGAGGACAAGAAGGACTCCAAGAAGAAGTAGCGTTTGCATACATACTTATCGCTAAGATATAAGGCGCGTCGTTTTTGCGGCGCGCCTTTTTACTGTTCTATAGATAGATGGAGTGGCACATGATTCGAGCTGCCCTGACGGTCGAAGAAGCTCTGGAGGGCATGAAGGCCCTGGAGCCCAAGATTAAAAACTATGCGCGTCTGGTTGTCCGCAAGGGCGTAAACGTCAAGCCCGGCCAGGAGGTTGTCGTTCAGTCTCCGGTCGAGTGCGCGCCTTTTGCCCGCTTGGTGGTCGCGGAGGCTTATGTCGCCGGCGCTGGCCATGTGACGGTCATTTGGGCCGATGATGCCGTGACGAGGCTCACGTACGAGCATGTCGATAAAAGCTATTTTGAGCAGACGCCCGAGTGGAAGCGCCTGCAGCTTGATTCCTTGGCCCAGGACGGTGCCTGCTTTATCTTTATCGAGGGTGCGGATCCTGCGGCTCTCAAGGGTATCGATCCCGCCAAGCCGGCCGCGGCATCCAAGGCGAGGAACACGCAGTGCAAGGTCTTCCGCCGTGGACTGGACTACAACATCAACCCGTGGTGCATCGCCGGCGCGCCGGTCGTGGCTTGGGCGCGCGAGGTGTTCCCGGGAGACGCCGATGAGGTTGCAATCTATAAGCTGTGGAATGCGATTCTGCACACCGCTCGTGCCGATGGCCAGGACCCGGAGAGCGACTGGGAGCTTCATGACGCGGCGTTCGAAAAGAACTTGCGCTTCCTGAACGACAATCGTTTTGACCACCTGCATTACACCGCGGCAAATGGAACCGATCTGACGATTGGCATGACGAAGGGTCACGAGTGGGCCGGTGGCAAGGGCAGGACGCCCGATGGACATCCCTTCTTCCCCAACATCCCCACCGAGGAGGTCTTCACCTCGCCTGATCGTATGCGTGCCGACGGTATCGTGTATTCGGCTATGCCGCTCATTCACCACGGCAATAAAGTCGACGATTTTTGGATTAAGTTCGAGGGCGGCCGCGTGGTGGACTACGACGCCCGCGTGGGCAAGGCAACGCTCGCAAGTATCATCGATACTGACGAGGGCGCTGCTCACCTGGGAGAGGTCGCGCTCATTTCCAAGAACACGCCGATCCGCGAAAGTGGTGTTCTGTTCTACGATACGCTCTATGACGAGAACGCCAGCTGCCACCTTGCGCTGGGCGTCGGCTTCCCCGAGTGCATCGAGGGCGGATATGATATGTCCAAAGAAGAGCTCCTAGAGCATGGCGTCAACGTTTCGAGCACGCACGTCGACTTTATGATTGGCACGGACGATATCGATATTGCGGGCATTACGCCTGATGGACGTGAAGTTGTGATTTTCCAGAACGGCCAATGGAGTTGGGAATAGCCCCAGACCGTGGTACAATGCCACCCGCGGGCCGTTAGCTCAGCTGGCAGAGCAGGGGACTTTTAATCCCAAGGTCCAGGGTTCGAACCCCTGACGGCCCACCATAGACTAAAAAAGCGACTGGCGGATGCCGGCCGCTTTTTTGCCGGTGCACGGGTTCGACCCCGAACTTCTCTATATATAAGAACGCTTGGCGAACAAAACCTGCCTTTTACCGACGAGAAACAAATAGCTGATGCTTTTGGAGTAAAGTGGCGCTCCAGAGATGACCGATGCCTTAACACCTATAAACCAGCTGGTCATCGCCAATATCAGAAGCCAATGCTTCAGTTATAACCTCAGGGACGCGACTGAGGGACATATTCGTTTGTGAACAAATTATGGAGTGCGCGATTCCCGCCCCCGGGGCCCCTCCGGTCTGGCAATATATCTCCTTGCCGCGCGGCCCGGTCGGACCGGATCAGCCGCGGGGCGTGCACCTTGAGAACCGGATACTGCGAGGATGGACACACAAGCTGTGTCGCATCCGGGCAGACATCGAACCATTTGAAATGGTCTAACTTGGATTTGTTTTTCGCAAGGCCGCCGAGAGGC
>CALLSU010000148.1:0-19306 GCA_938011935.1 uncultured Collinsella sp.
ACATCTGGTAGCCACGACGACCGAGCACCTGGCCGATGCCGGCGGTAATGCGGCTCACGGATTCCGAGTTGATCTTGGGCACGATGACGCCGATGAGCTTGGTAGAGCCGGTGCGCAGCGCGCGAGCCTGGCTGGACCGCACGTATCCGGTCAGCTCAATCGCCTGCTTAATGCGCTCGGCCTTGTCCGCCGAGATATATCCACCGTTGAGGTAGCGCGAGACGGCGGCGCTCGAAACGCCCGCCAGCTCGGCCACATCTTTCATCTTTACCACGAGCACCCCTGACAACGAATTCACAAGCACCATGATAGCTGCCTTGCCAGCAAATTGAGTAAATAGAATTCCTGGTCGAGCAGATGCCCGCGCAGCGTCGAGCGGTCCGGCGTTTGTTAAAACGCCGGAACATAGTTACCCGTGGTATTCGCCGTTATATTGGATCAATGTGAGGTCTTCCACGCCATCGAGCGCGCGGATGGCGTCGGCATAGGGCATATCCACACCGTCCGAGAACGCCTCGACGGCCATTTCGACCTTGTCACCGCGCATCGTCTTGGATTTGACGGTGAACTTGGTGCGCCCAAATGCACGCACGATATCATCGCCGGTGGTCTGCCCCGTGTAGTGAATGACCATCATGTACACGCGCGCCTTGTCCTGATGGCTCGCAAAGCCGGCAATCATCACCACGATCACCACCGCCGTGAGCCCCACGAGCGCATACATACCGGCTCCCGCCGTAATGCCCGTGGTAATGGACCAAAACAGATACAGCAGGTCGAGCGGGTCCTTGACCGCCGTACGGTAGCGGACGATAGACAGAGCACCGACCATACCAAGCGAGATGACCACGTTTGTCGAGATCGCGAGCGTGACCATGCAGGTGAGCACGCACATGCCCACGAGCGTCACGGCAAAACTGCGCGAATAGACCACGCCAGTAAAAAAGCGCTTGTACACGTAGTAGATCAGGATGCCCATGGCGAGCGCCACGAGCAGCGAAAGGCCGATCTTGGCAGGGTCGACCTGGCCAAACGCCTCCAAGACGGAGTTCTTAAAAAAGTCCCTGGTGCTCATGGTCTAAATATCCCCTCGGTTCCCAAAATCCGATTCCCAGTAGTTAAAACCGCGCAGGTAGGCGGTCTTGTCATAACACAGGCAGTACTTAGAGACCGCCGTGAGTTCGGCCGCACCCGGCGGCACCATATCGCGCACCAGCTGCGGGCAAAACTCGGTAAACTTGACCTCCATCACCAGCTTGCCGGGCTCCAGCACGGGCAACGCGGGCAACGTCGCGTCAAAGATGTCAAAGCTCCCCACCGCCGCACGCACGTTGCTATCAAAGGTAATGCGCACGGTGCCCTCGTCCATCACCCACGGCTCGCGCTCGTAGTCCACGATGGTCCGCGGGCGCATCATATTACAGATGCACTCGATGTAGAACTCGCGACAGAGCGGATAGGGGCTCCTCAGCAAAAAGTCGTAGTCGCCAGCCAGAATCTGCTCGAACTCGTCACGCGTGAGCGGCGCGTCCTCCTTGTAGATCCAGCTGCCGTACTTCTTTTTGCGCTCGAGCTTAATCACCTTGTCGCTGCCGTTATAGATGCGCACGCGATACTTTTTGCGCATGAGAATACCGGCGTCTTTTTCCTCGTAGGCCGAGTTGCAGTAGTCGTCAAAGTACAGGCTGCGAATGGTATAACCGCCCGCCTGCGCATGCTTGTCCAGCTTAAACACAGGCGCCATGCGACAGGCAAGCGCGGCGTGCTCGCCCTCGTTAATGAGATATTTGAGCTCGTGGCGGTAACGCTCCTGCGTGGCACGCACAGGCGGAGCTGCCAAGCGCTCAAGCAGCGCGCTAGCCCTCCTCATACGTATCCTCCACGACCTTACCGCCGTCCTGCACGTAAAAACACTTCATGCCGTAGTGCTTGCCGTCGTCGGTCACATAGTAGTCAAACGCATCTTGCGTATAGCCGTCGGAGTTGGTGGCGCGCACGCGCACAAAATACTGGCCGGCATCGGGCGCATCACAGGTCACCTCGGGAAGTAGCACGTCCTCGGCCTTAAAAAGCACGTCCTTGATGGCATAGTCGCGCGCCAGCTCCACGGTATAGCGAATGTCACGCGCTTTAAAGTCGTAGGACGCATCCCAGTTCATACGCAGCTTACCGTTATCGATCTGCGGCACGCCAATGTAGAACGGCATGGGCTTTTTATAGCTCTCGCAGTAGCTCTTATAGTTCTCCTCGATCTCGGAGGGAATCGCCGCGGCGATCTGCTCGTATTGGTCCTTGGTGACAGGCAGATTGTCGGTATCGGGCGAAGCAAAGACCAGCGATTCGGTAACCTCGCGATAATGTTTGATCATCTTGGCCAGGCGCGCCTCGGTCATATACGAGCGCAGGTCCTTTACGGCGCGGTCGAGCTCACTGCGAAACGCCTTACTGCGCAGCGCACGATTGAATAGCACGTTGCCCCAGTAGTTGCTTACGCCGCGCTCCCAGCTCGCATAGTCCGAGAACCCGGTAAGAGAAAGCTCCAGCTTACGCAGCATGCCGTCGTTATCCCAATCCAGGATATACCAGACCTTGGAGTTAAGCGGGCTGTACAGATAGCAGTTACGGTTCTGCGTATCGCAGTTGCCCGTCAGGATCTGAAACGCCAGCCAATAGACCAGATTCTCGGTATCAAAGTAGGTGTCGAGCACGTTATCGATCTTTTGCGATTCGTCGTTGAGCGCATCGAGCATCTCGATGAGCTTGGTGTGGTCCGAATCGCCCTTAATCTCGAGCATGCCCTCGAAGTTTGCCTGGTTGTAGTCGGGATCGTCGGCAAGCTTAATGGTGTCCTCGTAGCGATGGAAATCAAAGCTGTTCACCTTGTACAGGTACCCGCTCTTATCCAGGCCATGTGCCTTAAGCGCCGTCTTGTTGAGCTGCTCCACCTGCGTAAACAGGCCGTAGTCCTCAAAGGTATCGTTGGACTTTTCGGTCTGGTCGCACACCCACAGATGCACAAACTGCGTACGCAGGCCCATCATCTGGGGAATCCCGCGGATAAGGTCGTAGGCCATCTTGTTGCGAAAACGCATACCCTCGCCCATGTGCTTGTTGAGCGCAATCGCGCGCTGTTGGCGCCAGGTGCCCTTGCCCTTTTTGAGCTCCACCTTGTAATTCTTTTGCGTGTAGGAGCTCGATGTCTGGCCGCGCACCTGCACGGTGGCATTGGGCGCTTCCTCGCCATAGCCAACCTCGCCGGCCACCGGGCCGTCTTCGTCGCCCGCCTGCAGCAGGCCCATAACCTGATAGCGCGTCACGCCCATGTCGGCATAGTCATACACCGAGTACGTGTTGATCTCGGCCCAGCTATGGTCCGTGTTCTCGGAGCTGTTGCCGCGAGAGACCGTCAGATACATGGTCACAATGCCCGAGTCATCATAGACCTCGTACAGCTCGTCCTTATCGCGCAGATGCTTGGACTGGTCGGAGGCCTCGGCCTTTTTAATCTTGCCCTGCTTTTTGACTTTTTTGGTCGAGGATTCGTCCTGAGATGAGCAGCCCGAAAGCAGCAGCGCGCCGGCAGCTGCCTCGATCAGACAGCGGCGAGACATCAACTTATCGATCATCAGAACCTCCCCAATGGTTGCGATACACGCGAACTACTGCGCGCTGAAACGCGCCGTGCGGCACGCCCTTGCGGCGGCCTTCCTCATAGCGCTGCTCGGCACGGTCGAGCAAGCGGCCCAGCTGTGTAAAACGACCCGTTTTGTCGGTCGCCACAATGGGCTGCTGACTCAGGATACGATACGGTAAGTTGGCGGAATAGGTATCGAGCCGCAGCAGCGCCACGATAAAAAACACCAGAGCACGTAACAAATAGCCAAAGCCGTATATATGCTGCGGCAAATGCAATGACACGGCGGTCGCCAGCCATGCCTCACCGGCAAACAGGCCCGAGGCCAGAACGGCTCCCTTGTAGTCGGTAAAGTACAGCAAGATAAGCAGGATCGTGTTGCCCACGGCATACAGGCCGTAGCCTACGCATAACGTGCGAAAATACCCGTGCATAAGATTGTTAAAGCCCAGCGGCAGGGCCGAGAGCACCGTGGTCTCGAGCGAAATGACCGCCGCCGTCACAAACAGCTGCTTGAGCGCGCAAAAGCGCAGTTCGCTGTTGAGCGTGGAGAGCATCTCCTCCTCGGCCACCACAATATCGCCCACCACGCCGCCGTCGTTAAACAGGCTGTAGTAGTCACGGTAGCGCGGATAGAAATTGACCTCGACCGACACCACAAAGTTGACGGTCGTGACGAGTGTGGTCAAAAACGCAATGAGTGCCGGCACGTCATGGTAAGGAGCCCCGTAAAACAGGCCTTTGATCTGCACGCCAATAGGGCCCGCCCAGATAATAACCAGGTGTACGAAAAGCCCCAAGTTGGTAAACAGCCCCGTAAGCGCAAGCGGCATAAATTGGTCGAGCCAGCGCAAAAAACGCCAGGGACTCCGATCACTCTGTGGAAAATACCGGTACAGCAGTACCACATCCCAGGCAAGCATGACGCCGTAGCCTAGGGCGATTGACGCCAACAGGCCCTCGACCGGCGGCAGTCCCAACGCCAGCGCTGCCAGGGCGCACAGGCACGCCACGCCAATGGCGGCCGCAAAGCTGCACAGAATGCCACGATAGTCTTTGATGGCCGTGAGATAGCTCATGCCGTTCCAGTTGACGATCATGATGTTGAAGAGCCACAGGCACAGTAGCCCCTGCAGCAGCGTGGCCCCCGAGAACAGCAAAAAGACGCCGTAGAGCACCGTGCCCGCAACGAGCATGATGGCATTAGATCCCCAAAACGAAGGCAGGATCTCATCCTCGCGCTCGGCAAAGAGCATGTCGGCCAAAAAGCGCGTGACCGGCATGGAGAAAAAGCTTGTGAGCGTAAGCGAGGCCAGCAGTGTATAGGTCACCATGCACACCAGCAGATCCTGGTTGGCGCGCCCCACGCCCCACAGACCGCACAGCACCAAGATACCCACCTGGAGTAGCACGCCCAGCAGCATGGGGCCCGTGCACACAATGCCGGCGTAGCCATAGGCGCGCATCGTGGCAAACAGACCCTTGCGCCTAAATAGGCGCTTGAGCTCAAAACCGATTACGGCCACCGGCTACTCCCCCTCTCTGGGCAGGTCAAACGCGCGCGCCGTCTCGTCGTACAGCGCGCGATAGTTGGCGAGCATCTGCTCGTGCAAAAAGTACGTGGCGACGCGACGCTGGCCGCGCTCCCCCATCTCAATGCGGCGGGCGCGGCTTGTGCACATGCGCTCCATGGCATCGGCCAAGCCCTTGCGATACATGGGCGGCGCCACAAAACCTGCCACGCCAAAGTCATCGCCCGGGGCGCCTTCGAGCAGCTCGCGGCAGCAGCCCACCTCGGTCGTCACGCAGGGACGGCGCGCTGCAAGCGACTCCAGCACGCTGAGTGGCTGGCCCTCGGAGATGCTCGTCAGAATGGTAAAGTCGAGCTTTTCCATGTACTCGACCACGTTGACGCGGCCGGTAAAGATCAGGTCGCGCACGCCCAGGGTGTCGACGAGCGCATGGCACTCGGCGCCGTACTCTTCGTCGTCCACGCCACCCATGATGTGCAGACGCACCTTGGGCAGGCGCTCGTGCAGCTCAAAGAAGGCATAGATCATGGTCTTGACGTCCTTGATGGGCGCCAGGCGCACCACCGCGCCAATGTCCACCCAGCCGTCATCGGGCTTTAAGGGAATGTCCTTAAAGCGGTCAAACTGGATGCCGTTGGGAATAACCATGCATTTGTCCGCATCGCAGCCCATATCGATCTGCGTCTTGCGAGCGTTATGGAACAAACTGGTCACGCGGAAGGCGCGACGGTAGATCTCCTCCGAAAGCAGGTAGAAAAAGCGGATCCAGCGGTCCTTAAACGACGGCACCACCCAGTCAGCGCGAATGATCTCTTCCTCGCGTTCGCGAGTATAGATGCCATGCTCGGTCAGCAGCACCGGCGCATGGTGAACGCTTGAGCCCAGGCAGGCGAGCAGGCCACCGTAGCCGGTCGAGATGGCGTGGTACACATCGGCCACCGGCACCTCGCTGCCCAGAAGGTAGAGCACGGGCAGCAGCATGGAGCGCATGGTGTGGAATGCATCGGCAAAGGGCGTGTATGGGTACTCGGCCAGGCACACGTCGCGAAAGATATCCATAAAGGCGCGACTCTGCAAAAACGAGAGCGGATGCACGCGACGGCGCTGGAAGATATCGAATAGCACGTCCCAGTCCGGATTGGAGAGCGACACCAGGCGGCGCAGCGCCTCGCGCTCGCGGGCGTTAAAGTCGGCCTCTTCTTGCTCGCCCGATAGGCGCAGGGCATCGTCTAGAAACACCTCGTGCACCTCGACCACGTTGCCGGGCAGCTCGTAGACAAACTTGCCGCGGTCGACAGCATGCGCGCCAATCACCCACAGCACAAACTCGTACTCGGGCATGGCCTGTATGTAGCCGTGCATCCAGGTGGACACGCCGCCGTGCACATAGGGGTAGCAACCCTCGAGTACCAAGCAGATTCTCATTTGTCGCCACCCTCCTTGCATGCAATGGTCACCGTCTTGTCCGTGGCTTTGACCAGGTACAGGTCGCCCATCAGATGCGTAATCTCGCCACCCGTGACTGCACCTGGCTCACCGTTGTTGGCGCGGAACATGAGCCACGCCTCGTCGTGGAAATTGCCCAGGCTGAGCGTCCAGGCATCCGCACTTGTATCCACGCTCACCGTCACGGACGAAAAGCGCTGGATGGCGCCCGAGCATTCCGAACCGGTCTGGCGCCGCAGGTCGGGCGCAGACTTGGTAAGCCACTCCAGGTAGTTGGTCAGACCGCCCTTGTAGACCTCCCAGCCCTCCTTGGCTCCGCGACCGGGATCCAGTAGGTCGTCCGGATGCATAAAGTGCGTACTCACGTAGTGCATGTTGAGCTCGGACACGGCGGCCAGGCGCATATAGGAATCGCCGACCATGCCGCCCGAGACAATACGTGGCTGCTCCACAATGCCATCGCTCGCCACGCCAAACTCCTGCACATAGGGCAAGTCGGTGCCATCCTCAAAATACGTACTGGCGATGGTCTTAATGCGCGGAACGTCAGTGCCGATAAGCTTGCGCGCACGGGCCGAAAGGATATTCGACGGTGGCACATAGACCGAGCCATGCGCGTTGGGCAGTACCTCGTCCTGGAAGGCTATAAGCTCGTTGAGCGATGCGACGAGCGCCTCCTTGTTCTTCCACGTCTTGTAGTCGTACAGTGTGCCATAGTCGGTATCCCAGAGCGCCAGCGGCTGATGGTTGTAGCCGTGGAAACCCAGCTCTCCGCCCATCTGCAGCAGCATGCCGCCAAAGTAGCGGAACTGCGTGGTATCGGCCTGGCGCGCGGGCTCGGTCTGGTTGACCGCGTCCTCGTAGTTTTCGATCATCACGCCGGTAAAGCGAACGCCATATTTTTGCGCGAGCTTTTGCAGATCGGGCCACCAGACCTTGGTATAAAAGTCGGCGATAGAAAGCCCGTAGTCGCGCTTGATATAGGTGCCGTCGCCCGAGGGCACGGGGCTGGGAAAGTCGTCCAGATAGAAGACGGCGCTGTTGATGACGGGGTAGGCCGTGGCATCGCCCAGCAGACTGATCGCCGCGGCGTAAAAACCGCGCATGACCTTGTCATAGATACCGATATTGCACACCACGGTGCGACCGCTACCGAAGTCATTCGACCAAATGAGCGGGGCGCCCGCATCGCCGGTCTTAGCCCACACACGAGCCGTCTCGCGCAGCGAAACCGAAAGCGACGAATCAAAGGGGTCCGAGAGCTCGTAGCGCTCTCCCCCGCCCAGCATAAAGTCCTCGCTCGGCACAATGCTTTCGGCTTTTACATAGTCATATCCGGCAGATTCAATGCCAAGCTTGGGAGCAATCACTTGCAGATAGCCCGAGTTATCCGGAGGCATGGCGAGCATAAGCGAACCGCCGGCACTCACCCAACTCATAATGTCGCTCAGGTGCGTACCGAGCCCATCGAGCGACGGCATGAGCAAAATCACGCGATCGTAGGAGGTCAGCGAGGGAATGGCATCCGCGCCGTCCAGCGCAAGGTCCACGTCGCGGTGCGCGATCTTCATATCGAGCAGAATCTGGTCGAACTGCTCCTTTACGTCCTCGACGCCAGCTTGATCGGAATCGGTAATGACCAGGCACGTGGGCTTTTGGCCAAATATTGCCGAGGAGGCCGGAACCGCATCGTTGGCGGCAAGCATCCCCAGCTTATGCTGGCCCGCACTGTACTGCACGCCGGCGCGCTCCACCAGCAGCACGGCCGCCATGGCAATAAAGACCGCCCACACCACAAGCAGCCCCATCCAGCGAAAATGGCCCGCACGGTCGCGGATATGCTGTACCACGCTCATCGGGCCTCCTCTTCGTTGCGCCAAAACGCCAGTTCCTCGCGGTTGGCGGCGCTCAAGTATACATGCTGTTTGTCAATCGCATCAATCACACGGTGGACCTCGTCACCGTCGCGGCGCATCACCGCAAGGCGCAGACAAAGCATCCAAACCTCCTGCTCCTCGGGCACATCGAGCACCAGCTGGTCGGTCACGGCCTGCGCCTCGTCGATCTGTCCGACATCGGCCAGCGCCGTCGCGTATCGAATGCGAAGCTCAAGGGTGTCCTCGCGCTCGCAGCGACGCGCAAGCAAACGCGCGTACTGTTGGCGCTGAATCTGAGCCACGCGCCCCTCGGCCAGACCCGAGCCCAAGTATTCACCAAGAAAATCGCAGTATTCGTTGAGGTTTTGCGCGCTCGGGTCCGTCTTAAAGGCACGCTCCAGCTGCTGCAGTTTAAGGTCGGACTCCTTGGAGATCTGCGCCACCGCCGTCGCGGCATAGTGAGCCACCTCAACGTCGTCGTTAAGCTTAGCCGCCTGCAGCTGCGCCAGGTACGCTTCGGGCTCCTCGGTGAGCATGGAGAGCATTAGGCGACGCCGGTCTGCCGGATCGTTGACGATGAGCGCCTCCTCGAGCGGGATCACGCCCGCATCGGCTTCACGGTCGTGCACTAGGATGCTGCGATGAAGGTCGTCGTTGAAGCGCAGCGACTCCAGCGCAGACTCTTTCAGCCCCTCGCCAAACACCGCGCTGCGGACCGATAGCAGAACCACCAGCAACGGGCCCCACAGCGGCACCAACACTATTACAGCCAGCATGTGCCCGCGCACCGGCAGCAGGCCCAACTTCATGAGCGTCCACAGTATCAGGCAAACCAGCGCATGAATCAGCAGCAAGACGGCAGCAACGACAAGCGAGATCAAGCGACACCTCCCTCACCGTCGCCGGTGTAAGCGATGTGCTGCAGCAGCGCCACGATGTCCTCGCCGTCGACGGGCTCCACCGCAATCTGCTTTGCGCTCAGGCGCTCGCGGATAATGGGCAGATCGCACGCCTTTGCCTGGCGCATAAGCAGGTAGAGCATGTCACCATCGACCAGGCCCGCCGCATCGCTCTCGCGGATTGCCGACCCAATTGCGCCCACCAGCTCGCCGACAGGCTCCATGCCCGGTACCACGCGCAGGAGCAAAAAGCTGCCCATCTTGCCATCTGCCAGCGCCTGCACGGCCGCGAGCTCTTGGCCAAAGGCAGCCTGCTTGAGCACGCAAGTGCCGTCAACGCAGCGTTTATCCTGTGCCACCGCCTCATAGTCAAAGGCACGGCCCAGCGCGCTTTCGACCAGGCCGCACAAGATGCGGAACAGGTTTTGGTAATAGAGCGTCATTTGGTTTTCGGCCGCACTACGCACAAAGATCAACACGGCGGGTGCCCCATCGCGCTCGATTGTGTATCCAAACATGGGAAGCCCCGGCGTCAGCTCGCGGTTCACCCACAGGTTCGAACGACCCCCGTCGCCCAAAAGGGGCGCAAGCTGCTCAAGCGTAAGCGAGCGTGCGGCATCTTCGGCAATCGCGGGACTTGCTGCCACCAGGCGTGCAAATGCTCCGCCAGAAACATGGTAGATCGTCACCGAATCGTTCTCGAGGATCTCGCCCAGAAGCTCGCAGCACTTGCGATAGATGTCGCGTGGGTTGAACACGTCGAGCTCCTGCGTCACGGCAAAGATCTTGCCAAAGCTGTCGTGGCGACCCACGATCTGGCGCCTGTACGCGCGCTTGTCCTCGATCGCGTCGTGGTAGAGCTGCGTAAGGAACGTATTGCGGTTGCGCACTAACTCGTTATGATCGCGCTCCGCCCTAATGGCTTCGCTGTTGCGCAGCTGCACATAGCCGCACACGGCACCCACAACAAAGTATGCAATAAACGGCAGCCAGTTGGACGGCTCGTAGAACAGGCCCTGGAAGGTATAGCCGTACAGAGTAAAGTAACTCGCAGCCAAACCCACCGACGCCAGCAGCGCCGCAACCAGGCCAAAGTCCAAGCCATACAGCGTGCCGATCAGCACCACGTAGAGCAGGCGATAATCGAGCACGTTGAGCTGGGTCGATTGGGAGAACAAGCGCTCCAGCACCTCGAACAGAACCCAGGCAACGCCCGTCTCCAGGCATTTAATAGGCAGCGTGCGCAACTGGATACGGTCGATGGCGGCGCGCAAGGGGTTGACCTTCTTTGCGCGGCCAGTATCCCAGCGAGCCTGAATAGTCGAGAGGTCGCGCAGCAGGTCGTAACGCTGAAACCAGCCATAGCGAACGCGAACGACGTCGCTAGCGGGCAGGGCGTAGCCGGAAGAATCGCCATAGGTAACGGCAAGGCCGGGGAACAGCGCCTTGAGGGCCTCGCCCATCTCACCCGACGTGTGATGGAAGGTATCGGCAACGTCGAGCGTCTCAAAGGAGGCATCCCAGCTGTCAAAGATGCGGCGTACCAGCACCGCGAGCTCCTCCGCACACAGCAGGGGAAACGCCGCATCCTCCGCGCCCTGCAAAGCGACCGATCCGGTTAAGCACGCGTCGAACAGCGGCGCGAAAAACGGATCCTCCAGCGCGGCGGAGGCAGTGTAGAGGAAGGGCACGCGCAGGATCTTTGCCTGCACGCCTTCGCACACAGCGTAGTGGCGGCACAGGTCGTTTGCCGCGCGGGCAATAATTCCCTTGCCCGTGCGCCCCGTGGCATCGGCGGCACCCTCAGCACCCGCGGGTCCCGCTACATACAGCAGCTGTACCCGGCGGTCCGCGCACGCACGAAAGACCGAACGCAGCAGCTCAATATCGCCCATGGTATCGGTATGTGGGGTAAGGAAATTAGACAGGTAGACCACGCGGTCAAACTCGTAGGCCTGCTCCAAGTGCTGGAGGAGCTCTTTCCACGAGGCAAGGGGCGACGACTCATCACGACGCGCTTCCGCGGCAGCGACGACCTTAACGTGGTCCCCGGGGAACGCCTTGGCACAAAAGTCATCGTCAACATATGCGGTGTTGCCAACAACCAGCACCTCCATGGCGCACTCCTCCCCTTAATTCCGCATTTGTCATAGTCAAACATGCGTATTGTACGCTGTCAACGCGAGCTGGAACGCCTTTAAGGCTGTCTTAAGAACATTTTCAGAGGATGTGGGAGTGGCAACTCATTCGACTTAGATTCATCGAGGAAATGCTATTCGCTCTGAAAAGGCACATCACAATCTGCTGACAGCTCCGCAGGGAGAATGGCAGGCAATGTACATTGCTCTCGCACGGAATCATTGGATGAAAGAAACGGCAGCTCTTTGGAATAGCTGACTTGGCAGCCATCAGCCCGAAACGCACGGGGCGGTCCGGGGCGCATCAACCAATGGGAGGACACGCCATACCTAACGACGACATCGACTGCCTACTGAAGTTTGCGCCCCAAGAAGCGTATATCGACGGCCTGACGGACGGACGCCTCTATATGAACGCAGTCAAGTTCCCGACCAAGCCAACGCTACCCATTACACGCCTTGGCCAGCAGAACAAGCCTCTTAGCGGCATCATCGAAAGATCCCACAGCGTAATATCCGTCTTTATCCTTACCAATACACCCAACAAAAGGTGAGGACAGGAACTCGAGCATTTCACCGACCTCACTGATCGACAAGTCTTCAATTGAGGACGTTCCGTTTTTCATGAACCAGTAAACATCCCGCTTAGACATCAAGCCGCCAAATTCTTTATCTTCGTTTTGAGAAAGCAACGCCCTGAGCACCAAATCAAGCAATTTGGTCGTTCGCCTAAAGCGAGCGATAGCGGGATCCAATAAACCAAGATCGATAGACCCAGAATTCTCAAAGAGAATTTTATAGTCTTGAGAAACGAGAGGAATCTCCTCTTGAAGCTTAAGAAGCTTTTCCAACTCGCTAATTCCAAATAACGCGACGTCATGTTCCTTAGCCCTATCGCAGATCCGTTTTTCAGAAAAACTTGAACCCACAACGGCGATGAACGACGCATCGTGCTTACGACGATGCAGCTCAAGGGTATCAAAATCGACTTGTGAGGCAGAGACCCCGCCATTAGAGGTTGATTTGGCATCAATTACCACGGAATAAGAAAATCTCGAAGCAGCATTCGCGACGGCCAAAACATCTGTGTCACCAGAGCCGCCCAACAAGGTCGTTCTAAACCCAAGGCGACTAAAACACCGCTCCACAGCTCGTTCCAGACGATCAGGATGACTGGAATCACGTGATGCATCCCAAAGCTCTCCAATCAATTTGTCGACATCGGTATCCACGGGCTGCTCAAATCCCGCCCCCTGTTTGCCAATGGAATCAACGGCGAAATTAAAGCCATATCCGCTCAAAAAAGAATCGCAGTGCTCAGTTGCCTGATAACTCATCTGGCTTCTCTTTTTTAGTAAGCCAGCTTTCAACAACACATTTAGACGCTTTCTTAGCGCATCATGGGAAAAGTTGACGTTAAAACGTTCGAACAGAAGCAGCTGGATTGACCTAACATCAAACGCGCTGTGACCAACAAGCGGCAAAAGCTCAAATACCCAAGAGAACGCCGCATGAAAACAGCAAGCAAAATTAATTGCAGATTTTTCAGACAGCCAAGCGTCACCAATTGAAGTTAATTCGTACGTCGTAAGTGATGACCGCTGCACAAAGCCCAATTTTGAAAGTGCAGAAATCGCCGCTCTGGTTGAGCTTTCGGAAAGTTTATAGGACAAGTTAGAAAACTGAACGATTGCAGACTCATCACCACCGTTTTTAACGATGGAAAGGAGCTCGGTTGTGGCATCAATAAATCCGGATGCTCCACCAGCGAAAAATCCAATAGAATCCGAACGATCGGATTGTTTAGCATGTAAAGCAAGGTCGACGGCCCAATTTGAAGGCTCGTCCCAGTTTAAGGAGGCGGATTCCTCCAAGACACCCTTGGGTTCCACTTCAATCTGAGAAACCCATTGATCACCTAGAGGGGTCCGTGCATATCGACATCCTTCGTATTCTCGATATTCAACAAGGCCGAGCTCGCGAGCCCATTTTAGACGGCGCTGAACCTCGCTCTTCTTGGTCCAGCTCATTCCGTACTCGGCATTGGCGATTAAACGCAGCTCGCCCGAAGTCTTTGGCGTGCCCAGCACTTCAATCATGCCGCTAAAGAATTTGCAACGACTTGCCAGGCACGCAGCCAGATAGGAGTTATCTCCCGTGTCAATCCAACGGTCCGCTTCCGCAGAAGGAGTGTATCCCTCAGCAGTCTTAACAACCAATCCGCACGGGCTCAGGGCAAGACAAGCTTCGCCAAGAGAGAGCTTGGCTGTTGAGCCCTCAATTGAAATAAAGTCATCTAGGGATTGGCCGCTCTTCAAGACATCCAGGATCGTTCTTAGGGTCTCAATCATCCCGGCACTCCCAACAGGGATATTAGGAGAAGACTGGGCGTGGAATGAATAATCGGAAAACTTGGGATATTCCATCGGATCAATCTGGACCATAGGGCATCTCCGATAAAGGTCGGCAAATAGAACGCTATGGTCATGATATCAATGGGAGAGCTTGCGAATCACACAAGGTCCTATTCGTTATCGCGCAAAAGTTCGGTAACGCCCCGAAGCGCCTTTAACGATAACGGCAACCTTGCGTTCGTTTGCCGCGCACAAAGCAGCACGCACGCCCTCGAAGTAGCGAGGCTCAGTCTCCTTGCCCTCGGTCACCACGAGGTGGCGCGTCATCTGCACCATGCGCGGGTGAACCTCGTGTTTGCCACTACGCCAGCCCTTCGACTTCTTCGCTGCCATGTTAATCCCACTCCTCGATGCGGGTGAGATACGGGTCGGCACCGTAACGACCAGACAGGTACTGCTTATCGAAAGCAGCATTCTTGCTAACCAAGTTGCCATTAGCCTCGTGGATGTCGGCGAGCGACCACAGTTGGCTCGCCTCCCCCTCGCCGCGTGCGGCGAACCATATCTCGTCGCGGCGGAACACGTCGTTTCGCATTGTGGACACGTCCTGAGACGAGAAGATGAGCTGCGCGCCGCTCTTGTTGACCTCGGGATCCTTAAACAACAGGATCACGTAGCGCAGGAGCTTCGGGTGAAGCTTAGCGTCAAGTTCGTCGACCACAACGGTAGCGCCGCGCTCGAGCGCAGTCATCAGATATGCAGCTAGCCCCATGAGCTTCTGTGTGCCGGCTGACTCCTCAGAAAGGCGCAGCTCATAGCCCTTGCCGTCCACCTCGTGCCTCACAAAGACGCGCTGGCCGCGCCATTCCGGGGCCTTCTCCACCCTAAAGCCATCGATGCGTACGTCGACGGCGCGCAGAAAGCGCATGACCTCGGGTGACTCCGCCTCGTCTAGCAATTGCTCGAGCATCCGCTCCAGGTAAGAGCTGTTGTAGTTCAGGAACACGCCATCAAGAAACCAGCTGGCAGCCTCCTTGATCACCGGCGCGTCAAAGTTAATACAGAGGAACGACAGGTACGGCAGGCTCGGGTTGAATCTCGCAGCCGTCACAAGTTTGCGCAGCGTGGGACCGAGCTCGACCTCAGCACCCTCGCGCTCGAACAACATTGCCGTACGCGAAGCTCCCAATTTGCGCCGCCACAGTCCCTCGGACACGATCTCGTCGGCATGCACGGACAGGGCATAACGATACTCATGCTCGCCCGCGCGGTAGTAGAGCTCGAACTCGGTAGGCTCGAGAGCAGACACATCATCGAACTCGAACGCCGAACAACGGGGTATCGAAGGACGATTGCCCTCTGGCGCATCAGAGCTAGATGACAGCAATCTGATCGGTCTGGCCACAGCCGAACGAACGTAGTCAAGAGCTTCGAGTAGGTTGGACTTGCCGCCAGCGTTGGGTCCGTACACCGCAGCCACCGGCAGAAAGCTCTGCCCATCGGGACACTCGATAAGGGAGCGCTCAAACTCCCTCATCGACGTCGCTTGCATGGAAAGCTCCGCCTCGTCGCGATAGGACCTATAGTTCCTGAAGGAAAACTGACAAAGCATCGTCCTCAACTTTCCTTTCATTGTTTTGAAAAGGTATTTCAGAGCTTTTCTTTGATTATAGACTTTAAGTAGACTAAATCAAGTGCTTAAGGCAGCTGGAGGCCTAAGGTGCAAAGAACAGACTGAACCACATAACGCGGTAAAACATAGAGAAAGTGCAGATAGCGTAGGACAGATTACTCAAGCTAGTTTGGCCCTGGTGCCCAGGCGCAATATCAACGATGCCGTTCCGCGATATTCAGTAGTGCTCATGCGAGCAAATTATCACTCGTTCTAAACCCGGGCTGATATTGCCCAATTAGTCGTTCTAAGTAGAGGCGATCTTTTGCAATCAGAAACTCCCATAACCTGTCACCGTTCATCAGAACACGGTTAAATGAATCGACTTCAACTGCCGCCATGCGAGTGATGGAGACGTAACGGTCTTCTTTCAATCTTTGTCTAAACACAACGGCATGACGAGGGCTCAACGGGAAATAGATGCCACAAGGGTTTTCATCACTCTCGTCCTTCCACTCGACATGCACGGGGAGCGACGTTGTGACAAACTCAGTACCTTCAGGCGCTATGTAAAACAGGCAATCCATGTCAAGCAATAAGGCAAGTAGCTCGTACAGAGGCGCGCCCTTATCGAACCTGAACAGCGCCGTATCCAAACAAGCAAGCTCGATAATGGCTTCAAATTCGTCCCCGTACCCTGCCAAATCCATTTGCAAAATGTCTTCGTCCGTGAAAAAGCCACTCGACAACAATTCGACGGAGTGTGCACCAGAGTTACCTCTCACCTCGTTCAGCCATTTAGGATTCCTCACAATGAAAAAGGCAAGCAAAAATGCCAGCCGAGTAATCAACTCGACGCACTCTTCACCTTTTGGCATTTTTCCAGAATCAAGATAGCTGGGCAGTGATCGGTAGGAAAGAGCAAGATCGTTCTCGATTTTGCCAAGAGCATCTTCAATTACGCCCTTTTCAACGAAACCGTCTTCACCCAAGGCCTCGCGTCGCCTGACCTCATAGAGATAGTTTTCCGCACAAACGTTTTCAGGCCTCGTTCGAAAGACGGGCTTCAACCCATCAGCATCGCGCCTCACAACACAGAGAAAGCCTGGGGCATCGGTAAACGATTTGAGATAAAACCGAGGCACGTAGTGCTGATTCTTAACCCCAGGCACACTTGACCCCCAATAGAAAAACCACGGCAGCAAGGCCGCCTACTGATAAACAATTCAAATGAAACACTGAATAGCATATCGGCAATAAAATGAAAGACAAACGACAGAGAAACGAAACCCTAGCCCACAGAAAGAAGGCAGCCACCATGAAACGAGTAGACGAAGAACCCACGCCGGAAGCGATTGATATCGCCCTCACCCAAGATCCGCATCACCGAAAGAGAGAAATTGAGGACTTTCTAAAGATGCTCATTGCGGTTGAACCTCCGTATACCTTTGTTATTGACGCGCCTTGGGGTTCTGGCAAGACATTCTTTGTAAAGCAAGTAGCGAGAGTCCTGCAAATGGCAAATCCGACTCTCGACCCCGATTTAGAGACACTTAACGCGACACTAGGAGAAACCGCAACGGAACTCCCCGCGACGCCATGTCTGCCCATTTATTTCAACGCGTGGGAGGAGGACCATTTCGACAATCCGATCTTGCCCATATTGGCCTCTATCGCCAACGCTGTAGGCGAAGAGAGCGTCAAGGAAGGAAAGGATTTCGGCAAGGGAATCATTAACGTCCTAGAAGCCGCTGCTTCCCTTATTGGATATAGCGGTGACATCAATGGTGCCATTGATAAGTTCAGTGGCGCCGATTTTCTCGCACGGTACAAAGAAGAAAAAGAGCTCCGTGGCAAAATTGACGAACTCATTAAGAATAATCTACCTGAGGTAGCCAACCGAGCCGTCATCTTTATCGACGAGCTCGACCGCTGCCGACCCGAATTCGCCATAAAGGTGCTCGAGCAGACAAAAAACCTGTTTCAGCAAGAAAATATCGTTGTGGTTTATTCGACCGACATTACTCAGCTGGGCCATTCCCTCCAAGGCGTGTATGGCCCAAAATTCGAAGGCAGAAAATACCTCGAGCGTTTTTACGACAAACGCCTAGAGCTGGATTCGATAAAGCCGGCCGATTACCTTCTGTATAAGGGTGTCAGCGCAAATAACGGCTATACGCAAAGTTATATAAACATAACGAATGAGTTGCTCAGCAATAAACAAGCATCGTTAAGAACTTGCAACAGGCTTGCAGATCCAATAAAGAAACAATTGGATTACATCGATACTCACCAGGAGTTTTGTGGAAACGGCAGAGCAAGACTTTTCCCAAACCTATGTCTACTACCAGCTTTAAATATTCTCGCCTACTATGAGCCTCTCACTTGGTACGAAGTCAAAACGAACGCCAATTACAGTGCCGTCTATGAGTTCGCAAAGCACAGCAAGCATTTTATTAAATGCCTCGATATAGTGATTGAAGAAGTGTGGGGTTCAAATAAAGAAGAGCTTCCATATAAGCAAGATATCGAAACCAGGCGCAAACGTTTTGTTGAAGACGTATGCACATTGACATTCATTAACGACTATAGAGATCCGAGAATTGAGGAGCTCAGCAATAGCGAACTTACATACACAAACTTCAATCAAGATTTGTATCGGCGCCTGACGCCACCAGCTGACCATTAGTCCTTAATACACCGTTTAAACTCATTCTCAGTCAGATAACGCTCAGGCATCCAGACCATTGAAATGCATATTACGTTCTTATGTCCTTTACCGGAAAGCATAGAAACGGCGCTCAGCCGCAACTGCATTTCGGGCTTCCTTTAGATGTCTCTTCGCTTTTAGGCGTATATCTTTTAGTTGCTTAACCGGATCAACATCAATCTGATCAATAACATGAGCCATGTCACCATCGACATATGCAACAAAAGAAGAGCCACCTAAGCTGCCAACCGCCCCATCGTGCTGCGAAAGCAGACGTTCCGTATCCCTACGAACTTCACGTATCCTAGGTTCAGCACATTGCAGAAAATGACAGAAGAGTTCAATCACAAGCTTGTTGTATTCCATGTTCGTATAACGAAAACTAAGGAACGGAGAACCAGACGGATCACACTCTTTAATCTTCGAAATAGTCGTATCTAAAAACGCGCGCAGCTTTGCCGAGGTACTGTATTCGCGCATGTCAGCGATTTGG
Organism: uncultured Collinsella sp.; assembly: GCA_938011935.1. Taxonomy (GTDB): domain Bacteria; phylum Actinomycetota; class Coriobacteriia; order Coriobacteriales; family Coriobacteriaceae; genus Collinsella. Next base: position 18,696 of record CALLSU010000148.1, read on the forward strand.
TCAAGATCGAATCGAACCCTGGTAGAGCCTTTTTCTTTCACAAGCGAAACAACGGTTTGACCATGCTGAACGGGATTTCGTATCTCATACATAAACACGTAAAGGCCGCCGCCGTCATACCAAGAAGAAGGCAACTTCCAATAGTCTTTATATAGTTCGTCTTTGGAACCTTTGTCGTATTCACGCATAACGGCTTGCATTCTGTCGATAAGACCTCGGCCAGCTGATACATAATTACAAAAAGCGCCGTTTACAACAATCCTCTCACCAAAACGTCCGCCGGCAAAGCCCTCGGACAAGATGTCAGACCGGTCGCATGGAACCAAACGCCTCAATTCGCTGTAGTTCCATCGAAATTGTTCATAAAGCTGATTGACCTCCCAGAAAGAACGCACGACATCGGAGTACTCTTTCATTTTGATGACAGAATCGCCTTCAAGTAACTCAATCTTTGAAAGTGCATCGCAGCCTTCGGCACTAACCGATTGAATCGGCAACACATGTACTAAGTCCGCCAAAGAAATTCCTCCAAAGGGGGGTGCGGACAGAAAGTTGGACCGCGGGGCGGTCCGGACTGGAGGTTCGCATGTACAGCAGGGAGAAGGTCGAGC
>CALLSU010000149.1:0-19311 GCA_938011935.1 uncultured Collinsella sp.
GCATGTCATGCAGGTTTTGGGGTATGTTGGTGATTGGGTGGGCGGCCTGTTTGCGGCTGGCGTGGGTGTAGATGGTGTCGCGGTCGTTGGTGGTGTGCGTGGGTCGGATGGCGTGTGCGTAGGTGTCTGCGGCCATCTGGGAGACCTTGGTGGCCTGAGCCTTGGTGAGCTCAACATTGGTGACGATGCAGCTGATGGTGGTGTTGGTGCGGTCGAGCGGCATCTGCATGGATCCGGCGGCGGCAAAGGCTGCGAGTTCCATATCGACGATTTGGTCGCTATCGGCTGAGGTGCGCATGCCGGCGACCCACTCGCCGGTGAGGGGGTCGACAACGTTGCCGCAGGCGTTGACCGAAACCACGGCGCCTACCTTAACGGGACCGAGCGCCACGGCGGCAGTGCCAAGGCCGGCCTTCATGCAGGTGGCAGGGCCCATGAGCTTGCCTACGGTGGCACCGGTGCCGGCGCCCACATTGCCTTGCTCGAGCGTGGTGGGGGTGTTGTCGAGTGCCTCGCGCACGGCGGCGATGCCGGCCTCTATGTCGGGGCGTACGGTGGGGTCGCCAAAGGCAAGGTCGAAGATACAGCTGGAGCACACGATGGGCACCTGCGTGGGGCCGACGGGCAGACCAATGCCGCGGCTCTCGAGTTCGCGAGCGACGCCGCTTGCAGCCTCGAGGCCAAAGGCCGATCCGCCCGAAAGGCAGACGGCGTGAACCTTGTCGACGGTGTTCTCGGGTCGCAGCAGGTCGGTTTCGCGCGATGCTGGAGCACCGCCGCGAACGTCAACGCCGCCGGTGGCACCCTCGGGCGCCACGATTACGGTGCAGCCGGTGCCAGCCTCCTCGTCCGTATAGTTGCCAAAGCAAAAGCCATCGACATTGCAAACATCGATGGCTTCGAGCAGTGTGTCCATGTTTTCTCCTATCGGTTTTCCGCCGGGCCTTATGCCCGGTCGGGATCCGTACGGTACGGCAAAATTGTAGGCGCTGGGGGATACCCAGCGCCAGATGCAATTACGAGAGTTTTTGAATCGCGCGTGCGACGCGAGCGATGGGCAAGCCCACCACGTTGTAGAAGTCACCCGAAATATCGTGCACAAGCATGCGGCCGCCTGTGCCTTGGATGCCGTAGGCCCCGGCCTTGTCCATGGGTTCGCCGGAGGCAACATAGCGCTCGATCTGCTCTTCGGTAAGCTCATAGAACGTCACGTCGGTCACATCGACAAACGACAGGCTCTCGGCGGCATGCGGAGCTGTAGCGTCGCCGGCTTTAACGATGCAGACGCCGGTTGCGACCTGGTGCGTGCGGCCCGAAAGCTCGCGGAGCATGGTGCGCGCCTCGTCCCCGTCTGCCGGCTTGCCCAAAATTTGGCCGTCAAAGGTGACAATAGTATCGGCCGCGACGGTCAGTTCGTTGGGCTCGGCATGCTCGGCGGCAACGGCGGCGGCTTTGGCACGCGCCAAGCGCTCGACGAGTGTAAGCGGAGCTTCGCCATCAAAAGGCGTTTCGTTGATATCTGCGGGAATCACGCGAATGTCATAGCCCGCCTCGCGCATCAACTCGATGCGGCGCGGTGATTGCGAAGCCAAAATCATAGCTGAATGCCCTCGGCGACCTTCTCGACGGCCTTGTCGCCGGCGAGCGTGCGCAGCAGCTCAAGCGCAAAGGGGAGCGACTGGGCCATGCCGCTGGCGGTGATGATGTTGCCGTCTTGCGTAACCTTCTCGCCGGTATAGGCGCCTTCGGGGAAGCTTTTCTCAAAGCCAGGGAAGCACGTGGCGTGGCGCCCCTCGAGTAGGTCGAGCTCGCCCAGGATAAACGGGGCGGCGCAGATGGCGGCAACGTGCTTGGTCGCGGCGAACTCGCAGACCACGTCGCAGACGCGCTGATCGGCACGCAGGTTGGTGGCACCGGGCAAGCCGCCGGGCAGCACGACGCAGTCGTACTCGTCAAAGTTGATCTCATCAAAGAGCGCATCGCAGGTCACGGGAATCTGCAGCGAGCTTACGACCTCACGTGTGGGCATAATCGAGACGAGCGTGGCGCGCACACCGCCGCGACGCATGACATCGACCATGGTCAAGCATTCAATAGTTTCAAAGCCATCGGCGGCGAGAACGGCAACGCTGGGCATGAGGGTTCCTTTCATAGGCGGCATACAATTAGCCGTCTTATACCCCGAAGACCTCCGCTTGCCACGCTCGATTTCTCAATGATTTACCTGAGCAATGATTGAGTGACTAGTTGCGCCTAAGGTGGATGACGGTCTCGCAGTGGAAGGTTTGCGGGAACAGGTCGACTGGCGTGATCTTGACGGGGGAGAAGGTGCCTTCTTCGACAAAGCGTTTGAGATCGCGCGCCAGGGTGGCCGGGTCGCAGCTCACGTAGGCGACATCGCGAGCACTCGTGCTGGCGATAAGGTCGATCGCCTCGGGGGCGAGGCCTGCGCGCGGCGGGTCGACCACCAAGACGTCGGCATCCTGGTCGGGGAACTCGCGCACCGCGTCTCCGCCAATGACGTCGACGTTATCAAGCTTGTTGATCTCCAGGTTACGGCGCAGGTCGCGCACGGCCGGGCCGTAGGCCTCGACGGCGGCGACGAAGTCGCAGCGGCGGGCGAGCGGCAGGGTAAAGGTTCCGGCGCCGCAGTACAGGTCCACGGCAAGCTCGTCTTCTTGCGGGTCGAGCGCTTCCATGACAAGCTCGATCAAAATCTCGGCACCCTTGGTGTTGACCTGGAAAAAAGACGGGGCAGACAAGCGCATCTGACCCTCGGCGATATTCTCGGTCCATGAGCCCTCTCCGGCGAGCATTTCGACCTTGGAGACACGGCGGGCCTTCTTTTCGCCCTTGCTCATCACGCGCACGATGCTCGTGGGATGAGCGGCGTCCGCCAGCACGCGGGAGACCTGCGAGCGCGGAAAAGAGCCTGTAGGCGTCCAGAGTGCGACCTCGAGTGCCTTGGTACGGCGCGATGCACGAATGCCCACGCGTTCGAGTCCCAAGTCATGGCTGCCGCTTAGATAGTTGAGTGCGCCGACGACCGATTTGAGTGCCTTCGGGAAGCGCTTATCGAACAGCGGGCACGCATCGACGGTCACGATTTTGCTGGGGTCGACACCGTGCATGCCAAGGCGCACGCGACCGTTGACGACGGTCGGTTCGAGCTCGATTTTATTGCGGTAGCCCCAGTCGTCCTTGGTGTGGCAGATGGGCTGTACCAACTCATCGACCTGCTCAGGAGCGAACTTGCCGATGCGCTCGAGCGTGGAGCGCAGGTTTTGCTCCTTGGCGGCGAGCTGTGCCGTGCGTGAGAGATTGCCCCACGAACAACCGCCGCAGATGCCAACGAAGGGGCAGGGGGGCTGAATGCGATCGGGGCTCGGCTCCAGAATCTCGGTCGTGCGGGCGCGCATGAACGACTTGCCGTCCTGTACGACCTCGGCCTCGACGGTGTCGCCTGCCACGGCGCCCTGCACAAAGACGGCCTTGCCGTTGTCGGCGTGCGCCAGCCCGTCGGCGCCGTAGGTCATCGATTCTATAGTGAGCTTCATATCCCTGCCTGTCATTCGCGTTGTTGCTCGCACCATGGTAGCAGGGAAAAGCGCCCCGCATCCGAGGCTTTCCTCAAATGCGGGGCGCTTCTACAAACTGCTTCTACAAACGACTATTTCGTCTTGCCGGTAATGAGCGTCTTAAGACCCAGGCCGATCAGGCCCAGGCCCATGCGCACACGACCGGGGCGATGGCGCTCGATGGCCTTGGTCTTGCCGGCGGGCTTATCGCGACGGGCGCTCGTCTCGGGTGCGGGCTTAGCTGCCTGCGGCTCGGGCTGAGGCGCAGGTGCGGGCTCGGGCTCAATGACGGTCGCCTGGACCTTCTGAACCTCGGGTGTGGCCGGCTGCGGCTTAGGAGCAGGGGCGGGCTTTGCCTCAATGACGGGCTCGGGCGCGGCCTCGGCGTTGCGGTAGGCACGCTCCAGCAGGGCTTCCTGCGAGTTGAAGGGTTTCTCACCCTCTGCGCGCTCCACGGGGACCCAGGTGCCGTCGCTCGTGAGGCTGCGGGCCTTCACGTTGTCGCGCAGCTGCATGCCCATGTACTCGTGCACCAGGGCGCGGCAGGTGGGGTCGAGCACTGGGAAGGCGATCTCCACGCGATGCTCGGTGTTGCGCGTCATCATATCTGCCGAGCTCAGGTAGATCATGTCCGAGTCCACGCCAAAGGCATAGACGCGCGCATGCTCCAAAAAACGTCCGACTATGGAGCGCACGTGCACGTTCTCGGTCTTGCCCGGAACACCGGGCTTGAGGCACGAGATGCCGCGGATGATCATGTCCACGCGCACGCCGGCACACGATGCCTCGGCAATCTTGTCGATGACCTCGCGGTCGGTAAGCGAGTTGAGCTTAAAGAACACGCGGGCGGGTTCACCGACAAGGGCGCGCTGAATCTCGCGGTCCAGGCCACGCATGATGAGCGGCTTGAGGCCCACGGGCGCCACGCCCAGGAAGCGGTAGTCGCCGCGCAGGTTGCCAAGCGACAGGTTACGGAAGAACAGGTTGGCGTCCTCGCCGATGCCGGGATGCGCGGTCATGAGCATAAAGTCGCTGTAGAGCCTGGCCGTCTTCTCGTTAAAGTTGCCGGTGCCCAAAAGCGTGAGGCGGGTGAGCGCCATGCCCTCGCGATAGGTGAGCTGACAGATCTTTGAGTGGCACTTAAAGCCCTCGGAGCCATAAATAACGGTGCAGCCGGCCTCTTCCAGACGCTCGGCCCACTCGATGTTGTTCTGCTCGTCAAAGCGGGCACGAAGCTCCATGAGTACCGTGACCTCTTTGCCGTTTTCGGCAGCATCGATCAACGACTCGCACAGACGGCTCTGCTTTGCCACGCGGTAGAGCGTGATGCGCAGCGAGATGCACTCGGGGTCGTAGGCTGCCTCGTGTACCAGGTCCAAGAACGGGTTCATGGCCTCGTAAGGGTAGAAGAGCAGCTTATCGTGCTGCAGGACCTGCTCGCGAATGGAGCGGGACATGTCGATGGTGGGGTTGGGCTGCGGCTTAAACGGCGTAAAGAGGAGCTCATTGCGCAGGTGCTCGGGTATTTTGCCCTCGATGCCAAAGACGTAGCCCAGGTCAAGGGGGATATCGCAGGTAAAGACCGAGCGGCGAGAAAGCTCGAGCGCCTTGCGGATGGTCTTGAGCGTTGGCTTTTCGAGTGAGCCCGATACGGCGAGCACCACCGGCTGCAGGCGCAGGCGCTTCTTGAGGATGCGCTTCATGTGCTGGCGGTAATCCTCTTCCTCCTCGACGCCCTCGCCGTCCGGGTCGATATCGGCATTGCGAGTGACGCGGATCAGCGCGCGATCCAGCGGCTTATAGGAGCCAAAGCAGCTGTCCAGGCAGGCGAGGATGACGTCCTCGAGCAAGATGTAGGAGTAGGTGCCGGCGGGCGAGGGAATCTCGACCACGCGGTTCATCGAGGCGGGAATCTCGATCAGGCCGAGCAGGCTTTCCTCGTCGGTGACGCCGTCCAGGCCACAAGCCAGATAGAGCGCGCCGTTGCGCAGGTTGGGGAAGGGATGGCGCGGGTCAATGACCAGCGGTGAGATAACCGGCGACACGTAGGCCTGGAAGTAGCGGGTTACAAAGGTGCGCTCCTCGGGCGTAAGCGAATCGATGCGGGCGCGGTGAACGCCCAGGGTGTCGAGCTTGCCTTCGATGCTCTTAAAGATGGACTCCCAACGGGTAAGGAGCCCGGGCATTTCGGCCATGACAGCATCGACCTGTTCGGAGGCGGTCATATTGCTCTTGTTGTCGACAGGCTGTTTTTTGAGCTCGGCAAGGTCGGACAGGCCACCCACGCGCACCATAAGGAACTCATCGAGGTTTGACTCGAAGATCGAGACAAACTTAAGGCGCTCGAACAGCGGCACGGACTCATCAAAAGCCTCGTCGAGCACACGGTTGTCAAAGCGTAGCCAGCTGAGCTCTCGGTTCTGCGTGTACGAGAAGTCGCGCGGCGGTTTACGCAGCTTTGCGGCGGCTTGCTTTTTTTCGATTTTGCTCGGCATATGCATCTGTCCGTTCAGTCCCAGCAGGGGACGGTAGCCTAACACTATCCACTATTGTCTCAATTTAGTCGACTTGTGGCACGGACGTATTGTGCGAACGGTATCTTAACCTACTTCTTACGCTGTCAAGGCATACAACCAACAACCCAACTCGTTTTGAAAACAATCTATATCCACACTCAACTGGTGAGGATGTATGAATAAGAATGATTGCGAGCTGAATATAATCGAATCCAAATTGAATCATGGACAAACGACATTTATATGCAGAAAACCGTTTTCACTATGCAATTTTGAATCATGGATAACTTTGAGTGTTCAAGCTTGATTTCCTAGAAAAATAACGTTTACCTAGGAAAATCTGCTTTACGAAACTGAAGTGCATCATGGGGAATCATATGCGATATACCGTTCATCGCACTTTGCTGACCGTTCGGGGGCGAGGTGGAATTGCGGGTGGTTTTTGGATATAACTAGAGCTGTCAGCAAGCAGCGTCCCATACGGAGGGGCGCTGATACATTCGGCCAGTAAGGCCCGAAAGAAAGGTAGGAGGCCATGACGAAAGGTCTGCACGTGCCTTCCGAGATCGGCAAGCTCAGGAAGGTCTGCCTGCACCGTCCCGGCGACGAGCTCCTCAACCTGCCGCCCGACGAGCTCGAGCGACTCCTGTTCGACGACGTCCCGTTCCTGGAGGTCGCGCAGCAGGAGCACGACACCTTCGCCCAGATCCTGAGGGACCAGGGCGTCGAGGTGCTCTACCTCGAGAACCTCGTCGCCGAGGTGTTCGACCAGGTCCCCGGCGCCCGCGCCGAGTTCACCGACCAGTACATCGCCGAGGCCGGCATCCGCGGCCAGCACATGCCGCAGATCGTCCGCGAGAAGCTGGACTCCATCGAGGACAACCTCGAGTTCGTCAAGAAGACCATGGCCGGCATGACCAAGGCCGAGATCGACATGCCCCTCACGGCGTCCACGACCCTCGACTCCCTGGTCAACTCCGAGTCCGAGTCCGACCTGATCATCGACCCGATGCCCAACCTCTACTTCACCCGCGACCCGTTCGCGGTCGTCGGCGAGGGCGTCAACCTCAACCGCATGTACTCGGTCACCCGCAACCGCGAGACCCTGTACGGCAAGTACGTCTTCAAGTACCACCCCGACTACAAGGACGTCTCCCTGTACTTCCGCCGCGACTGCCAGTTCCACACCGAGGGCGGCGACGTGCTGAACATCAACGAGAAGACCCTCGCCGTCGGCATCTCCCAGCGCACCCAGGCCGCCGCTATCGACGTCATGGCCCAGAACATCTTCTGGAACTCCGACTCCAAGGTCGAGCGCATCCTGGCCTTCGACATCCCCGTCTCGCGCGCCTTCATGCACCTCGACACGGTCTTCACCCAGATCGACGTCGATAAGTTCACGATCCACCCCGCCATCATGGGCACCCTGCGCGTCTACGAGCTGACCGCCGGCAAGAACCCGGGCGACGTGAACATCCGCCTGATCGAGGACACCCTCGAGCACGTCCTGGAGGACGCCACCGGCGTCGACCAGGTCAAGCTGATCCCCTGCGGCGGCGGCGACCCGATCGCGGCCTCCCGCGAGCAGTGGAACGACGGCTCCAACACCCTGTGCGTCGAGCCCGGCAAGATCTGCGTCTACGCCCGCAACACCGTCACCAACGACGTGCTGTACAAGGAGGGCCTGGACCTTCTCGTCGTGCCCTCCGCCGAGCTCTCCCGCGGCCGCGGCGGCCCGCGCTGCATGAGCATGCCCTTCTGGCGCGAGGACCTCTAAGGTCTTCTAGGACCCGTATAGGTCTTAATACATACATCTAGCTGACGTTAGATGTCTCCCATTGGGGCGGTGCGGGTTTTCGCGCCGCCCCAATCTTGTATGAGGAACGTCAACACGGTTGGATGACTGCTTTTGTAAGGAGCTTGGCCATGGACATTAAGACGATTGGCGTTGAGGAATGGCTCAACGTTTGGGAGAAGAGCGCTACGTGGGACATTGCCCAGTCGACGATTTCATCGCTGACCATGGGCGAGCTTCGCGCGCTCGACGAGCAGGACGGCGCTACGTTCTACGAGCGTCTGGATCGCGCGAAGATGAACTACGGCTGGATCGAGGGTTCGCCGGAGTTTAAGGCCGAGGTCGCCAAGCTGTATCGTTGCGAGGTCAATCCCGATCACATTCTGCAGACCAATGGCTGCACGGGCGCCAACCTCAACGCCATCATGGCCGTTGTCGGGCCCGGCGATCACGTGATTGCCGAGTGGCCTACCTATGCGCCGCTCTATGAGATCCCGCGTACGCTTGGTGCCGAGGTCGAGTATTGGGAGCTTCGCGAGGAGCTCGGATGGAAACCCGATATCGAACAGCTCAAGCGCCTCGTTCGCCCCAACACCAAGCTCATTTGCATCAATAACGCATCGAACCCTATCGGTACGGTGCTCGATGCCGATACGCTCGGCCAGATCGCCGAGATTGCCCGCTCGGTGGGCGCCTACGTGCTGTGCGATGAGGTGTATCTGCCGCTCGAGAACACCGAGTCCTTTATGTCGATGGCAGACGTGTACGAGAGGGCCATTGTCACCAACTCGGTGTCCAAGACCTATTCGACGCCTGCAGCCCGCGTGGGCTGGGTCGTTGCGGATGAAGAGGTGTCCAACCGCATTCGCACTTACCGCGACTACACCATGATTTGCGGCGGCGTGTTCAACGATGCCCTGGCGACCTATGTGCTCAAGCACAAGGACAAAATCCTCGAGCGCAATCGCAAGATCGTGTTTGGCAATCGCGATATCGCACAGGCTTGGATCGATACACAACACCGTGTCTCCTGGACGGCCCCGCAGGGCGTGTCAACCTCGTTTATCCAGCTGGATATTCCCGAGGATGACGAGGAGTTCTGCAAGCGCCTGCTGGCCGATAGGGGAGTGCTGTTGGTCCCCGGTGGCTGTTTTGAGCTTCCCTGCGGAGCGCGCCTGGGTTACTGCGCGAGCGAAGACGTTCTTCGCGAGGGCCTGAGGCTTCTGGGCGAGGCGCTGACCGAGTTCGATCGCTAGGATCACGACTGCCTTCGAATGCCGTATTCAAATTGACCGACGATAATCGATAACAGACCCGTTTCCCATGAGGGGGCGGGTCTGTTTTTTATACCGAGAAGTCAAGTTGTTACAAATGAGGCCGTACGGCAAGCTGATATCCGCTGGGCCTTATACTGAGCTTCCGGCGAACGGTACCCAGCGTCTGGTAAACGGTAATCTGTTGATAGAAAATGAATAGGACGAACTTTTTTCTGAATAAAATTGAAAATGGTTGAGACATACCGAGAATTGCGAATTCTATTCATACCTTGAGTAAAAATATGCAATCTGAGGGTGGTTTTAGAAAGATTAGTTCCAATTGATTTTTCGATTAAAAAGCATTTAAGCACGTAAATAAACTTTATTAAATCAAAGTGTGCCATGCGTGAAGTATATGTGTATGCCGTTCACCCCTCATATAAAACCGTTCGGGGGCAAGGTGGAAGTATGGACTGATTTTGGATATAAATATGTCGTCAGCAATAACGCCTCACACGGAGGGGCGCTAACGAATCGGCCCTGACAGGGGCCCGAAAGAAAGGTAGGAGGCCATGACGAAAGGTCTGCACGTGCCTTCCGAGATCGGCAAGCTCAGGAAGGTCTGCCTGCACCGTCCCGGCGACGAGCTCCTCAACCTGCCGCCCGACGAGCTCGAGCGACTCCTGTTCGACGACGTCCCGTTCCTGGAGGTCGCGCAGCAGGAGCACGACACCTTCGCCCAGATCCTGAGGGACCAGGGCGTCGAGGTGCTCTACCTCGAGAACCTCGTCGCCGAGGTGTTCGACCAGGTCCCCGGCGCCCGCGCCGAGTTCACCGACCAGTACATCGCCGAGGCCGGCATCCGCGGCCAGCACATGCCGCAGATCGTCCGCGAGAAGCTGGACTCCATCGAGGACAACCTCGAGTTCGTCAAGAAGACCATGGCCGGCATGACCAAGGCCGAGATCGACATGCCCCTCACGGCGTCCACGACCCTCGACTCCCTGGTCAACTCCGAGTCCGAGTCCGACCTGATCATCGACCCGATGCCCAACCTCTACTTCACCCGCGACCCGTTCGCGGTCGTCGGCGAGGGCGTCAACCTCAACCGCATGTACTCGGTCACCCGCAACCGCGAGACCCTGTACGGCAAGTACGTCTTCAAGTACCACCCCGACTACAAGGACGTCTCCCTGTACTTCCGCCGCGACTGCCAGTTCCACACCGAGGGCGGCGACGTGCTGAACATCAACGAGAAGACCCTCGCCGTCGGCATCTCCCAGCGCACCCAGGCCGCCGCTATCGACGTCATGGCCCAGAACATCTTCTGGAACTCCGACTCCAAGGTCGAGCGCATCCTGGCCTTCGACATCCCCGTCTCGCGCGCCTTCATGCACCTCGACACGGTCTTCACCCAGATCGACGTCGATAAGTTCACGATCCACCCCGCCATCATGGGCACCCTGCGCGTCTACGAGCTGACCGCCGGCAAGAACCCGGGCGACGTGAACATCCGCCTGATCGAGGACACCCTCGAGCACGTCCTGGAGGACGCCACCGGCGTCGACCAGGTCAAGCTGATCCCCTGCGGCGGCGGCGACCCGATCGCGGCCTCCCGCGAGCAGTGGAACGACGGCTCCAACACCCTGTGCGTCGAGCCCGGCAAGATCTGCGTCTACGCCCGCAACACCGTCACCAACGACGTGCTGTACAAGGAGGGCCTGGACCTTCTCGTCGTGCCCTCCGCCGAGCTCTCCCGCGGCCGCGGCGGCCCGCGCTGCATGAGCATGCCCTTCTGGCGCGAGGACCTCTAAGTCTTTCCGTTTCCGGTGCGGTCCCCCTACAACCGCACCGGTTTCGCCCGTCAAACGGGCAACACTAATTACTTACGTAATTCATTTCTTCGAAAGGAAACGAACCATGGGTGTTAACCTCTCCGGCCGTAGCTTCCTCAAGCTCCTCGACCTCACCACCGAGGAGATCGAGTACCTGCTCAAGCTCTCCAAGAACTTCAAGGACATGAAGCGCGCTGGCGTTCCGCACCGCTATCTCGAGGGCAAGAACATCGTTCTGCTCTTCCAGAAGACCTCCACTCGTACCCGCTGCGCCTTCGAGGTCGGCGGCATGGATCTGGGCATGGGTGTCACCTACCTCGATCCGGGTTCGTCGCAGATGGGCAAGAAGGAGTCCATCGAGGACACCGCCCGCGTTCTCGGCCGCATGTATGACGGCATCGAGTTCCGTGGCTTTGCCCAGGACGATGTCGAGGAGCTCGCTGCTAAGTCCGGCGTGCCCGTGTGGAACGGCCTGACCACTGAGTGGCATCCCACCCAGATGCTCGCCGACATCCTGACCGTCCAGGAGAACTTCAACTACGACATCAAGGGCAAGACCCTCGTCTTCATGGGCGACTGCAAGAACAACGTTGCTCGCTCCCTCATGGTTGTCTGCTCCAAGCTTGGCATGAACTTCGTGGCCTGCGGCCCCGAGGAGTGCATGCCCGCTGACGACGTCATCGAGGCCTGCAAGCCCATCGCCGAGGCCAACGGCTGCACCATCAAGCTGACCACCGACTTCAAGGACGGCGTCACCGGTGCCGACGTTATCTACACCGACGTGTGGGTCTCCATGGGCGAGCCTGACGAGGTCTGGGCCGAGCGCATCGCTCAGCTCACCCCGTATCGTGTCACCTCCGAGGTCATGGCTATGGCCAACCCGGGTGCCATCTTCCTGCACTGCCTGCCCAGCTTCCACGACACCAACACCACGATTGGCGCCGAGAAGTGCGAGCAGTTCGGCATCACCGAGCAGGAGGTCACCGACGAGGTCTTCGAGAGCCCCGCTTCCAAGGTCTTCGACGAGGCCGAGAACCGCATGCACACCATTAAGGCTGTCATGTACGCCACGCTCAAGTAAGAGCATCTAGCATCCCGCTCGGGGTGTATTACAGCACACCCCGAGCGGTTTTATCTGGTAAAAATCTCGCATCAAGCGGCAGGCACGGCACGGAAGAGCCGCTTCGGGCGAGATCAGTAAATGATTTATGAAGGGGGGATGAGAACTATGACTGAGACCGCTAAGAAAAAGCGCGGTATGCCTTCATCGTTCACCATTCTTCTTGCTCTGCTGGCAATTGTTGCAGTAGTTACCGTTATCGTCTCCGGCACGTCCGGCGGCGCGGTTACTGCCGCCCGTCTGAGCGATTTCTGCACCGCCCCGATTAAGGGCTTCGCTGACGCTCTGCCCGTCTGCCTCTTCGTTATGATCCTGGGCGGCTTCCTCGGCATGATGACCGAGACCGGCGCCCTGGACAACGGCATTGCCGTTCTGGTGCAGAAGCTTAAGGGCAACGAGATCATGCTCATTCCCGTGCTGATGCTCATCTTCTCCCTCGGTGGTACCACCTATGGTATGTGCGAGGAGACCGTTCCCTTCTACGCCCTGCTTGCCGCTACCATGATGGCCGCTGGCTTCGACCCGATGGTCGGCGCCGCTACCGTCCTGCTCGGCGCTGGCTGCGGCTGCCTCGGCTCCACGGTTAACCCGTTCGCCGTCGGCGCTGCCGTCGACGCTCTGACCGGCGTTGGCATCGAGGTCAACCAGTCCATCATCATCGGCCTCGGTGCCGTCCTGTGGATTGTTACCACCGGCATGTCCATCTTCTTCGTCATGAACTATGCCAAGAAGGTTAAGGCTGACAAGGGTTCCACCATCCTTTCGATGCAGGAGCTTAAGGACGCCGAAGAGACTCACGGCAAGGCTGCTTCCGAGGTTAACAAGGAGGTCAAGCTCACCGGTCGTCAGAAGGGTGTTCTGATCGCCTTTGCCTTCACCTTCGTCGTCATGATCGTCGGCTTCATTCCGCTGGCTGACCTCAACGAGGGCGTCGCCAACTTCTTCGATGCTGGCGCTGTCTATGACGCCGACGGTAACGCCATCGTTCAGGGCTGGTCTGCCCTGATCACCGGCCTGCCCATTGGCCAGTGGTACTTCGACGAGGCTTCCACCTGGTTCTTCCTCATGGCTGTCCTGATCGGTATTATCGGCGGCCTGTCCGAGAAGCAGATCGTCAACACCTTCATCACCGGCGCTGCCGACATGATGTCCGTTGTCCTCGTCATCGCTCTTGCCCGTGGTATCTCCGTCCTCATGGCTAGCACCGGCCTCGACGTCTACGTCCTCGACGCTGCCGCCAATGCTCTGGCTGGCCTGTCCGGCGTGATCTTCGCTCCCATGAGCTTCCTGGTCTACTTCGGCCTGTCCTTCCTGATCCCCTCGACCTCTGGTATGGCTACCGTGTCCATGCCCATCATGGGACCGCTGGCTGTCAAGCTCGGCTTCTCGCCCGAGGTCATGGTCATGATCTACTCCGCCGCCATCGGCATCGTGAACCTGTTCACCCCGACTTCCGGCGCCATCATGGGCGGTCTTGCCCTGGCCAAGATCGAGTGGACGACCTGGCTCAAGTTTGCTCTTAAGCTCATCGTCGCTCTCTCCGTCGTCTGCGCCGTCATCCTGACCATCGCTTGCGTGATGCTCTAAGTACCCCTTGGGTACCCCACGGAAACCATGACGATCCTGTAGAGGATCACCTGGTCATCGTCTGTCCGGTGGGGTAACCCCACCGGTAGACTCCTACCTTTAGCCCCCTCCCGTTCCGTGCGCGGGAGGGGGCGCTCTTGTGTTCCGGCGTTTTACCAAACGCCGGAACCACCCGACGCTGCAAGCCCGCCAGAGCGGCAATCTGACGTTCAATCGTCGGGCATGGCCAAAAGGCCTATGCCCTCCTCTTTCACGTCACCTTGCTCGCTCTGGTGGGCTTTCGCTGACTTATGCTCAACCTGCGGCGCTGCCATTGTTGGCGCAGGGGGCGGCTTGCTCGCTCTGGTGCCTGTTCGCTGTCCGTTCTCTGCCCGCGACGTTTCTGCTGTTGGTGCAAAGGGGTCAGGTTAATTTGCGCCAAAAGGGGAAGTTGCGGTGGAATAGTTCCCGTTTGGCCGTCTTGAGGGGTTAAACAGGAGCTATTTCACCGCAACTTATCGATGGCGTGTTTGGTTGGTGCCTGTTGATGGCCTGGGCTTCGGGGAGGGTCTGCTCCGTTATAATCGCCTAGAACATTAATTGGAAACGGGACGGGAGCCATACATGCGTCAGGGTTTCGACAACGCGAAGTATATCGAGCTGCAGGCCGCTCATATTAAGGAGCGCATCTCGCAGTTTGGCGGCAAGCTGTATTTGGAGTTTGGCGGCAAGCTGTTTGACGACTATCACGCGAGCCGCGTGCTGCCGGGCTTTGAGCCGGATAGTAAGTTTCGCATGCTTAAGAGCATTGCCGACGACGTCGAGGTCATCATTGCCATTAACGCGAACCACATCGAGAAGAACAAGGCTCGCGGTGACCTGGGCATTACCTATGACGAGGACGTCTTGCGTCTGGTCGATCTGTTCCGAGGGAATGGATTTGCCGTTGCCGCCGTGGTTATCACGCAGTATGCTGGCCAGCCCGCTGCCGACGTCTTCCGCAATCGCCTGAACGCGCTCGGCATTCCCGCCAAGTTGCACTATCCCATCGAGGGCTATCCGCACGATGTCGATCTGATCGTTTCCGACGACGGCTATGGCAAGAACGAGTTTGTCGAGACCACTCGTCCGCTCGTCGTGGTCACCGCTCCCGGCCCCGGCTCGGGCAAGCTCGCCACCTGCCTGTCTCAGCTCTATCACGAGCACAAGCACGGCACCGCCGCCGGCTACGCCAAGTTCGAGACGTTCCCGGTCTGGAATCTGCCCCTCACGCATCCGGTCAACATCGCCTATGAGGCCGCCACGGCCGACCTCGACGATGCCAATATCATCGACTCCTTCCACTTGGAGGCCTACAACAAGACCACGGTCAACTACAACCGTGACGTCGAGGCTTTCCCGGTGGTCCATGCCCTGATGGAAAAGATTCTGGGGGAGAGCCCCTACCAGAGCCCCACCGACATGGGTGTAAATATGGTCGGCTTTGCCATCACCGATGATGATGCCTGCCGTGATGCCTCCAAGATGGAGATCGTCCGCCGCTACTTTGCTGCGGTCGAGGCCGTGCGCCGCACCGGCGTGGGCGATGAACAAGTTGATCGTCTCAAGCTCATTATGAAGAAGGCCGGTATCGATAAGAACTACTCGCCGGCACGCTCGGCCGCCCTTACCAGGGAGCAGCTGACGGGTGGCCCCGTAGGCGCCATGGTCATGCCGGACGGCTCCGTGGTGACCGGTAAGACCTCCACGCGTCTGGGCGCCGCGAGCTCGCTTATCATGAACGCCCTCAAGCACGTCTCGGGTGTCGACCTCGAGCTCGAGGTCATTAGCGATGAGGCGATTGAGCCTATCAGCAAGCTCAAGACGCATTTCCTGGGTAGCAAGAACCCGCGCCTGCACACCGATGAGACGCTTATGGCGCTCTCGATCACCTCGGCAACGAGCGAGACGGCGGCCCGCGTCCTTTCGGGCCTGGAGCAGCTGCGCGGCTGCGATGCCTTCTTTAGCGTGATCATCTCGCCGACGGACGAGACGGTGTTGCGCAAGCTGGGCATCAACGTGTGCTGCGAGCCCAAGTTCGAGCGCCGTGGTTTCTTCCACCGCTAAGCCTGAATAAATTGGTTCGAAAGGGGCGCATCGGGTATACATTCGGTGTGCCCCTTTTATCAACAAAGCTACCGTTTAACCTAAAATCAGCTCGTTTACCTGCCTATAAGCGATTTGGCGGTATACAATAACCCTAACTGTTTCATCCTTTTGCGGGGATGCCGCATGATGGGTGTTGCCGGCCATCATGGGGTGTGCCGGTCGCGCGCGGTGCAAGTGATGCCCGTGCTCGGTTTGAGGAGGCTGCCATGGCTGGCAAGGGTCGTGCGAGTGTCAACGATATGAAGCGTGTCGAGGTGCAGGTGCTGATGGAGATCGCACAGCAGTCCGAAGACAACGGCGGATTTTATGGCTTTTCGCGCAAGACGCTTGCCGAGCGTGTGGGGGTGTCCCCGTATCGCGCCCGCGCGGCAATTGAACGCCTGGAATCCGAAGACATCATTGAGGTCGTTTCGCGCTACAGCGACGACGGCGGCCAGCTCGCAAATGGTATTTGTCTCACGGAGCGTGGCGAGTGGTATCTAGAGGGCATCCGTGCCGGTATGCTCGCGCAGGACTTAATCAAGGACGAATTCGCCGATCGATAACAGCGCGCATCCATAGTGGAAACGACGCCGCCTGGGCAACCGGACGGCGTTTTGTTTCGAGATGGAGAAATGCGATTGCGCGTAAGAAAAATTGCGTGCGGCGCGCGTCGCGAGTATTACAATGAAGACCCGTAAGATGTGTATGGACAACTTCTACGGGAAGCGCAGGTAACTCAATATGACCAAGCATGTGTTTGTGACCGGCGGCGTGGTTTCGTCTCTGGGCAAGGGTATTACCGCGGCCTCTCTGGGCCGTCTACTCAAGTCGCGTGGCTACAAAGTAACGATGCAAAAGGCCGACCCGTATCTGAACGTCGACCCCGGCACCATGAGCCCGTTCCAGCATGGCGAGGTCTTTGTGACCGAGGACGGCTACGAGTCCGATCTGGACCTGGGCCACTACGAGCGCTTTATTGACGAGAACCTGACCCGCGATTCCAACTTTACGACTGGTGCCATCTATAAGAGCCTGATCGCCCGTGAACGTCGCGGTGACTTTTTGGGCGGCACCGTCCAGGTGATCCCGCACGTCACGAACGCCATTAAGGATAAGTTCCGTCGTATTGAGGAGCAGACCGGCTCCGACGTGGTCATCACTGAGCTGGGCGGCACCATCGGCGACATCGAGTCGCAGCCGTTTGTCGAGGCCATTCGCCAGTATCGCAAGGAGGCCGGCCCCGAGAACGTCTGCTACATCCACGTGTCGCTCGTTCCCTATATCGCCGCCGCCCACGAGGTCAAGACCAAGCCGACGCAGCACTCCGTCAAGGAGCTCCGCAGCTTTGGTATCCAGCCCGATATTATCGTTTTGCGCTCCGACCACCATATCGACGATGCCATCCGCGGCAAGATCGCAAGCTTCTGCGACGTCGACACCGACTGTGTCTTTACCAACGAGGACTGCGCGAGCATCTACGATGTTCCGAAGCTGCTTGCCGAGCAGAACTTTGACCTGCGCATTTGCGAGCGTCTGGGTCTGGACCCGCGTGAGCGCGACATGAGTGCTTGGAACGAGTTCCTGCGCAAGCAGAACCATGCCAACCAGCACGCCGACAAGGTGAAGATCGCCGTCGTGGGCAAGTATACGCAGCTGCCCGATGCCTACCTGTCGGTTATCGAGGCCCTGCACCACGCGGGCGTGTTCTACGATCGCCACGTTGACGTGCAGCTGGTCGATGGCGAGAGTCTCGACGAGCAGAACGTCTCCGAGGTCCTGGGTGACGCCTCGGGCATCTTGGTCCCTGGCGGCTTTGGCAAGCGCGCCCTGGAGGGCAAGATCCTCGCGGCTGAGTTTGCCCGCGAGCACAAGATTCCGTATCTGGGCATTTGCCTGGGTATGCAGGTGGCCGTGTGCGAATTTGCCCGCAACGTCGTCGGCCTTGCCGGCGCCAGCTCTTCCGAGTTCGATCCGGATGGCCCGTATAGTGTCATCGACCTGATGAGCTCGCAGGAGGACGTGACCGAGAAGGGCGGCACCATGCGCCTGGGTGCCTATCCATGCAAGCTTGCTGCCGATTCCCTCGCGCGCGAGGCCTATGGCGAGGATCTCGTCTACGAGCGTCACCGTCACCGCTTTGAGTTCAACAACGCCTTCCGTGACCAGCTCGAGGATGCCGGTCTGGTTATCTCGGGTCTTTCGCCCGACGAGCGTCTGGTCGAGATGGTCGAGCTGCCGCGCGACGTGCATCCGTGGTATGTGGCAACTCAGGCTCATCCCGAGTTCAAGAGCCGCCCGACCAATCCGCAGCCGCTGTTCCGCGAGTTCGTGCGCGCCTCGATCGGTCAGCACGAGGGTGTCAATCGCCTGCAGGTGACGCCCATGAACCTCGCTACGGACTAAGGGTGCCGGCGAACCAAGAACATACCGAAGCTACTCCCTCGTCGCTCGCTGTGGCGGCGGGGGAGTATCTCGATTACCTCGCGGTCGAGCGGGGTTTGGCGCACAATACGATTGCGGCATACCGTCGTGACCTGACGACGTACTGCGCCTATCTGGAGCGGGCTGACATTGCGTCTTTTGAAGATGTGAGCCGTCAGGTCGTGGAGGGCTTTGTTGCCGATCGCCGCGACGGAGGCTATTCCGATGCCTCGGTGGAGCGCGCGCTTGCTGCCGTGAAGGGTCTGCATGCCTTTTTGGTGCGCGATGGGGCCGTGGCCCAAAACCCGACGGCGGCGTTGCGCCTGCCCAAAAAGGCAGATCGCCTGCCGGAATACCTTTCGGTGGAGGATGTCTCGGCACTGCTCGATCAAGACTTTCCCGAGGGCGAGATGGGACTGCGCGATCATGCCATCTTGGAAGTGCTTTACGGTTGCGGCTTGCGCGTGAGTGAGCTGGTTGGGCTCGATGTGGGCGATATCCATATCGATGACGGGTTTGTCCTGGTGCGTGGTAAGGGCTCCAAGGAGCGTCTATCCCCGTTGGTGGGAAGCGCGGCTCGCGCCTTGACACACTATATAGGTGACGGGCGCACGCTCCTGGCCGCCCATGCTCACGGGACCGAGACCTCGGCGGTCTTTTTAAATAAGAACGGACGTCGCCTGTCGCGCCAGGCCGTGCATGCGATATGCGAGCGGTATGGGCGTCAGGTGGGGCTGGTGGGGCTCCATCCCCATACCTTGCGCCACTCCTTTGCTACCCACATGCTCGCGGGCGGTGCCGACCTGCGTGTACTGCAGGAGATTTTGGGCCATGCCGATATTTCGACCACGCAGGTCTACACGCATGTCGATCGCACGCAACTGACCGAGGTCTATCTGGCGGCGCATCCGCTGGCACATCGCTAGTACGTCGCTGGCCTGCATATTTATATATATTAAGGGGGTCGGGGCCCCCCATTGCCGGGCGGCCAGTTTTGGGCCGAGGGGCAAGTGGGGCCCCCCCCCCCCTCTCCGCCCCCCCCCCCCGGGGGGGGGGGGGGTGGGGCCCCCCCCCCCCCCCCCCCCCCCCCCCCC
>CALLSU010000150.1:0-53719 GCA_938011935.1 uncultured Collinsella sp.
CGCAACCGGTGAAACCGCCTTTGCGCGAACGGCACGCCTGTTTAGCGAAACTGGTGAAAAATAGATTGACGCTAACAGGCGATCGCGGCGGCCGGGGAGCCGGCCTGCGTCGCGATGGAGGGGACGTCGTCCTACGGGGCGGGCCTCACCAGGCACCTCGCGTCGCTGGGGATGCCCGTGCGCGAGGCGCTCTCCCCGGCGAGGATGCAGAGGAGGCGCCCGGGGCAGGGAAAGTGCGACGAGGCGGACGCGGAGAGGGCCGCCCGCGCGGCGATGTCCGGCTCAAAGCTCGGGACCCCCAAGAGCCAGGACGGGTGGGTCGACGGGGTGCGCTGCATGCTCGCGGCGCGCTCCGGGGCGGTGAAGGCGCGGACCTCGGCGATCAACACCGCGAGGTCCCTGCTCACCACCGCGCCGGAGGGGCTCAGGTCGAGGTTCCGCGGGATGGCGGGGCCGAGGCTGATGGAGGAGCTCCCCTCCGTGCGCGCCGAGGGCGCGCTGGGCGCCGCGCTCGGCGCGCTGGCGGACCTGTGGGCGGCGGCGCGCGACGCGGCGCTCGACATGGAGCGCGCGATCGAGGCGTCCCTGGAGGAGAACTGCCCCGCCCTGCTGGCGATGTACGGGTGCGGGCCCGTGAGCGCGGCCAAGCTCGCGGTCGCGGCCGGGGACAACCCGGGCAGGCTGCGCTCCGAGGCGTCGTTCGCGGCGATATGCGGGGCCTGCCCCATCCCCGCCTCGAGCGGCAAGACCGTGAGGCACAGGCTCAACAGGGGCGGCGACCGGCAGGCGAACAGCGCGCTGCACGAGATCGCGAGGCAGAGGGTCATGCGCGACCCCGAGACCGCCGAGTACGCCGAGAGGGCCAGGGGGCGGGGAAAGAGCGACAGGGAGGTCATGAGGTGCCTCAAGCGCTACGTGGCCAGGGAGGCGTACCGGGCGCTGATGCACCCGCACGAGATCAGGAGGCCCGGGGACGCCTCGGAGCTCGTGGCGGCCAGGCGCGCAGCGAGGGTCAGCCAGGTGCGGGCGGCTTCGATACTCGGCACCAGCGAGAAGTACATCTCGATGCTGGAGAGGGGCCAAAGGGAGCTCAAGCCCATAAGGAGGGCCTACGAGGCGTGGGTCGAGGCGGGGCTCCCGCTCGATTGGGACAGGCAGGCGTTCGAGGCCGAGCGCAAATTTGATTCTAAAAAACACCTTGCCAAATAGGAGCCTCTTTGCATGTCCGAGGACGTTCCGGAGAGAAACCCCCGTCACGCCCCCGGATTCCCGGTGGGAGTTCTAGACCTTGTCGGCCTTAGTACATACCGCCGCCCTGCTGACCAGCGGTGGCAGCAGCGATAGCGTCCTCAAGCTGAGTGTTCTTGGGCACATCGGAGACGGTGGCCTCGGTGATGAGGATCAGGCTGGCGACAGAAGCAGCGTTCTGCAGGGTGACGCGGCTGACCTTGACGGGGTCGAGGACG
Organism: uncultured Collinsella sp.; assembly: GCA_938011935.1. Classification (GTDB taxonomy): domain Bacteria; phylum Actinomycetota; class Coriobacteriia; order Coriobacteriales; family Coriobacteriaceae; genus Collinsella. The sequence goes on from CALLSU010000150.1 coordinate 1,467, forward strand.
CCCATCTCGATCATGTCGCCCCACTCGCCGTTGGCAGAGTTGAGACCCTGGCCGGCGGGCAGCTCGGCAACCTTGTCGACCACGACAGCGCCCTCAAAGCCAGCGTTCTTGGCGATGGTAGCGACCGGAGCGGTCAGAGCCTTCTTGACGATATCGACGCCAATCTTCTCCTCGGGGTCGTCGATCTCAACAGCGTCGAGCGCAGGAGCAGCGTCCATGAAGGCGACGCCGCCGCCAGCGACAATGCCCTCCTCGACAGCAGCGCGGGTAGCCTGCAGGGCGTCCTCGACGCGATGCTTGATCTCCTTGAGCTCAGACTCGGTAGCAGCGCCGACCTTGATGACGGCAACGCCACCGGAGAGCTTGGCCAGGCGCTCCTGGAGCTTCTCGCGGTCGAAGTCAGAGGTGGTGTTCTCCATCTCGCCCTTGATCTGAGCGATACGGGCGTCGATGGCCTCCTTGGAGCCAGCGCCGCCGACGACGACGGTGTTGTCCTTGGAGATGGTGACGGACTTAGCGGTACCGAGCATATCGGCGGTAATGTCAGCGACCTTCACGCCCAGCTCGTCCAGAGCGGCCTGGCCACCGGTGAGGACGGCGATGTCCTCGAGGATGCGCTTGCGGCGATCGCCGTAGCCCGGAGCCTTGACGGCGCAGACGTTGAGGGCGCCACGGATCTTGTTGAGGACCAGGGTCGGCAGAGCCTCGCCGTCGATGTCCTCAGCGATGATGAGCAGGCCACGGCCGGCGCGCTGGACAGCCTCGAGAACAGGCATGATGTCCTGGACGCTGGAGATCTTCTGGTCGGTGATGAGGATGTACGGATCCTTCATCACGGCCTCCATGCGGTCGTTGTCCGTGACGAAGTAAGCGGAGACATAGCCCTTGTCGAACTGCATGCCCTCGACAGTGTCGATGGTAATGTCGAACGTCTGGGAATCCTCGACGGTGATGACGCCGTCCTTGCCCACGACCTCCATGGCCTCGGCGATCTTCTCGCCAACCTCGGGGTCACCAGCGGAGATGGTGCCGACGGAAGCGATCTGCTCCTTGGTCTCGACCGGCTTGGCCTGCTTCTTCATCTCGGCGACGGCGGCGTTGACGGCCTTGTCGATGCCGCGACGGATGGCCAGCGGGTTGGCGCCAGCGGCGACGTTGCGCAGACCGTCGTTGACGATAGCCTGAGCGAGCAGGGTTGCGGTGGTGGTGCCGTCACCCACGGTGTCGTTGGTCTTGGTGGCGACCTCCTTCACCAGCTGAGCGCCCATGTTCTCGATGTTGTCCTCGAGCTCGATCTCCTTAGCGACGGAAACGCCGTCGTTGGTGATGGTCGGGGCACCGAACGTGCGCTGCAGAGCGACGTAACGGCCCTTGGGGCCCATGGTGACGGTAACGGCGTCGGCCAGAGTGTTGACGCCCTTGGCGAGCTTGGCGCGGGCATCGGTGTTGAACGTAATGTTCTTTGCCATGGTAGGTAATCCTCCAAAAGAAATGTGACTCGCGTCGCCGCTTCCGAGTCCTATGCGGCGGGCGCGTTCAAAGACGAATCAGAGATTCTGACGAGACTAGGCCTCGACGACGGCATAGATGTCGTCGGCGCGCATGAGCAGATACTTCTCGCCGTCGACCTTAACCTCGTTGCCACCGAACTTACCGTAGATGACAACGTCACCGACCTTGACGTCCATGGGAATGCGCTCACCCTTGTCGTTGACCTTGCCGGCACCAACGGCAACAATGGTGCCGCGCTGCGGCTTCTCCTGAGCGTTGCTGGCGATATACAGACCAGAAGCGGTCTTCTGCTCGGCCTCGTCGGGCTTGACCAGAACACGATCTGCAAGCGGCTTCAAAGACGACATGCTTGTCTCCTCCTTTTTGGGCCGCGCGGTTATACCACGCGAATTAACCCTTTTTGTTTGCGTACGCGTTGAATGGTACCCACGAATGGCGGGTTATACAACACGGAGTCAAAAAATCTTATTTTTTGGCACTTAGATTTTCTGAATGCCGGGGGATAACTTAGCGGTGGCTCCCGGGGCGGACCGGAGGGCATGAAGTTTACTGCTCTACAGTCCTGCGCAAGACGGAAAGCACATTAAGTGCTTTCCTTTGCGTGCGGAACTCGCGACAAACTTCATGCCCTCCGGTCCGCCCTGGGAGCCAGGTTGACTAACTAGGGCCCGGCATTCAGAAAAGTCAGTGCAGCAAAATGGCGATGCGGATGGAATGCACAAGATAGGGGGCACGTTGTTGGGACGCGCTCTTTTAAGTTGCGGTGGAATAGTTCCTGTTTGGGCTTGAAGGCCGATTTTAGGGACTATTTCACCGCAACTGAGGGGTGGGATGTGGGGTTAGCGCTCGTAAATCAAGTTGCCTGCCAGGTAGGTGGCTTGGACTTTGGTGGCTTGAAGTTCTTGGGGGTCGATGGTGAGCGGGTTTTGGTCCAGGACTACCAGGTCGGCATACTTGCCGGGCTCCAAGCTGCCGAGGTTTTGCTCGTCGCCCGCTGCATAGGCGCTGCCCAGGGTGTAGTTGCGCAAGGCTGTTGCCGCATCGATGCGCTCGCTCGGCAACCAGCCGCCCTCGGGCCAGTGGCTTTTGGGGTCTTGGCGCGTGATAGCCGTGTAGAGCACGTTCATGCTGGTGACGGCTGTGATGGGACTATCGGTACCGAATGCTTGGCGGATGCCGCGCTGCTTATAGGTCGCAAACGGCCACATGATGCGGCTGCGCTCCAGGCCCAGGTCGCGCTCCGGGCCACCCGGGTCGAGCGTGATGTGGCAAGGCTGGCTCGAGGCAATGACATTGAGCTTGCGCAGACGATCGATGTCACCGGGCAGCAAATTCTCCAGATGCTCGAGCGTGTTATGACCGTGCGGGGGCAGACCGTAGAGCTCTGCCGCCTCCTCAAAGATATCGAGCGCAGCATGAATGGCACCGTCGCCGATAACGTGGATGCGCACGGTGTGGCCGCGCTCGGCTGCCGCCAGAACCAACTTGCGCATGCGCTCGACAGGAACCGTCAGGCGACCCTGGTCGCCCGGGAAGCGCGGGTTGGTATAGGGCTCAGTGAGGTATGCGGTATGCTCGCTCGACACGCCGTCGAAGAACTGTTTAAAGCCTGGCGCCGAGAGCAGCTCGTTGTTCGCGTAGCGGGTCTGGAGTTCTTCCAAGCGTGATTGGTCATCCAGCAGCGTGGGAAACAGATGAGCACGGATGCCCAGCTTGCCGGCGGCCTGCAGCTTGTCGTAAACATCGTCGCGAATAAAGTCACAGCCCGGCATGGGCATGAGCGACATATCGCAGATTGAGGTGATGCCTTGCTCGGCCATACGCTTCATCTGGTCGGCGTAAGCGCTCGCGATGCGATCCTCGCCCAGCCACTCAAGACAGCGCGGCAGCAGCTGCATGGCCGCAGCCTCGTGGACAATACCCGTAAGCTCACCGTTTGAGTCTTTGTCGTAACTGCCACCCGCCGGAGGCTCACTGTCGCGTGTCACGCCAAGGGCTTCGAGTGCGCGGCTGTTGAGCCACAGGGTATGCCCATCGCCCGAATACATAACACAGGGGCGATCGGGGAAGGCGGCGTCGAGGGAAGCCTTGGTAGGGTGCTCGGGCGGATCCCAGCGGTAATCGCGCCAGCCCTGGGTCACGACCCAGGCGTCATCGGGCAAGCCTTGGGAAAACTTGAGCACATGCTGCACCAGTGCCGCCTCTGACGTGCCCATATCCATGAGCATGTACGGCGAGGAACCGACCGAGGTATGGAAGAAGTGCAGGTGCGCATCATGGAAACCGGGGCAGATGAATTGCTCGCCGTAGTCGACTACCGGCGTGGCAGCAGGTGCGGCGGCAATCACGTCATCGGGCGCGCCGACTGCAACGATGCGATCGCCTGCAATGGCAATCGCCAGCTCGCGGGCGGCATCGATGCCGTCTTGGGCGGTAAAAACGTTCTTGGAGCGGATAATCCGATCGATATGCTGCATGGGCATCCCCATCTCTGGCAGGAAATTCAACACCCCCGAGTGTACTCCCCCACTCTTGTTACAAAACCCCAAGCGGCAAACGGCAACTTTACCAGCTCTAGCGGCAGGTGGCATACTGGAGAGAGCCTGTACGATTTTGCGATCGAGCCAACAAGGAGCAAATCGACCATGACGAAGACCAAAGCACAGCAGATTATGGCGGCAACCGAGGTTCGCGCGGCAGACGACGTCACCGCGGCCATCCAGGATATCGCCGCCGAGTTTGAACCCTACATCATCAAGCAGCGCCGGCACATCCATAAGCACCCGGAGCTGAGCCTTGCCGAGGAGCGCACGACTTCCGACATCGCCAACCAGCTCGACGCCATGAATATCCCCTACGAGCGTCCGCTCAAGACGGGCCTGGTGGCGACGCTTCGCGGTACCGCGCCGGATGCCTACCGCGAGGACGGCACGCCGCGCCGCCGTATCCTGCTGCGCGCCGATATCGACGCCCTGCCTGTCACCGAGCAGACCGGCGAGGAGTTCGCCAGCGTCAACGAGGGCTGCATGCACGCCTGCGGTCACGACTGCCATATCGCCATGATGCTCGGCACGCTGCAGATTCTGCGCCACATGACCGATGACATCCACGGCGAGATTCGCATCGTTTTCCAGCCCAGCGAGGAAAACGGCCAGGGCGCCAAGCTCATGATCGGCACGGGCGTACTCGACGGCGTCGACGGCGCCTACGCCGCGCACATCTGGAGCGAGGTCGATGCCGGCACCGTAAGCTGCGAGCCCGGCCCGCGCATGGCCAATACCGACTGGTTCCGCATCGACGTCCGCGGCACCTCGTGCCATGGCGCCATGCCCCAGCGCGGCCACGACGCCGTTATGGTTGCCGCCGAAATCGTCAACGCCCTGCAGACCATCGTCTCGCGCGAGATTAGCCCCTACGAACCTGCCGTCATCACCGTCGGCGAGCTGCATGGCGGCACCGCGCGCAACGTTATCGCCGGCACGGCGTACCTCGCCGGCACGGTGCGCACCTATGGCGACAAGACGCATGAGGAGATGCCCGAGCTCATGCGCCGCATCGTGGAGCACACCGCGGCAGCCCTGGGCGCAGAGGCCGAACTTACCGACTACACCATCGCCAACTACAAGGTCGAAAACGATGCCGCCTCGAGCGAGCGCTGCCGCCAAGCTGTGCTCAAGTGCTTGGGTCCCACGGGCGAGGGCCATTACCGCGGCACGCTTTCGGGCGAGGATTTCTCGGAGTATCTGCGTCGCGTGCCAGGCGTGCTCGCCTTTGTCGGCGCGCGCAATCCCCAGATCGGCGCCACCTATGCCCAGCACTCCTGCTTCTACAAGATCGACGAGAGCGTGCTCGCCAAGGGCTCCATGGTAGCCGCTCAGTATGCCATCGACTTTTTGGCCGAGCCCACGCAAGAAGAGCTCGACGGCCCCACGATCGCCGCGGTTGCCGAGACCAATCCCGACCTGGCAGCCAAGCTGCGCTCCGCCAAGGCAACGGCCGCCGAGGCCCGCGACGCCATGCACGACGCCCGCACCGCCCGCCATGCCGCAATCAAGGGCATCCACGATGCCCGTGCCGCCGCTCGCCACGATGAGAAGCACGGCGAGTAGCCGTCACGCCCACCTATAACAACCTGGCTATAGCAAAGCGGGGGCGAACGTTATCTCAACGTTCGCCCCCGCTTATGTGTCGACCGCTTTTCTAGCGCGTCCTCCGTCACGACAAGTAAGAGCGAAGGATGGTGAGCCAGCGTGGGGTTTCGAGGTGAATGATATCGGTGGGGACTCCGGCGGGCGCATGGCCGCCAAAGAGCAGGCCCGCGTCTGCCGGGTTGATAAGGCGCGCGATCCATACGGCAACGACCAGCACGCACAGAACAACAACCGCAATGTCGATGCCGCGCTTTAGCTTGCTCGACGTCACCTCCTCGCGCACGAACGCGAGCGCAAACGCAATCGGCACCACCCAAAACAGCGGATGGTAGGCAAAGGCCGCCGCAAAATCGAGGCGCAGTGCTGCCAGCCAGGCCCTCGTCATGCCACATCCCGGACAGGGAATGCCCGTCATCAGGCGAAACACGCAGCCGATATCGAGCAGGTAGAGTGCGAGCCAGGCGACAAAGAGCGCGCCGATGCAAGAAAGGGCGCGGCGAATGAGTTCCGCCGCGCCCTTATGTCCCTGGGAGCTGTTCACGCCGCTCTTATCGTTAGGCACGAGCGCCAAGACGGACGTTGTAAGCCGTTGCCATGGCATTGGTATTCTTGATGATGATGTTCATGGCAAAGATGGGGCCAAGGCCGCACAGCAGCGCGCCGACGATCTGCCACATAAGAACGGTGGTACCGTTCTCCTGGAACATCAGGCCATAGCGAGGAGCATTAGCCTGCAGGCGGTTACCGATCTTGTAGTACCAGTAGAGTGCGTAGAAGCCGCAGGTCACGAACGACAGCAGGATAAATTCTGCCAGACCCGGCGTGGAATCGCCGTCGTCCTGGCACATGACATTGATGTCGCGGGCGAGGCAATAGAGGAAGTAATATGAATAGATGCCGCAGGTCACGATGGAAAGCAGGAGCCAGCCGATCACGCCACGGTCGGTTTTAATCGGAGTATAGCCCATCGGGGCAGGTGCAGGCTGCTGAGCATACTGCTGCTGACCGGTGTACTGCTGCTGCCCGGCGTACTGCTGCTGAGGCTGAGGCTGAACTGCCTGAACCGGAGTGGGCTGAATCTGCGTGGGCTGCGGAGCAGGCTGGGGCTGAGGTGCAGGCTGCGGCGCGGGCTGCGGAGCAGGAGCAGCGGAAGCGGCACCGACGGCAGAACCGCAGACAGGGCAGAATTTGGCATCATCCGAAATGGGAGAACCACAAGTGGGACAGAACATAAGCCTCTCCTTTTCCCAAGGCGTTGCACGCCTTCAAACCTTACACGTCTATGTTCTCAACAATAGCCGCGACGTTGTTGCGCAACATTGACCAATTTCCGAGAAATTTTGCTGCAACCGTTTTCCCGGGCATTTTCTTGCTTTCGCAGTAGAAAAAGGCACCCCGGGCTCAGTTGCCCAGGACGCCTCGACCGACTATTCGGTTTGATTGTTTTCGGCAGCAGGACTATCGCCCGGCTCATCCGCCGGCGTGGCAACGGCATTCCAATCGGGTTCCGCAGGCGTCGCCTCGGGCGCCGGTGCGGGTGCAGGGGCGGGTGCAGGGGCAGGTGCCGGAGCAGGTGCAGGCGCGGGTGCCGGGGCAGGTGCAGCACCAGTGGCGGCCGTGGGATTGAATCCCGCAGGAGCAGGCTTCTTCTCACCCGGGAGCACAAACGTCAGGACATCGTCGGCATCCTCATCGGCCCACTCGCTGGCATAGCGCGCGGCCCAGTAGCCAACGGCGCGATACTTGAGCATCTTGCCAAATACAGTCAGGAACACCGTGACAAAGGCAACGATCATCAAGAACAGAATGAGCGTGATGCCGCCGCCCTCGATGATTGCCTCTATGCCCGACGGGCGAGAATAGTAGCCATAATAGCCGTAGCTGCTAATTCCCAGCGCGGCGATAAAGCCAAAGAGGGCAGTGAAGATCCACGTGATAATGTTCGACACGATGCCCGTCAAAAACTCGGGAAGAATCGAGGCGCAGAATAGCTTGCCCAGGTTGGCCTTATAAGACTTCCAGACCTTCTCGAGCGAAAACGCGCTTTCCACGCGCCCCGCGACGGCAAAGTGCATCACGGCGGCATCACCAAACATCTTAAAGAAGATGCCCAGTACCACCGACACGATCATGGCAAAGACAAGCAGCCCCATCGAACCGATGAGGGCACCCTCAAGACCGCTCGAACCATTGAAATAATATGAACCGACGGCACCGATCACGACGCTCTCGATAGCCGAGAACACCACGCCAATCACCGGAATAATGGCCACGAACTCGAGCACACCGGTAATGACAGACGAGAAAATGCCCAATCCAAACGAGGTCGAGCGCAGCAGCGGACGCTCCATGCCGTTATCATCCTTGAGCGACAGGTCACGACCCCACTCGATGGCAAAGCCCGCGCCGCACACGCTTGCCACGTACGCGAGCAAAAAGCCAATGGCCGCTGCGATACCGCCGATAACGGGGATAAACAGCACCAGCACCGAGACAACACAGATCAGAGCCGGCAAAAAGGCGATTTGGCATACGCGAACCAAGGCGCCGGGAACCTTAAGCATGTCGTTGAAGGCCTGAGCCATGCAACCCTTGGGCGCGTTCATAGCCGGCTGGGGCGCAACGAACGGCTGCGGCTGCGGCTGAGCAAACGGCTGACCCTGCGGTTGAGGTTGAGCTTGCGGAGCGGGACCGGCGGCCTTAACCTCGGTATTAGGGGCACCGCACACGCCGCAGAACTTGTCGTTATCGCCCATGGGGGCGCCACACTGCGAACAGAACATCGAAATCATCCCTTCGTATCTAGAGCGAATCACCTGGATCGCAAACGATGTCTTTGGCATCATTATCGCCCAATGTGGGGACAAATACCGCAAGATGACCGATTTGCAACGTAGCCGGTTTATTCAATGATTCGAAGGGTACGACCGGGCTAGTTCGTGCCGCGGAAGCCCTTGCCGACGATTTCGGAGCTATCGACGATGGTGATGAAGGCGCCAGGGTCAATCTCGCGGGTATAGCGGCGCAGTTGCACTGCCTCGCGACGGCTCAGCACGCTCATGATCACCGTGACGCACTTGCCCGAGAAGGCGCCATAGCCACGGCTGGTCGTTGCCGTGCGGTTGAGATGCTTGACGATAAACTCCTCGACCTTAAGGGGCTCGGAGCAAATGATCGTGCAGACCTTACGCAGGTGAATGCTCTCGATAGCCTTGTCGACCACAAGCGTCTTGGCAAACAGGCCGAGCACGCAGTACAGACCGACGCGCGGGCCATACAGGAAAGCCGCGATGGTCACGATGCCGATATCGACCAGCAACAGGGCACGGCCGATCTCGAGCGTCGTGCGGCGTTTGAGAATCATGGCAAGGATGTCGGTGCCGCCCGTCGAGGCGCCAATGTCAAAGACAATGGCACTGCCCAGCGCCGGCAAGATGACGGCAAAACACAGGTCGAGCCACATATCGCCCGTCATCGAAACATCCGACGGAATGAAGAGCTCAAACAGCGAGACGTAGGCCGAAAGCGCAAACGAGGCAAAGACGCTCCAAAGGATTGCCTTGCGCTCCAAAAAGATAAAACCCAGGATGACCAGGACCGCGTTGATAATCCACATAAAGACGCCGACGGGCAGAGTCGGGAACAGCGTGGAAAGAATGACCGACACGCCCGAGGTGCCGCCGAAGGCAAAGTGATTGGGGGTTTTAAAGGCCACAATGGCGAACGCCGTGAGGATCAGGCCCAGATTGAGCTCGGCAAAAAAGCGCGGAAAGCCTGGCTCCTGGCTGCGCTTGCGGCCGGCGCGCTCGCCACGTTCGATATCCTCGCGACCGACAACGCGCTCCATCGGCACCACCGGAGGACGATGCATCTCCTCGGCGGCACGCGACGCCGCCTCTGCCGCAGCGGCTTCAATCGCCCATGCCTTGCTTTCGGTCTCGTGTTCGTCGGCCATTACGGCAACCCCTCGTTAACAATTTGGAAACAATGCGCCCATTAGGGTAACGCGGAACGCGAAGATTGCAACCCTTAGTTAGACGAGCGGTATGCCTGCATCGGGGGCATATAGAAAACGGTCGACCGCACTTTTGCTTGCGCGGTCGACCGTTTAGCGTTTTCGCAGGTAAAACCTGCCAAAATAAACATCCCTTTTTGGTAGGTTACTCGTGCTGGCTGGTGCGGTGCTCGTACTCCTCGGGGGTGATGACATCCTCGATGCGCAGGTTGACGCCTGCCACCTCAAGGCCGGTCATCGCGGCCAGACGCTCGGTGACGCGCGCCTTAACGTCGTCAAAGATCGCAGGCGCATAGGCGCCGTACTCGATGATGACCGAGATGTTGACGACCACGCGGTTGTCATCGGTGACCTCAACCGTCACGCCCTTGGTCAGGTTCTCGGCACCAAACTGCTCCTGCACAAAGTGCATGAGGTTGCCCTTCATGCCCAGGACGTGCGGCACCTCGCGGGTGGCCATGGCGACGATTTTCTCGATCACGCCGTTGGAATAGGTCAGCGAGTCCTCGGACTCGTCCGCCTCCTCATCCATCTCCTCGTTATCCTCGTCCGCATCGGACTCGGCCTCGACGAGCGCCTCGTCCTCGAGCGTTACGTCCTCCGCCTCGGCGGCGACGGCCTCATTCGCCTCGAGCTCGGTATCGGCCACATCGACCTTCGTGTTAAAAGCCATGGTTCCTCCTTATGCCTGCCGCAGATGCGACAGTCGAATACATATTAGCGGCCGTTAAACAGACGGCCGAAGAAGTTGACGATACCGTTCTCGCCGTCGCGAATCTGGCCGATCACGGCGCCAATCAGCACAAAGAATGCGATGACGAGCGTGTCCCACAGGCCCAACGTAAGTACCAACACGGCGAGGATAAAGCCAGCCACGGCGCCGAGCGTAGTGTTGGGGTGGCGCACGGCGTAGCTCCAGATAGCAGCGCCCGTACCTTTGATGAGACCCATGGCCTCGTCAAAGTCGTTGACGGCGCTGTCGTGCTGCTCGCCGGCCTCGGGCTTGGTGTCGGCGGACTCGCCTGCTGGCGTAGCGTTCTGGTCGATCGTCAGGCGCGGCGTGCGGGCGGTCTTGTCTTGGTTGGTATCACTCACCGGAAACCTCCACGGTCTGGACGGTAGTCTTGGACGGCAAAAAACGGACGCGCGCGGTCGTGCCCGGCGTGCCGAGCATGGTGTCGCAGGCCTTCTCGATGCGCTGCTGCATCGAGGTGGCAAGAGCGGCAACGTCCTTATCATCGAGCGCGATGGCCTCGACCTTAAAACGAACGCGGGACTCGTCGGGGCCTTGAACGCGTGCCTCGATATGCTCAACCATCACGCGATCATCGCACTCCGCCGCGGCACGGGCGCACGAGGAAAGCGCTGCGAGCGTAACCTCGATATTGCGCTCCCCCGCCGGATGCACGCAGGACGGCTCGCGACGCGCGAACATCAGGCGGAAAAAAACGATGAGCACGCCAAGCGCCACGATAGCGGCGCACACCGTAACGACGACGCGAGGCATGGTGTCACGCAACAGCAGCATAAAGCGATACGTATACGGTCCCCAGAACTGGCAGACAAGCGTACCCAGCGCCACGATGGCGGCGGCAAGATACACGATCGCTAGGGCTCGTTTGAGTACGCGCACGCGCGCTCCCTTCAGGTTTCGGTCCACAGAATGCAAAACGGTTCGCATCATTATAAAAGAGCCGGGTCCGGTGCCATACGCACGCGGATCCGGCTCATCTATTCCACGAGGCTTGCATGCTCGCTTCATTATGCCCAGATATGCACGGCTTAACCCGTGTGGGCGCTACTCCTCCTCGAGGGCAGCGATGACCTCGTCGGTCATGTCCATGGTGCTGTAGACGTCCTGGACGTCGTCGAGCTCCTCGAGACGGTCGATGAGTCGCTGGACCTTCTTGGCGTCGGTACCGGAGACCTCGGTCGGGGTAGTCGGGACCATGGTGGTCTCGGAGCCCTTGACCTGGACGCCCTGCTCCTCGAGCGCCTTGGAGACAGCCATGACGTCGTTAGCAGCGGTCCAGACGATCCACTCCTCGCCGGCGTCCTCGTAGTCCTCGCCACCGGCCTCGGCGATGGCCATCATGAACTCATCCTCGTCACCGGCAGGACCGTTGGCGATCATGGTCTCCTTCTTGGCGTTCTCGTCCAGGATCTCCTTGGCGACGACGATCTGGCCCTTGCGCTCAAACTGGAAGGCGACGGAGCCGGAGGTGCCCAGGTTACCACCAGCGTGGGAGAAGGCGGAACGGACATCAGCGGCGGTGCGGTTGCGGTTGTCGGTCAGGCAGTCAACGTAGACGGCGACACCGGCGGGACCGTAGCCCTCGTACACGATGTTCTCGTAGACGGCGGCATCGGCACCCGAACCGAAGGCCTTGTCGATAGCGGACTTGATCTTGTCCTTGGGCATGGACTGAGCCTTGGCCTTAGCAACGGCAGCGGCGAGGCTGGCGTTGTTCTCGGGCAGCGGGTCGCCGCCGAGACGGGCAGCAACGGTGATGTTGCGGCTCAGCTTGGAGAAGAGGGCGGAACGCTTGGCGTCCTGCGCGCCCTTACGATGCTTGGTTGTGGCCCACTTAGAGTGTCCGGACATACGTGTCTCCTATCGGTTTCGACCTAAAGCCCAGCGCAGATGCTCGGGCAATATAAACAAACGTCGTTATGATATACCTACTGGCCTGCAAGATAAACCCCAAAATGAAGGCGTCGTGATGATGCAGCCCCTTAGTGCAAAGTAACCTGTCCCCTTTGCACCAAATTAGGACCAGAGGAGATCGCTGCGGGTGATGGTAGCGCCGATGGCAAAGGGCATGCAGGCGATGACCGGATACAGGTAGCGCATGTAGGTCGAGCCGTTGCATGGACCGATCAGGCACACGGCGAGCACGCCCAGCAGCGGCACCCAAATGGCCAGCCCGCGCCACGAATGACGACGTAGCAAATAGACCACCACGGCGATCATGATCCACACATAGGTGGCCGAGCTCATGGTGAGCGAGATAAACGGGATGCGCTGCACCGCCACGCGGTACAGGTTGATCAGGTGGTCGCACCAGCGCACAACCTTGCTATCGACCGGATGGAAGTCAAAGTACTTGAGGTTATCGGGCTTTGCCATGATCTCGGCACTGCGCGCCGTGCTGTAGACCCATGCATCGCAGGCACTCGGATAAAAGTAGCCGTAGTAGTTATTGATGAGCGCCGAGATATAGCACCCGGGATCCTTTTTGAACATCTGGGCCCACACCTCAAAATAGGCCTTGATGTCCTCCTGCGAGGCGTACTCGTTAAAGCAATTTTTGACGGCGTCCGACTTATCCGGGTTGTAACGGCGGCCCAGATTCTCATACTTGAGCACGCGGTCGATCACGGCACGCTCTTCGTCGGTCACCAAGCCGTCGCAAGGAGCCTCCACGATGGTGCCGTCCTCCTTAACCGTGGGGTTGACGCCCGAGTTGAGGCCGTCGTGCTTTTGGACGAAACGAGCCGTCTGCTGGAACGGAATCGAGAGGATTTCGCGCTTGGAACCAGGCGTGATGTCGTGCGCCGGCATAAAGACCTTGGTGAAGTACATGTTGGAGGCAAGGCAGAGCGCAAGCACCACGAGGACGCCGACCCAGCGGAAACGCGGGATGGCGCCCGAAGGCGCAGCACCAGCCTGCTTGGCTGCACGATGAGCCACATGCGCGTCCCATGCGCAAAACGCCGCCGCGATTACGCATGCCGCCAGGGGAAACACCAGGCCGCCGTTACGCAGAAACGTGGAACCCATGGCGCCCAGGGCAAGCAGCAGCCAGTCATGGCGCGCAAAGAGCACGGGCCTCTGTTCGCCCGCACGCTCGGCATTGGCATCGCGACGGGGCAGGCCGCAGGCCACGAGCTTCACGGTCTGCACCAACAGCACCAAAAACGCGTCGGCAAACAGCACATCTTTGGTAAGCAGAGCCGCATAGTTGGAGAACATGGGCATAAACACAAAGAACAGCAAGATCACGCCGCGGACCGGCAGGCTCACGCCCAGCTTGCGCAGCGACGAGATGGAATAGGCCATGCAGGCGGCCGTAATGACGAACTGAGCGCAGGTGTAGATGGCAAGACCTGCGTTGGCGCTGTTGAACAGTGAAAGCCCCAGCTGGACGCACGAACCGATGATAGCCGTGTGCACCACGGGGTGATGTCCGTTGAGCAACACATTGGGATTGAGCAGGCGCAGGTAGTCACTCGTGCCGTTGGGGTAGTTGAACCACTGGCGAATCTGCGCACCCGTATCTCCCATAAAAAGGCCGGGCAGCGAAGCGATGAGCGTGGGCGCCCAGGCGATCATAAGCACCAGGAAGGGCCCGGCAAAGGGATGGACCGAGAGCACGGCGTGAGCCACACGCCATACGCGGCCAAAGTGCGCTTCGGAAAACGGAATGCGCCGAGAGCTCAGCCAATCTAGACACTCAAAAGCCAGATAGAAGGCAACGACCGCCAAGAGCATCCAGCCCGCACCGCCTATCCAGGCACAGATAATGCGGGCCTTGTCGCCGAGCACGATCTCGGCCGAATCGGTGAGGTCGTAGCTGCGGCCAAACACCATGCAGACGGCAAAGAACAGCGACGGAAGGATCACCGAGGGACGCCAGGCGTCGCCGCGGCCAAAGAATACGTAGCGAAACGGCAGCGTGAGCAGGCAGGCAAGCGCAAGCAGCATGACCGCGTCGGTATGGCCGGCAAACGAGAGGAGCACCTCGTAGCACACGTACAGCATGCCCGAGGCTTTGGGGTCAATTGCCAAGACTGCGTTGCTCGACACCGGGGCGGGATCGATGGAAAACGCCGTGGTCGCCAACAGCGCGAGCAAAAATGCGATGAGCGTCTGCTTGGCGGGGTAGCGCTTAAACCAGACGATGCGGGCAGCGTCGCGCGCAGCCGTTGTGGAGAGGTCGGAATCCTTCACAGTCCGAAAGCCTTTCTAGAAACCTATCAAACTCGGCAAGACCACCACAAAGGTGCCTGTCCCCTTTGTGGTGGTTTTGGTGGTTAGGCGTCGAGGTAGATGCGCTGGGGCTGGTTGCGGCGACGGGCGAAGATGATGAGCGCCAGACCGGCGATCACGAGCGGCAGGCTCAGTAGCTGACCCATGGTGATGACGCCGCCCAGCAGATAACCCAACTGGGCATCGGGCACGCGCACGAACTCAACGAGAAAGCGGACGATGCCGTACCCCATCACGAACACGCCCATAAACGTACCCTGGGGCAGCAGCGGCTTTTTGCGGCTGAGCACCTGCAAAATACAGAAGAGCACGACGCCCTCTAGGAATGCCTCATAGAGCTGAGAAGGATGACGCGGTATATCGCCCGCGGTGCCGCCAAAGATCACGCCCCAGGGCAGATCGGTCGGCTTGCCCCACAGCTCGCCGTTGACAAAGTTGGCGCAGCGCCCCAGGCACAGGGCCAGCGGAGCACCGATGACCGCGAGGTCTGCCAAAGTCCAGGCGTCGAGCTTGTACATGCGGCACACGATGATGCCGCCCAAGATGCCGCCCACCAGGCCACCGTGGAAGCTCATGCCTCCCTCGTTGGTGGCAAAGATCTCGAGCGGATGTGCCCAGTAGTAGCCGTCGCCGTAAAAGATGACGTAGAACAGGCGGGCGCCGATGATAAGGCCAAAGACCACACCGACCACGACGCTCGTCAGGTCGTCGACCGTAATGTCGAAACCCCAGCGACGCTGCGTGCGATACATGACGACCGCCGTGAGCAGAGCTCCGACCACATAGGCCAAGCCGTACCAGTAGATGGTGATGGGCCCCGCCGAAATGGCGACGGGATCAAGCATATGGTAGAGGTCGTTGAGCATATCGGTCCCCCTGCTCCCTACATACAAATGCGGCCGCGGGCCTTTCGCTCGCAGCCGCATATTTGGGCGTGACGTCTATGCGGAGCACATCGCCCGCAGCTTTCGCATCTTAGAACGGCGCGTACTCGTCGTACAGGTCCTCGGCCTCGCCGGAAGCATTGACCTGCTCAACGCGGGTAACGCCAGGCACGTGCTCCTTCAGGATGCGCTCGATGCCCATAGACAGGGTCAGCGAGCTCATGGGGCAGCCGGCGCAGGCGCCCTGCAGTTCCAGCTTGACAACACCCTCGTCGTCGACACCCACATACTCCATATCGCCGCCGTCGGCCTGCAGGTTGGGGCGGATCTCCTCAAGAACCTTCTTAAGCAGCTCTTCGTTAACAGCCACAGGGGCTCCTTTCTCACAATAACGCGGGCGCGCCCGCAGACAGAGCTATGTTACTACAGCCGTGTACCCGCTCACGAGCCGTCCATGCGCGCGGACACGACTTTCACGAGCAGTCAATTTGGGACGGGTCTCTTTTGGCTGTTTTGCCGCCAGCTGGCGTTGGCACGCGCTACTGCCGAGTCTGCTCCCCGGTACCAATCTGGACATCGACGATAACCTGGCGGTAGCTGATGCCGCAGGAGTCGAGAATGCGGCGGCTGATACGGCCGTCGTCGGTATCGGCATACTTGTTGTCCAGGTAGACGACCTCGCCCACGCCCACCTGCGCCAGGATCTTGGCGCAGTCGTGGCACGGGAACAGCGTGACGTAGACTGTGGAACCCTCAAGGTCTTTGAGCGAGCCGCGGTAGTTGAGCACGGCGTTGGCCTCGGCATGCACCACGTAGTTGTGCTTATCCTGCAACGGGTCGTCGCTCGTGCCCCACGGGAAAAAGTCGTCGTTGAGCGCCGAGGGCGTACCGTTGTAGCCCACCGAAAGGATGCGGTGGTTGGTGTTGGCGATGCACGCGCCCACCTGCGTGTTGGGGTCCTTACTGCGGCGCTGCGCGGCGATGGCCACGCTCATAAAGAACTCATCCCAGCTAATAACGTCGCGGCGCTTGCCCGACGCGGTTTGATGAAGATCGTCCGACATGGCAGACACCTCCGAAATCGCAATAGTTTGACCCATTGTAGCAGGTGAAAGGTAGGGGAGCTTATCCCACCAGCCCCTCGCCCTACGCGCGACGAGGCTTTTGGTTGATGCGGTACAGCTCGGCGAGACCCCGTAGCGTCAGTGCATCGTCTACCGTCAGGCTGTGGCCGACCAACGCCGCGAGCGCCTCGGCATCGTCGCCGGTGATGACAATGGGCACGCTGCCCTCCCCCGCCGCCTTGGTCGCGCGCATCTCGGCAAGCACCATGTCGAGCATGCCGTCGATACGGGCCACCTCGCCCAAGACCACGCCCGAGCGCATGGCCTCGCGCGTGTTGCGACCGATCACATGCGTGGGTGCCGAGGGCTCGACCTGCGGCAGGCGCGCCGCAGCGGCCGAAAGCGAGCGGGCGCCAAGTGCCAGACCCGGCGCGATGACGCCGCCGACAAAGGTTCCGCGCGCATCGATGACCTCGATATTGGTCGTCGTGCCTAGGTCGATCACGATGCACGGAGAGCCGTAGACGGCACGGGCCGCCACGGCGTCGGCGATGCGGTCGGGACCGATCTCTACTGGATCGTCGTAGTGCACGGGCATACCGGTCTTAAGGCCCGGCCCCACGGTGAGCACGCGCCCCGTGCAAGTGCGGGAAAGCGCCGCCTTCCACGGGCGCTCGAGCGCCGGCACCACGCAGCTCAGCACGGCCGCCGCGGGAACGAGCACGCCCGGCATGCCCGCATCGGCTGACAGCGTGCCCATGACCTGCGTGAGCCTCATGCGCGCCTCGTCGGCTGTGATGCTCGACGGCGTCGTGATCTCGCACGTCGCAAGCGGGCATTCCTGCGCCGCGGGCGAATCCTCGGCAAACAGGCCAAAGCGTATGAACGTGTTGCCCACGTCGACCGTCAATATGTATGTGCACCCATTAAGCATCGTCGGCGCTCCTTTCGTCTGCCCAGCAGTATATCGCCTCCCTAAACCAGTCATCCCAAAATGACTAGCTTGCGGCTATACTGGTGCGCGGTCGTGCGCGAGCTCACGCGGCGGCCCTTGGTAACCCGACTTCCCGCGCCGTATCCGTAGCGGCGCTCCCGGGGGAAGCGGATATACGCAAAGGAGTTCTATATGAGCAATCCCTCGAACCGCACCTCGATGCGCGGTCAACTCACGCTGCGCGGCGTCGTCATCGGCATCCTTGGCTGCGTGATCATCACGGCAAGCTCGGCCTATACCGCCCTCAAGATGGGCGCCCTCCCCTGGCCGATTATTTTTGCTGCCGTCATTTCGCTGTTCTTCCTGAAGCTCATGGGCAACGCCAGCCTCAACGAGGCCAACGTCACCCACACCATCATGTCCGCGGGCGCCATGGTCGCCGGCGGCCTGGCGTTTACCATCCCGGGCGCCTGGATGCTGGGCTATGCCGACCAGATCAGCTGGCTCGACATGTTTATCGTGGCGCTCGCCGGCACCATCTTGGGCCTTCTGGCGACAGCGCTCATCCACCGTCACTTTATCGTGGACGCCGCGCTGGAGTTCCCCACCGGCAACGCCGCAGCTCAGACCCTGCGCGCCACCGAGGCCGGCGGCAAGACCGGCAAGCAGCTCTTTGGCTCCATGGCCATCGCAGGCATCTACAGCGTGCTGCGCGACGCTCTGGGCGTGGTGCCCAGCATGCTGTGCACGCTCAATATCCCCGGCGTGACCTTTGCCATCTACAACTCGCCCATGTTGCTGTCCATTGGCTTTTTGGTGGGCTTCGCCCCCGTCGCCTTCTGGTTTGCCGGCGCGCTGCTGGGCAACTTTGGCATCATCGTTGGCGGCACCGCTGCCGGCCTGTTCGATATTGTGACCGCGCAGGGTATCGTCAAGTCCTTAGGTATGGGCCTTATGATGGGCTTTGGCGTCGCCGTCGTCCTTAAGGACATCCTGCCGCAGGTCGCCGGTATCGTCCGCGGTCTTGCAGCCGACAGCTCCACCGACACCGACGAGCAGTCGCTCATCTCGGGCTCGCTTAAGCTCGACGCCGGCATCATCGGCCTGGGCACCGCCGCCATTGCCGTGATCGTTGCCATCGCGCTCGACCTCGGCCCCGTTCCGGCCGTCATCGTCACGCTGTTCACCTTTGTTACCACCATCATGAGCGCGCAGAGCTGCGGCCAGACGGGCATCGACCCCATGGAGATCTTTGGCCTCATCGTCATGCTTATCGTGGCAGCCTTCGCGCAGCTCGCGCAGGTCAAGCTGTTCTTTATCGCCGGCATCGTGGCCGTGGCGTGCGGCCTTGCGGGTGACGTCATGAACGACTTTAAGGCCGGAGCCGTACTGGGCACCAACCCGCGTGCACAGTGGATCGGTCAGGCCATCGGCGGCATCGTGGGCGCCCTGGTCGCTGCCGCTGTCATGGTCGCGCTCGTCACCGCCTATGGTCCGGACGCCTTCGGCCCCGACAAGAGCTTCGTTGCCGCACAGGCAAGCGTCGTCGCCACCATGGTCTCGGGCATCCCGAGCGTACCGTGGTTCGCAGGCGGCTTTATCGCCGGCATCGTCATGTACTGGCTCGGCATTCCGGCCATGATGATCGGCCTGGGCGTGTACCTGCCGTTCTACATGTCGCTCACGGCCTTCTTGGGCTCCTGCGTCAAGCTCGCCTACGACAAGTGGGCCGCACACCGCGACGCCGAGGCAGGTCTTTCGGACGAGGATAAGGCTGCCAAGGATGCCGCCTTCCAGGAGCAGGGTCTGGTCGTTGCCAGCGGCCTGCTGGGCGGCGAGTCCGTCGTCGGCGTTATCCTGGCGTTTGTTTCTGTTGGCCTGAGCCTGCTGGGCTAAACCCAATAACAACGCACCCGTGCAGAGCGCGGGGTCGGAGACCATCCGGCCCCGCGCTTTTTTTGCATCTGCCGAAACCCTCGGCTTCAACCACATTTGACGCGCCCCCTTTACCTACTCGGCTAAGTTTCACGTCAAGATGACCACCCCGCCTGCCACGGTGTAGAGTAGAAGCAGCGGGCGCGATGCATAGCCCGCGGCGGAGCGAGGTGAACATGAAACTCGATAACCAGCAGCTCAAGCGACTGCGCGAGCGCCATCACCGGCGCCACGGCATCCGCCCTGCCTATAGCGAGGTCATGGAGAACGCCGGCCGCTTCCTAAAGCGCGCATTCAACATTCGCGAGGGACGCGCGCCCTATCACGTGATCCGAAAGCGTTTTGTAAACGGGGCGCGCCTGACCGGCTCTCACCTGTGTATCCTCATCATCGCCATGCTCATCGCGAGCATCGGCCTCGATATCGATTCGGACATTGCCATCGTGGGCGCCATGCTTATCTGCCCGCTCATGGGCTCGGTGCTTGCCATGGCATACGGCATTGCCACGCTCGACCGCGAGATTACCGTCGAGGCCGTTGCCAGCCTCGCGTTGCAGATGGTCTTTTGCCTGATCACGTCCACGCTTTATTTTAAGCTCTCGCCCCTTGGCACCACCACGGCCGCCATTATCGACAACTCGACACCCACCGTATGGGACCTTGCCGTCGCGCTCGCGGGCGGCTTTGCGGGCGGGCTGGGTAACTCGCGCGACCAGGAGCCTTCGACGCTCATTGCCGGCGTGGCCGTCGCGACCGCGCTCATGCCGCCCCTGTGCGCGGCGGGTTACGGCATTGCCATCGCGAGCGGGTCGCTGTTCCTCTCGGCCCTCTACGAGTTTGGCATCAACGTGGTCTTTATCGCACTGGCCGCCGAAGCCGTGCTGCTTCTTTTGCGCGTGCCGCTCAAGCGCGACCTGAACGGCGACGGTATTGTGACTGCTGAAGAAAACGCCGAGGTCAACGAGCTATCGCGCAAGGTGCGCCGCCACATCATCGTGGGCACGGTGATCTTTGCCATCCCCTGCATCGTTATGACCGCGGGGTCTATTGGCTCGGCGCAGGCCGGCGTGCAGGACGGCTACGGCGTCACCGAAACCACGCGCGAGCTTGCGGCGGTGCTGCCAGGCTTTAAGGACTACACCGTCGCCGTCGAGACCTCGGCTACCGAAGGCGACGAGGAGGGCATCGTCGAGCGCGAGATTGTCGCCCATGTGACGACAAGCGAGGCACTCGGGGCGCACGACCGTCGCGTTGCCCGCAAACTCATCGACCTCAACGTACCCGAACTCGATCGCGTGGAGTTTGACGTGAAGTGATGCCGGCGCGGGATGAGCGCTCGCACGGACGCAAGTTATGACGAGGCGCAGACGCGATACGGACACGAGCAAATAGCGGGGTCCAGCTCACACCCGCGCCCCGCTCGCCGTTTTATTGCCGTGAATCAACTGGCCGGATTGACATCGCCAGACTCCACCGTAAACGCCGGATCGGTGCTCACAAGATAAAATCGGATCACCTTAGTATTTCTAATTAGGTAAATCTGCCCTTGATTGCGTCGGCGCGATATATATGCAACGTGAACCGTGCCGAATTCTTCGCCGTTTTCCTTCTTTAATACCAGGATATTGGGATCGTCCGTACGCTTAAACTGCCCGTCTGTGCAGATTCCGTCTTGGTCGACCAGCTGCCATCGACAGTTGTCCTCCTCAAGAAAAGCCAGGGTTTCCCGACTCGTTTTGTCATCCCGATAGAAACCATCAATGGCAAACCCTTCGGAAGCGCATTCCTGCATATAGGACGTTTCTCGGCTTATAGCAAACAGCCCTGTAGCGCCCAGGAGCACAGCCAGGCAGACCACTGCAAGGGCTATCGAAATAGCACGGCGACCCATGTTAGCCCAACCGACAGTTATTTAACGGAGCACGAAACATACCTGGAACCTCCGATATCAGGGGGAACGTCGCCAGCAGGCTGGCGACAACTATATGTATCTAACATCAAACCATATGGCTGCCACTCGCGGAGGGAGCATCGGCGAACGGCGTGTTTTCATACTCCATTGGTCAAACCTAACCGCGGCCCTACAGCTCGTACTTGTACACGCGATAGATGTACTTCTCGGCCTCCATCTCGTAGGTGGTGATGGCCAGACCGTACCGATCGCACTCGGTAAAGGTCTTGGCCTGGCCCGATGCCACGAGCATGCTATTTGAATCACCAACGCGCTGCGCACTGCTCACATAGCCCGAAAACGGCACGGCGATCTGGTCTTCGAGCTCGTAGGTGCGCGCCGTCTCGTCCACTGTAAAGATGCGCCCAAACGAATGCGTGCCCTTGTTGTAGTCGGTCACCACCGCGGAGCCCAGCTGGCCCCAGTCGAACTTGGGATAGCTCTCGGCCGCACCAAAGTTGTTGTCGTACAGCAGCACCTGGTAGCGACCAGTCGCGGTCGTCTCGTCGTTTGGCAGATAGGTCACACTGTGCTGACCCGCGTTGAGCGAAAAATCGCCTTGGGCCTGCAGCAACATGTCCTCAAAGCCCGAGCCGGTCCAAAACTCTGGCGAGCCCATAAGCCAATCGACCGTAGGCGTGCCGTAGATATCCGTGAGCTTGATGACCGTTGAGGTCTCGCGCGAGCTGAGCAGAACGGTGCCGCCGCCGAGCCACTGAATCGTGTTGATGTGAATCCAATCCAGGTCACCGTCCGAGGCCACCTTGGCGCTTGCCTTGAGGTCGGGGAATATGTCGCCCAGGTCCACGACGAGAGAGACGTCACCTGTCGTTACGTCGACCTTAATGACGAGGTCCTCGACATTAACGCGCTCGCCCTTGTCTTTATCGGCCGCCGCGCGATCGACGTCCAAATCGGCTTCGGAGCCGGCATGGCTCGCCAGCACCAGCAGATTGCCGTCGTCATCGAAGGCGTAGTCGTGGTGTAACTCATAGTCGCCCGTGCTCCAGACATTTACCACTTGGCCGTTGGCGTTGATCTGGGCCATCTTGGTCGTCGAGACGCTCATGATCATGCTGCCGTCGCCCGGAAACAGCAGGCGATGGCTGCGGTAGCCGATGATTGGCACCTCGCCGCGAATCTGACCCGCGTTGTCGTAGAGATACATAAAATCGAGCTTGGATGAGTCGGTGCCCAGGATGGCAAAGAGGCCATCGGCAAGCGGCGTGTTGGACTCCCCCGCCGTGACGGCGAGCCGCTCTTCTTCTTCGCCCTTGAGAGCCGGCGTCTTGACCGTGAACGTCGAAGTACGGCTGGCGCCATCTTGCGCCGTGCAGGTGAGGGTCACCTTGTTTTTGTGGTTGGGAATGAGGCCGATGACCTTAAACTCATGCTCCGTGGCCGGCGTGTCGCCGCCGCGGGGCGTGCGGGAAAACGTAGCGACCTTGGGCGTGTCACCGGTCTTTTTGCGACCGGCGACCGTATAGGAGACGGTTACGGAATCCGTTGTCGCAAAGCGGACGTAGCAGCTCAGGGTATCGGTGCCAAAGGGGTCCTGCGCGACAAACGGAGCGGCCTCGCTGTAGCCGCCGGCGGCGTACTCGGCATCGAGCCGCTCCTTGATAGCCGTTTGCTTCTCGACGTCGTAGACCGCGACAATCTGCTTGTGGAGCTTCTTTTGCCCGTCGGTGAGCTCGTTGCTCGCACTAGATGCGCCGCCCGTACCGGCCCCGCCGACCGAGCAGCCCATGAGCCCTGTCCCGGCAAGTGCCAGCGCGCCCGCCGCACCCGCAAGAGCCGCTCGACGCGAAAACAGCCTGCTGTCCTTGTCACTCAATTCCATATCGTTACCGTCTTTAAATACCACCGTCGTTTTCCTCATATACCATGGCGTTTGCCCAGCCCTGTCCAATTTGACTCTCAGCTTAACAAACGCCCCTTAAGGCTAGCTTAGGCTCGCGGCAGCCGGAGCTGTTAGCCGCAAGACGTACAGGGGACGCAGTAATGCGATGATCCGTTTTCCTCCGTCCCCCAGGGATCATTTTTTAGTACTTGAAGAAGCCCTCGCCCGAGCTTTCGCCCAGCTTGCCTTCGTCGAGCATCTGCTTGAGGACGGATGCCATGGCCTTAAAGTTGTAGGGCATCATCATCTTTTTGAGCAACGGGCTCACCAGGCCCGGCACCTTCTGGTACTGCATAACGATGTTGTAAGCCGTCTGGATACCAACCGTGTCGAATACGCGGAACGGACCCTTGGGGGCGCCGGTGCCACGCGTCCATGCGAGGTCGATGCTCTTGGGATCGCTCACGCCCGAGACATACAAGTCGAGGCCCGAAAGCAGCCATGGCACCAGCATGGAATTGAGCAGGTAGCCGTTCTTTTCCTTGTTGACGGGCAGGGCAAGCATGCGAATGTCGTTGGCGAAGTCGACGAGCTCGTCGAAGTAGCGCTTGTCGGTTTGGTCCTGCGCCATGACCTCGGTCATGTTGTTCTTCCAGATGGAATTGGCAAAGTGCAGCGACAAGTACTTCTCGGGGCGGCCGGTGTACTTGGCAAAGGTGCTCGGCAGCAGCGTAGAGGAGTTCGTCACGACGACGGTCTTTTGCGGGAGAACCGGGGCGAGCTTTTTGTAGAAGTCAATCTTTGCCTGGGTGTCCTCAGCCATAGACTCGATGACCAGGTCGGCGTCGGCTACGGCCTTGGCAAGATCGAGCTCCAGCTTGAGCGTGGAGTAGGCACGCTCGACGGCGGCGAGTGCCGCCTCCTTGTCGAAGGGCTGGCCACTATCGGCGATACCGGCGCACCACTCGCCTGTGCCATCCGCCATGCCCTCGATTGCCGCGATGTACTCCTCGCGCACATGATCGATCTTGGGCTGAGTGCGGCCGATGCTGCCCTCGCTGCGCAGCCAGATCGTCACATCAAAGCCGCAGTAGGCAGCCTGAAAGGCAATCTGGCTTCCCAACACGCCGCCACCGGCAACACAAACGGTCTTGTAGCTCATGGAACGGTCCTCTCTTACGTAATTCCATAGATGTGTATTTATTCAACCGTAAGGATGACGCGCGATGGGGGTGGGTTCTATAAACGGACGGTATTTTGCCGCGAACGGCTACACCTGTTCATTATCTCAGGGTTTCGAGGGCGATTTTTTGTGCCACCGAGACGTCGTTTGCGGAAGTATGCGGCAAATTCTGGAACTCTCGAGCACACCCCGGTTTTTCGCCAATAAAACCGCAGGTACAGAGATTGAACATACCCGGTGTGCTCGGCCTATTCAGATTTTGCCGCATACTTCCGAAATCTAAGTTCGCAAAGGATGATAGTTGAGGCGTTTACGCAACATATGTCCAGCAAAAACGGGTGGTAGCCGTACCGGCTACCACCCGCTTGCCTCATATCTAGCCCATAGCAGGCCAGTTACTTCTTAATGCCGCGCCCCAGACGCTTGGCGACCGATGCCACGGCCTCCTCGCTGGCAGGTCCGCAGCTCACGCAGCCGTCATGGGCACGCATCTGGCCGGTGACCTCGTCCATCGCGAGCGGCGCCACCTTCTCGAGCTTAAAGCCCTTGCCGGCGCGCATGTTCTCCTTAGCCACGCTGATCATGAGCTTAATGCGGTTGAGCTGATTGACTTCGGACGCGCCGGGGTCGTAGTCCACCGCGACGATGTTGCTCTCGGGATGCTGGCGGCGCAACTCCTTGATTACGGCCTTGCCCACCACGTGATTGGGCAGGCACGCGAAGGGCTGCGTGCAGATGATATTGGGTGCGCCGTGGTCAATCAGGTCGAGCATCTCGGCCGTAAGCAACCAGCCTTCGCCCATGTTGTTGCACACCGAAAGCACCGTACGGGCCTTGTCGGCCATGGTGCCGATGCGCTCGGGCGCCTCAAAGCGGCGGGACTTCTCGAGCATCTCCTCCACCGGCGTACGCATCCAGTCCACGAGCTTAATAAGCGCTTGCATGCCCGCGCGCGTAGTGGCAGAGCTTCCCAGCTCGTCCTTCTGCAGCTCGGCATTGCTCATGGAGTACAGGAAGAAGTCGAGCAGGCCCGGCACCACGGCCTCGCAGCCCTCGCGCTCGATCACGTCGACCACATGGTTGTTAGCCGTGGGGTGGAACTTGACCAAGATCTCGCCGACCACGCCCACGCGCGGCTTGGTGCCCTCGCCCACAAGCGGCATGGTGTCGAACGCGTGGATGGCCTCGCGGCACAGCTTGGTGTAGTTGTGGCGGTTGAACTTGGGCGCCAGCTTGCGGGCTCGTGCCATGTACTCCTCGTAGAGCGCGTTGGCGGCACCGGACGTGGCCTCGTACGGGCGGCAGCGATAGAGCATCTGCATCATCACGTCGCCAAAGAGCACTGCGTACACGGCCTGCTTAAGCAGCGCCGGCGTAATCTTAAAGCCGGGGTTGTCCTCGCCGAGCGCCACGGCCGAAAGCGAGATCACCGGGATCTCGGGGTGACCGCTCTCGCGCAGCGCCTTGCGGATGAGTGCGATGTAGTTGGTGGCACGGCAGCCGCCGCCGGTCTGGCTGATAACCACGGCCGTCTTGGACAGGTCGTACCGACCGCTCTCAATGGCCTCCATAATCTGGCCGGTCACCAGGATCGACGGATAGCAGATGTCGTTGTTCACGTAGCGCAGGCCGGCCTCGACGGCATCGTGGTCGGTCGAGGGCAGCAGCTCCAAGTTGTAGCCGGCACCGCGAAACACCTCTTTGACCAGGTCAAAGTGGATCGGCGCCATCTGCGGACACAGGATGGTGTAGCCCTCATCGCGCATCTGCTCGGTAAAGGGCACCTTGGGCCATGCGGTCGTGGCGCTCTCACGCTGTGCCTCGAACGTGTACTTGCGGCTCGCGAACGCGGGGGCATCCGTGGAGGGCGCCACCGGCGCGGCATCGCCCTGCTCAAAGACCTCGCCCGCGGCCGTGGCCTCGGCCAAGCGCTCGGCCTCCTGGTCCTTGAGCGCCGCCATGAGCGAGCGGATTCGGATGCGCGCAGCACCCAGGTTGGACACCTCGTCGATCTTGAGCACGGTGTAGATCTTGCCACTGGCCTCCAGGATCTCCTGCACCTGGTCGGTGGTCAGGGCATCGAGGCCGCAGCCGAAGGAGTTGAGCTGGATCAGGTCCAGGTCGTTGCGCATCGTCACAAAACGGGCGACGGCGTACAGGCGGCTGTGGTACATCCACTGGTCGACGACGCGAATCGGACGCTCGGGCTTCACCAGGTGCGCAAGCGAATCCTCGGTAAAGACCGCAAAGCCAAAGCTCGAGATAAGCTCGGGCAGGGCATGGTTGATCTCGGGGTCGTTGTGGTAGGGGCGGCCGGCGAGCACAATGCCGTGGCCACCGTGGTCCTCGACCCACTTAAGAGCCTCCTCGCCCATAGTCTGGATGTCCTCGTGGAAACGCGCATCGGCCTCAAAGGCGGCGTTGACGGCGGCATCGACCTCGGAGCGCGTGATCTTGGGTCCACGCACGCAGCCGCGACCGGCTTGCGCATCGGCCACACGGTCGACGGCGAGCACCTGGTACAGGCGGCGCTTGAGCTCGGTCTTGTCATGATACGGCACAAACGGGTACAGGAACTCGATGTTCTGCTCGCGAATCTCGTCAATATTGAGCGCCAGCGCCGTGGGGTAGCTCATGACGATGGGGCAGTTGTAGCAGTTACCGGCGGTCGGATCCTCCTTGCGCTCCCAACGCACGCACGGCATCCAAATGAAGTCGACA
Organism: uncultured Collinsella sp.; assembly: GCA_938011935.1. GTDB lineage: Bacteria > Actinomycetota > Coriobacteriia > Coriobacteriales > Coriobacteriaceae > Collinsella. The sequence continues at coordinate 28,653 of CALLSU010000150.1, forward strand.
TCGCGGTCGATAAGGTTCATCACATGGCCGTGGCTCATCTTAGCCGGATAGCACACGCTTTCGGACGGCATGGACTCGATGCCCGCCTGGTAGGTCTTTTTGCTCGACTGGTCAGACAGCTGCACGCTAAAGCCCAAGCGCGTAAAGAACGCGTGCCAGAAGGGGTAGTTCTCGTACATGTTGAGCGCGCGCGGGATACCCACGGTGCCGCGCGGGGCCTCGTCGGGACTCAGCACCTCGCGGTTAAAGAGCAGCTCGTTTTTCTTTTTGAAAAGGTTGGGGGCCTCAGTCTTTTGCTTTTTGTGGCCGGCGCCCTTCTCGCAGCGGTTGCCGGTGATAAAGCGCCTGCCGCCGCCAAAGTCGTTAACGGTGAGCTGGCAGTTGTTGGAGCAACGGCCGCAGCGGACATGCTTTTGCGTCACGGTGAGGTGCGCAATGTCCTCGGCCGAAAGGATGGTCGAGGTGCCGTCGGCGCCGGCGCGATCGCGGGCGAGCAGGGCCGCACCGTAGGCGCCCATGCAGCCGGCGATGTCGGGACGCACGGCATGAACGCCGGTGAGCTGCTCAAACGCGCGCAGCGTGGCATCGGACATAAAGGTGCCGCCCTGGACGATCACCTGGCTGCCGATCTCCTTGGGGTCGCGCAGCTTAATGACCTTGAACAGGGCGTTCTTGATAACGGAATAGGACAGGCCGGCCGCAATGTCGCCCACCGTGGCGCCTTCCTTTTGCGCCTGCTTGACGCGCGAGTTCATAAAGACCGTGCAGCGGCTGCCCAGGTCGACCGGGGCCTTGGCATGGATGGCAGCGTTGGCGAACGCGCGCACGTCCATGTTCATAGAGACGGCGAAGCTCTCGATAAAGCTACCGCAACCCGACGAGCAGGCCTCGTTGAGCATGATGTGCTCGATGACGCCGTCCTTGACGCGCAGGCATTTCATGTCCTGGCCGCCAATGTCCAGAATGAACTCGACGCCGGGCAGGAACGCCTTGGCTCCGCGCAGGTGCGCAACGGTCTCGATCTCGCCGGAGTCGGCCTTGAGGGCCTCGATGAGCAGCGCCTCGCCATAGCCCGTGGTGGTCACGTGGCCGATGGTGCAGCCCGCGGGGATATGGTTGTAGAAATCGGCCATGATGACCTTGGCCGTGCCCAGGATGTCACCGTTGTTGTTGCCATACCAAGTGTGCAGCAGCTGACCGTCCTCGCCCACGAGCGCGGCCTTCATGGTGGTGGAGCCGGCGTCGATGCCGATGAACACGCGGCCGGTGTAGCCGTCGAGCTTGCCCTTGGGGACGACCTCGGTGTCGTGGCGGGTCTTGAACTCGGCAAAGTCCTCGTCGGTGGCAAAGAGCGGGTCCAGGCGCTCGACCTCGGCACCCTGTGTGTCACCCAGGGCATCGATGGCCTCAATGAGCTGCGGGAACGTGCTGAGCTTGTTGGACTCGTGCGCCATGGCGGCGCCGCTTGCCACAAACAGGTGGGCGTTTTGGGGCACAATGCGGTGCTCCTCGTCCAGGTTGAGCGTGAGGTAGAAGCGGTGGCGCAGCTCGGAGAGGTACTGCAGCGGGCCGCCAAGGAAGGCGACGTTGCCGCGGATGGGGCGACCGCACGCCAGACCCGAGATGGTCTGGGTCACGACGGCCTGGAAGATGGAGGCGGCCACATCCTCGGGACGGGCACCCTCGTTGAGCAGCGGTTGCACGTCGGTCTTGGCAAATACGCCGCAGCGACTGGCGATGGGATAGATGGTGGTCGCGTTGGCCGCGAGCTCGTTGAGGCCGCTCGCGTCGGTGTGCAGCAGGGTTGCCATCTGGTCGATGAACGCGCCCGTACCGCCGGCGCAGGTGCCGTTCATGCGCTGCTCGATGCCGTTGTCAAAGTAGATGATCTTGGCGTCCTCGCCGCCCAGCTCGATGGCGACATCGGTGGCCGGAATGAGGGTCTCGACGGCACGCTTGCTGGCGATGACCTCCTGGACAAACTCCAGGTCGAGCCACTGGGACAGCAGCAGGCCGCCCGAGCCGGTAATGGCGCAGGTCATCTGGGCCGTCGGCAGCACGGTCGCAGCACCCTCGAACAGGTCGCGGGCGCAGGCACGGACATCGGTGTGATGGCGCTGGTACTTGGCGTAGACAATTTGGTTGTCGTCATTGAGCACGGCGAGCTTGACGGTGGTGGAGCCCACGTCGATGCCCAGGTGCAGGTTGCCGCGGGCGTTCTCGGGGTTGAAGATCGCGCCTTCGGGGGCGTGGGCGGCGGTTACGGGCTCGGCGGCGAGCTCGCTAGCGGCGGACGTCTCCCCTGCCGCGTTCTTGGCATCGGCAACTGCCTCGGCGACTTTCTCGGCAGCAGCGGTCGCAGCCTTCTGTGCGGCGTCCACCACGGCGGGCGCGGCCTCGCGTGCGGCGGCGACCATGCGGTCCTTGACGCCCTCGACGAGTTTGCTCATTGTCTCTCCTCTTAGTTGTTGGACTCGACGGTTGCGGCGGTGTCGGCCGCGTCCTCGAGCTGCAAATTCAATAACTTCATGCCGTATTCCGGCACGTTGATATCGATGGGTTGGCCATACAGGTCGCCAGGGCGCACAAAAGCGAGCACCGTCATAATGCGCGCCATGGCCTCGGGCGATTCGGTGAGCCCACGCTCAAACCAGCGCTGAATCATGCCAACCTCGGCGCTCACGACGTAGGTGACGTAGTAGTCAAAGAACGTGCCCAGCGCCAGGCCCAAAATGCCCGTCTTCGCACGCGGCACCACAGCCTCACGCGCGGTGTCGATGATCCTTTTAATGAAGGCCTGGTCGCCGCCCGGACCCAGCAGCGCACCGATTAAGTCGCGGTTGGCCGCAAGATAACGCAGCAGCTCAACCGAACCGGGCGCCGGCTCGAGCTCGTCGATATTGTGATAGAGATCGGGCAGCTGAGCTGCGGTGATGAGCTCAATGCGCTCACGGATCTCGGCCAGCAAGCCGTCCTCGATTTGATTGATAAAGTCGGGGATATCGCGGTAGTGCGAATAGAACGTGCGGCGCGTAAGGCCAGCGCGCTCGGTGAGCGACGCGACATTAATGCGCGAAAGGTCGCCGCTTTCGGCAAGCTCGCTGGCAAGTGCCTGGCGAAGGGCACGCTGCGAGCGAAGGGACCGGCGATCGCATTTCTCGAGCTGGGACAAGCGTCCTCCTTGTTACTCAGCCTGTGCGCTATTGCACAGTGCGAGTATTATTGCACACCGTGTGTACCAACACGTAAAGGCAATATTTGGAATGTGACGAGGGGGCAGTCCCTTTGTCACAACCCGCCTGGCTTTTGGAGCGGCATTACCGATTGTCCAAAATGTCATTCGTGGGTAGAATAGTGTCGACGGCAGCCCAAGTTGTAGCTGGCTGGGCAGCGCCGTTGTTTGCATTAGGGGGTCAACGCCTTAGCGGCGGCGACCCCTTCTGTTGCGCTTCGAACGCTGCTTGAGTGCCTCGGAAAGGCCGACAAGCGCCGTGAAGAACGAGACCACGGCGGTCAGAAGTCTCACGAAATCAATCAAATCGGTCATGGGCATCACCTCCCATCAAATGGAGGGCGCTGCCCGGCACATGGAACTGCCGTCAACGATACCGATTCTACCAGAGCCTAGTTATATATACGAATATATGTTCGTATTCCAAGCACACAGGCCCCTGTGACAAAGGGGCTGTCCCTTTGTCACATTATTCGATGACGGTGCGGGAGTTTTGCTTGCGCATGGTGGCGAACATGTGTTTGGGGACGGCGTGGACCATGCAGCTGCCAATAGTTGCGCTCGCGGCAGCCTTAGCTGTATCGCTAGCGTTTTTGGTCGCGTAGCTGTGGCGGAAACGCTTGAGCATGGCGATGTCATTTCCGCCGTCGCCATAAACCGCGACCTCGTCCTCGGCAATGCCGTAGTAGCCCGCCAGCCAGGCCACACTCTCGCCCTTGTTACACGCCACGTCCGTGATCTCGAACATCACCGGATCGAACGGCGCGTTGACCACGCGGTCCGATCGCTCGGCAAGATACGACTTAAGGTCACGCTCCAGCTCGGGCGAGGTCACGCGACAATTGATCTTGCATACATCGTGACGCAAGATATCGCCGATCGACTGGTCGAAATACTGTTCCTCGTGATACCCGCCGCGCGCACGCATGCCGCGCATCACAATACGCTTGATGGGGCTGTCCTTTTTAAAGCCCGCCTGATGCATCTCGAACGAACCGCTCGAAAACATGCCATCGGGCGTGGAGCAATCAAAGCAAATGTCCGGGAACGCCTTGAGCAGTTCCTCAGTGACCTGCGGGTCGATGGTCCAAGTCTTGAGCACCTCGCCATGGCTGTCGCGCACGATGGATCCATTGGAGCAGCAGGCGTCAAGCGCCAAGCCCGTAAAGCCATGCTCGCCGATCGGCAACGTCGAGCGTCCAGTCGCGGGAACCACGTGCAGGCCAGCCTCAGTCAGCTCGCGAATGGCGCGGCGGATGGTCCCATCCGCCTCGTGCAGGGCGTTCAGCAGCGTTCCGTCTAAGTCACTCGCAAACATCTTGATCATGGGCATGCCTCTCCTTCGTCTGCACGATATTGTAGACGAAGGAGAGGCATGTCCAAACAATGCCGTCCCGGCGCGGCGTACCACCGCCTTCACAAATTCACGGTGCCCCAGCGCGTTAAGACAATCGCCGCAATCGATTTTTCAGCCGATAAAACAGAGCCGTCGTCAACGTCAGCACCGCCAACATGGCTGCGAATACAATCGCCGGTGTCCATCGATCATATGCAACCCCGTACGTCAATTGGCCGATAGGCGTTGCGCAGGAAAGGACCATGTAAACGACCGAAAGCACTTTTCCGCAGAGCTCAGTCGACGCTACCCGCTGAACAAACGCGATGATTTCAACCGACGTAATGCTCGCCCACACCATGACCCATGCCGAACCAACCGCAAACACGGTGAACACGCATACATCTACGCCGAACAGCAGCGTAACAATAATCGGCGCGACTCCAAAACAGATCATCGCAACATATCGGCATATGCCATTGAAAGAAAAACGATGCGGCCAAATGCCGACCAAGCCACTGCCGGTAAGACCACCCAGGCCCAGAGCAACCTCAACTATCCCAACGCAGGACGATTGCATGCCGAGATGCTTTGTAACAATAATGGGAGCGCCAATCGTTAGCCCAACCAACGCAAGGTTCAAAACTGCCGCAAGCAAAATCACAGCGACCAATGATGCATTTTGCAACAGATACCGAATCGACTCCCGAAAATCGTTTCGGCATGTCGTGCGAGTCGCGCCGTCTCTCATCGTTTCAGATGAGGCGTTTTGCTTGAGTGCGACCCCAAACAAGAGAGCTGAAATCGCAAACGCCACCGACGCGGTTGTGCAAAGAGCATCGATGCCAAAGCACCCATAGACTGCCGTCCCGACCACAGGACCCAAGATATTGCTCACCATGGTCATCTGCGAAACCAATGCAGTGGCCCGCTCAACCTTCTCTTCACCCGCCATACGCACCGTCTCAATTTGGAGCATTGGCTTTAGCAGCGATTGAACACCATATTGAACACAAAGTATCGCTACTACGACGACCGCAAGAGGCAACGAGCGCTTCATGGGGACAGACAGCAGTGATGCAGTCATCAGAGCAATGCCGAGGGACACGAGGACCTCGCGGTGTCTTCCCCGATCCGCTAAGATCCCACCAGCCGGAGTTGCGAGTACGCCGGGTATGAACGCCGTCGCCACGACGGCGCCATATAACGTTGACGATCCACTGCAATCGAACAAGTAAAGTGGATACGCAAAGCACAGCGCCGACAGCATCGAATACGTGCACAGCTGCGCAACCAGAAGTTCCGCGAGCCTGATTGACCGCACTGTTTTTGATTTCAACGAGACGCCGACGTCTCTCAGCCCAGCCATAAGCCCACCCCCTATACATACCACTAGTATGTATTTAATGACTTGAAAAGGGCAGCCGTGGCTACCCTCACAAATCAATTACATACCGTTGGTATCTATATTACCACCCGGCGCGGTCCCATACGTCCCAAATCTGCGCCGTTGTCTGAAGCACTTCATTACCCAAATCGAGCCCCACCGCGGCAGCCATCTGCGCCAAACATTGTGCGCGAGCGAGCATTCGCTCCTTGGGCTCGAGCGGACGGAACAATGGCAGCAGCCAAAGATTCGCCAACAACGATACGGCCTCCGCCGCTTCGCGCGGGCATTCGCACGCAATGGAGCCGTCGGCGATGCCCTCCTCGATCACTGGCAAGAGACAGCCATCGGCCGACTCGTCAAATGAGCCCTGGTACTGCATCGCCAGTAGGCGCGAGCTTTTTACCGGATCTGCTGCAGGACGCATACGTGCCCATAGCTCAATTTGTGGAACAACGGACTCGGGAGCGTACAGTCGCTTGAGCTTTTGGGCTCCGGTCATATTACCGACGCCAAGCATCGAGCGGCGGTGCTCAACAATCGGAGTCATCGCCCGATCAAACGCGGCGTTGAAAATCTCTTCTTTGCTCTTGAAGTGATGATAGACAGCGCCCTTGGTCATGCCGTCGAGACGGTCAACGATATCTTGAATACTCGTCCCCTCATAACCCTGTGCGCAGAATAGCTCCAGTGCCGCGTCGAGAATCTTCGCGACCGTCTCCTCGGGATATTTATTGCGACCCATAATCCGCCCATCCGCAACGCAAGTCTTGTGCCTCATTGCAGCATTTTAACGTTGCGGATGGCAGACGGTCGATTCTACACCGCGGCCGGGCCGTGTTCGCCGGTGCGAATGCGGATGACTTCTTCGACCGGCTCGACCCAAATCTTGCCGTCGCCGACGGCACCGGTGCGGGCGGCATTGCAGATGATGTCGACAATTCCGTCAACGTGCTCATCAGCGCAGATGAGGGTGAACTGTACCTTGGGGATGGTATTGACGAGCAGTTCGTTGCCGCGCACGTATTCCTTCCAGCCATGCTGTGCGCCGCAGCCCTGCACCTGGTTGATAGTCATGCCGCGAACATCAGCAGCAAACAGCGCATCTTTGAGAACCTCAAGCTTTTCCTGGCGCACGATAGCCGTAATTTTCTTCATACCAAATCACTCCCCTTGTTAATCCAAGCCGCCAAACGATGGATATGCGCTCTCGCCGTGCTGACTCGCATCCAGACCCAGGGCCTCGTCGGCCTCGTCCACGCGCAGGCTGCCGCGGAACAGTGCCTTGACCACCGCGACAATCACCAAGTCGAGCACCAGCACAATAGCGACCGTCACCACAATGCCCAGGATCTGCGAGATGAGCAGCGACACGTCGCCCGTGTAGAACAGGCCGCCCTTACCGGTCCACGAGAGCTCCGGCACACAAAACAGACCCGTGAGCACGCCGCCCAAGATGCCGCCGATGCCGTGGCAACCGAACGCGTCGAGCGCATCGTCGTAGCCGAACTTGGTCTTAAGATGGCTGATGGCCAGGTAGCAGACGGGCGATACGATCAGGCCCATGACCAGCGCCGCCCACGGCCCGACAAAGCCCGCGCCCGGCGTGACCACCACGAGGCCCGCGACCAGACCGGTGCTGGCACCCACCAGCGTGGGACGACCAGTGTGCACGCGCTCGACGGCAAGCCACGAGACCATACCTGCCGCGCTGGCCGTCACGGTGTTGAGGATGGCGAGCGCCGCCACGGCGTCGGCCTTAAACTCGCTGCCGCCGTTAAAGCCAAACCAGCCAAACCAAAGTAGGCCGGCGCCCAGCGCCACAAACGGTACGTTATGCGGACGGTAGCTCACCATGCCAAAGCCGCGACGACGGCCGAGCATTAAGCAGAGGACCAGGCCGGTAAGACCGGACGAAATGTGCACCACGTCGCCGCCGGCAAAGTCGAGCGCGCCGATGATGTCGCCGATAAAGGAACCATCGCCGCCCCAAACCATGTGGGCGAGCGGCGCATAGACCACGAGCAGCCAAATGCCCAGGAAGGCCGTCATGGCACCAAACTTAACGCGGCCTGCCAGACTGCCCGTAACGATAGCGGCGGTGATCATGGCAAACGCCATCTGGAAGGCGATGTTGATGATCTGAGGGTAGACGGCACCATCCGCAGCATTGCCCTCGGCCGCCTGCAGCACCTGGTTGAGCACCGGCAGGCACAGCAGCTGGTCAAAGCCGCCAATAAACGGGCTAGAACCGTCACCACCGTAGGCCAGCGACCAGCCGGGAACAATCCACAGCACACCAACCAGGCCAATGGCGCCAAAGCACATAAGCATGGTGTTGATGACATTTTTGCGCCTGGACAGGCCGCCATAGAAAAACGCCAGACCCGGTGTCATTAAAAACACGAGCATGGTGCAGATGAGCATAAACGTTGTCGATCCCGTATCGTACATTCGCTCCCCCTTGGTCGCATGAACGTTGTCGGCGCCCATCATGCGGCCGAGGGGCAACTGGTGTAGACCAGATACGGCGTTGTTAAACGCTGCGTTGTCGAATGGAAACGGCACCGCAATCTTGGAAACGGCGCGGCAACGGACGCGAAACGAACGGGAAACGTGCGAACGAGAAGGGCGCGCTTGGCTCCGCTCTGGCTAGCGCCGGAACAGCTCGCGGGCTCGGTCGCGGAGGTCGGTAGCTCGGATGACGCCCTCGTAACGATTGATGCGCAGACGCGGGAAGGCGTTAAAGAAGCGTAGGTCGCGGCGGCTGAGTGACACGCTCGGTACCGGGCGGCTCATGCGCTTGCCGGCAAGGCGACGACCGAGCGACGGACGCGGCATGCTCGGTGCGGCATCGGCCACGCGACGGGCAGCGAGCGCCAGGCCGCGAGCACCATCCGAAATAAACGTCGGCATCGAAGCCTTCTCGCGCAGGGCATCGAGCGCCGCGTCGCCCAGCTCGGCCAGCCACGCGTTAACGGCACGGCTACGGATATGCGTCTGCGCCACCGAGTCAATCGTCGAATCGGGAATACGTTCGAGCATGGAGTCGGAGGCATCGGCAAGCGACTCATTGATGCGGTCAGCAAGGTCGGCGCGCACACGCTCAAGCTGATCGGACAGGCGGCGCCAGCTCGCCAACGAGCACACCGCGTCGACCATCATCGCGACCGCGACGATAAAGGCGGACAGCCGCACAATCAGCACCGGCAGATGGCCAAGCAGCCCCAGCAATGCCGGCTCCACTAAACGACAAATGCACAACGCACCCAAGCCAAACGCGCATGCCCAGTACAGACAGATGCGTCCGTGCAGGTTAAACGGCAGGTGCGAATAGTCCCAAAAGCGAGCGCCCGTTGTTTTTTCCAACAGCGCGCCGACGCTGTACTCAATCACGCTGCATACGAGCGCCGCGGCAACAAACTGGCTCGAGGCATCCGGAATCCCGCGCAGCAAAAGCCAGCAGGCTATACCGCCCACACCATAGATAGGGCAACACGGCCCCAGCAAAAAGCCACTGTTGGCAAATCGTCCGTGATTGAGCATGGCGCAGACCGTCGACTCCCACGCCCAGCCGCAAAACCCGTAGAAGGCAAACGAGAGCACTAGTGCCGAAAGCGGACAGGCGGCAAGCGTCGCGCCGTCAAATGCCATGTCGATCGCGGTCCCCACCGTCTACCCTCTCCTCTTTTCGCTCGATTCGCTGCTCACGCCATCGTCCGGCTCGTCCTTGCGCCGCAGACGACCGGTGACCGTCTCGCGCAGCGCGCACCATTTGTCTGCCAAACACACAATCCATGCCTCACGACACGTCGGCGGCACCGGCACCAGCGGAAACATATGCCGCACGATAATATTCCGCTCGCGCGACGTCAGCTCAAAATCCTCCTCCGCACGTGCCAGGGCAAAATACGGATGCCGAAATCCATGCAGTCGATGGCTCGGATCGGGATCGTGCCAATCGTAGAGAAAGTAATCGTGTAACAGGGCGCCGCGCAGCAGCGAGGCGCGGTCGACCGAAATGCCAGCACGGCCCAAGCGTTCGGCAACGGACAGGCTTGTCCGCGCCACCGAGGTCACATGCGTATACACCGTCACATCGCCATGCTGGATAAACTCGCGCGTCAGGTCCAAACGGCCCGCATGGGCCAGCTGACGGGCGGCATCGTCGACCTCGCGCGCGATGCTCTCGGCACGAACGGTTTCGGACATGCGGCCTCCTTCCAGCGGCTCTCGACGGCAAGCCACAGCCTGCACGCAATGAATAAAATCACCATGGAACTTATCAGTATGGCATCGGGCAAAACGTTTTGCCCCGCCAGTTGGCGAATTACCGCGCCGCCGTCACATATCAAACGCCAAAATGTGCGAGACTGTCTTGTGCAATTGTGCCGGCCGAGGGAGCGCCGGCGCTCGATTCGCATGGAGTAACCCACAACGATGCTGCTTACGCAAACGACAACGCCCGAGGACGTCAAGGCTCTCGACCGCGCCGAGCTTCCGCTGCTCTGCGGCGAGATCCGCCAGGCAATCCTCGAAAGCTCCGCTGCTGTCGGCGGACACGTTGCCCCCAACCTGGGCGTCGTCGAGCTTACGGTCGCGCTCCATCGCGTGTTTAACTCCCCCATCGACAAAATTGTCTTTGACGTTTCGCACCAGACCTACGCCCACAAGGCGCTGACTGGGCGCGCGTATACCTATATCGACCCGGCACGCTACGGCGAGGCCTCTGGCTTTGCCAATCCCGACGAGTCCGAACATGACCTGTTCGCCATGGGCCACACCTCGACCTCGGTGAGCTTGGGCTGCGGCCTCGCACACGCGCGCGACCTGGCGGGCGATGCGTACAACGTCATCACCATCATTGGCGACGGCTCGCTTTCGGGCGGCCTGGCGTTTGAGGGCTTTAACAATGCCGCCGATCTCGACAGCAACCTGATCATCATCGTCAACGATAACGACCAGTCCATTGCCGAGAACCATGGCGGCCTGTATCGCAATCTGGCCGAGCTACGCGCCAGCAACGGCACCTGTGAGCGCAACGTTTTCCGCGCGATGGGGCTCGACTACCGCTATCTGGACACCGGTAACGATGTATTGGCCCTCGTCGACGCGCTGCAGGAACTGCGCGATATCGATCATCCCATCGTGCTGCACGTCTCCACCGCAAAGGGCAAGGGCTTTGAACCAGCCCAGAGCGACCCCGAGCGCTGGCACCACGTGGGTCCGTTTGACATGGCAACTGGGCGCAAACTCTGCCCGGGTCATCCGAGCGAGCCCGCACCGCGCACCTATGCCGACATTACGGGCGAGGCCCTGAGCGCTGCCATAGAGCGCGATCCGCAGGTTGTGGGCATCACGGCCGCCACGCCCTACATCATGGGCTTTACGCCCGAGCTTCGCGCCGCGGCAGGCAAGCAGTTTGTCGACGTGGGCATTGCCGAAGAGCACGCCGTCACCTTTGCCACCGCGCTCGCCCGCTCGGGTGCCAAGCCGGTCTTTGGCGTGTACGGTACGTTCTTGCAGCGTGCCTACGACGAACTGTGGCACGACCTGTGCCTCAACGACGCCCCGGCGACCATCCTGGTATTTGGCGCGTCGATCTTTGGCACCACATCCGAGACGCATCTTTCGTTCTTTGATATTTCCATGCTGGGCGGTCTTCCCAACATGCACTACTTGGCGCCGGCCTGCATGGAGGAATATCTGTCCATGCTGAGCTGGTCGCTCGATCACCGCGAGCATCCCGTGGCGATTCGCGTGCCGGGCATTGGCTTGGTAAGCCGCCCCGACTTGGCGCCTGCCGAGGACGCCGATTACGGCGCCGTTCGTTACAACGTGGTGCGCCAGGGTCGCGACGTGGCCGTGCTCGCGCTCGGCGATTTCTTTGAGCTGGGCGAGCGCGTGGCAAACCGCTTGGCTGCCGAGTACGGCATCGAGGCCACGCTCGTCAACCCGCGCTATGCAACTGAGCTCGACCGCGAGTTCCTCGACAGCCTCGCCGCCGAGCATCGCGTTGTCGTCACCCTCGAGGACGGCATCTTGGACGGCGGCTGGGGCGAGCGCGTGGCGTGCTACCTGGCCTGCACACCGCTGCGCACGCGCACCTTCGGCATCGCCAAGGGCTTCCCCGACCGCTACAACCCCAACGAGCTGCTCGCTCAGAACGGCATGACGGTCGAGAACATGGCCGCCGAAGCTATAAGGCTACTCAATGAGTAAAAAACCTCCGCAAGGGAAGCACCCCTGCGGAGGTTTTTATTTTCGCGACGCGATTATCTCAATCTGTAACATCTAGAGCCCGAATTCCCGTCTAACTGTTACAGATTGAGACATTCGAATTCCCCTGAAGAGAAAATCTCAATCTGTAACAGTTAGAACCCATTTCCTCGTCTACCTGTTACAGATTGAGACAAAGCAGCGAGGCAGGCCGTCACATCTGCAAGAACCACCACAAAGGTGCCTGTCCCTTTTTGGTAGGAAGAATTACCCATAAGGTAAGTATGTTTCTGAGTTATTTCGTGTTGACCCATTTGAGCGCGATAGGGTATAACTCTACTCAACCGCTAGGGATTTTATTGAGAAAGGTGTTCTACCATGAGCAAGAACCTCTCCCAGCAGGTCGTTCTCGACCGCCGCGGCTTTGTCGCCGCCACCTTCGCAACCGTCGCCGGCCTTGGTCTTGCCGGCTGCTCTGACACCAGCGCCGAGGCCGACAAGGGCTCCGCCGCCTCCTCCAAGAGCTCCGAGGATACCGAGGCTTCCACCACGCTCGACGCCAAGGCATTCGACAAGCTCGTCGACAACGGCCCCAAGGCCGATGACGACGCCATCGCCGCCAGCACCTGGGCCACGGCCGTTAAGGACGCCGGCGTCTTTAAGATCGGTGGCGTTCAGACCTCCACGCTCTTCTCCCTCCTCAACGAGAAAGACGGTCAGACCCGCGGCTTCGACGCCGGTATCGCACAGCTCCTGTCCAACTACATTCTGGGCGAGAACAAGGTCGAGATCACCCAGGTAACCTCGGACACGCGCGAGTCCGTCCTGCAGAACGGCCAGGTCGACGCTGTCTTTGCCACCTACACCATCACCGACGAGCGCAAGAAGCTCGTCTCCTTCGCCGGCCCCTACTACTACACCCAGCAGGCCATCCTGGTACTCGCCGATAACGACGACATCAAGAGCGTCGACGACCTGGCCGACAAGAACGTCGCCGTCCAGTCCGGCTCCAACGGCCCCGCCATCCTGGAGGAGTTCGCTCCCAAGGCCAGCCAGCAGGAGTTCAAGACCGACGAGGAGGCTCGTCAGGCACTCCAGCAGGGCCGCGTTGACGCCTACGTCATCGATAACAACATGCAGCAGAGCGCCCTGGTCCGCGAGCCCGGTAAGTACAAGATCGCCGGCAAGCCCTTCGGCAGCAAGGAGCCCTATGGCATCGGCCTGCCGCTCGATTCCGACGGTGTCGCCTTTGTCAACGACTTCCTTAAGAAGATCGAGGACGATGGCACCTGGACCGAGCTGTGGCAGATCTGCATCGGCGACCGTACGGGCGACACCAATGTTCCCGAGCTGCCCGAGATCGGCGCCTAGGCAGCGAGCCTGGTAACGGCCGCAACGAAACCATACGGAAACGCATGATGCGCTTTATTGCGGTAAACTGTTTCCTCACTGAGTTGTCGGGGCTTCCGTACACACGGGAGCCCCTTTCCTTATCGGCGGGAGGTCCGCATGAGTCTCTCCGAACTCTGGTCGCTCTATGGCCAGAACTATATCGACGCGCTGCTCGCAACCTGGGGCATGACGCTTGAGTCGTTTGCCATCGCCATGGTGCTGGCCGTCGCCGTCACCGTGATGCGCGTGTCGCCGCTCAAGCCGCTGCGCGTCTTTGGCGACCTGTATGTCCAGGTCTTCCGTAACATCCCCGGCATCGCGCTGCTCATCATCGTCGTCTACGCGCTGCCGCCGCTCAAGGTCGTCCTGCCCTACCGCACCTGCGTTATCGTCGCCACGGTCCTCTTGGGCTCGGCCTTTGGCTCCGAGAACTTTATGAGCGGCATCAACACCGTCGGCGTCGGCCAGGTGGAAGCCGCCCGCTCGCTGGGCATGAGCTTCAGCCGCATCCTCGCCAAGATCGTGATTCCGCAGGCGCTGCGCTCGAGCGTGATACCCATGACCAACCTCTTTATCGCCGTCATGCTCACTACCGCCTTGGGCAGCCAGGTGCCGCTTAAGCCGCAGGAGCTCACCGGCGTGGTGAGCTACATCAACACGCGCTCGCTCGGCGGCGTCGCCGCGTTCTTTATCTCGGCGCTCGGCTACCTGGGCACGGCCTTTGTGGTGAGCCACATTGGCAACTACATCGATAAGAAGGTGAGGGTCCTCCGATGAACAAGCATTCCTCCCCTGCACTTACCATGCGCGATGCGCTCTACGAGGCTCCCGGCCCCAAGATGCGCGCCAAGATTCGCATCGGCACCGCCATCTCGCTTGTTGCCGTCGCCGCGCTCGTCGTCCTCGTGTTGCAGCGCTTTTATGTGACCGGTCAGCTTTCGGTCCACTATTGGTATTTCTTTACGCACCTCACTACCTGGAAGTTCTTGCTTGCCGGCTTTGAGGGCACCGTTAAAGTCGCACTCACCGCTGGCGCCATCGCGCTGGTGCTAGGCTTAGCCCTTATGCTCGGCCGCACGAGCGACATTAAGCCGTTGCAGCTGGCCTGCCGTGTGTTCACCGATTTCTTCCGCGGCGTACCAAGCCTGTTGTTCATCTACTTCTTCTTTTTGGTGCTGCCCCAGTACAAGATCGCGCTGCCGTCGTTTTGGATGCTCACGCTTCCCGTCGCGCTCGCTGCAGCCGGCGTGCTAGCTGAGATTTTCCGCGCCGGCGTCAACGCCGTACCGCGCGGCCAGGTCGAGGCGGCCCAGGCGCTCGGTCTCTCCAAGGCTAAAATCACCTTTAAAATCGTGCTGCCGCAGGCTATTCGATTTATCATTCCGTCGTTGATTTCGCAGCTCGTGGTCGTAGTCAAAGACACCACCGTCGCCTACGTGGTGAGCTACCCCGACCTCATGCAAAACGCCCGCGTGCTCATTACCAACTACGACGCCCTCGTGTCGGTCTACCTGGTAATCGCGGTCATCTATATCCTCATCAACGTCGCGATCAACAAGGCCGCTGTCTATGTTTCGCACAAGACCGGCGCGACCATCATCCGCTAACGCTTTACCATTTCGAGTCATAAGGAGCCGAGCACCATGGCACAGAGCACTTCTTCTACCGGCAATCAGCCGCTGATTGAGCTCAAGCACGTCGATAAGCACTATGGCGACCTGCACGTTCTCAACGACATCAATCTCTCGGTCGACCGCGGCGAGGTCGTCGTTGTAATTGGCCCCTCGGGCTCGGGCAAATCAACCATGTGCCGCACCATCAACCGCTTGGAGACCATCGACTCGGGCGAGATTTTCATCGAAGGTCAGCCGCTTCCGCAGGAAGGCAAAGACCTTGCCCGTATGCGCGCCGAGCTGGGCATGGTGTTCCAACAGTTCAACCTGTTTGCACATATGACGGTACTGCAAAACGTCATGCTGGGGCCGGTCGACGTGCTGGGCGTCTCCAAGGACGAGGCCCGCGAGCGTGCCATGGACCTGCTGGGCCGCGTAGGCGTTGCCGAGCAGGCCGATAAGGTGCCCGCACAGCTCTCGGGCGGCCAGCAACAGCGTGTAGCCATCGCCCGCTCGCTTGCCATGCAGCCCAAGGCCATGCTCTTTGACGAGCCCACGAGCGCCCTCGATCCCGAAATGATCAATGAGGTGCTCGAGGTCATGGTCCGTCTGGCCCAGCAGGGTATGACGATGATCGTCATTACGCACGAGATGAACTTTGCCCGCCGCGTAGCCGACCGCGTCGTCTTTATGGCCGACGGCCAGATCGTGGAAACCGGCACGCCCGACGAGTTCTTCGACCATCCCCAGACCAAGCGCGCCCAGGACTTCCTCAACTCCATCAAGGGCCACTAACCAGCCACCCCGTGGGACAAATTCATCGGAAGTGTTGTCCCACATCTCCCATGCGCCCTGTCACCTTCAGATCGAAAGCAACACCTATGATCGGAACTCGTACTTCATCGTCCTACACCCCGCATGTCGACGTCGCCCCCGCCGACCGTCCGCTCATCCTCGTCGCGCCGCGTTGGGAAGAGGCAAAGCCTTTTTTGAGCGAGACGCTCTCCCCCAACGAGGAAATCGCAAGTGTCTTTGTCGATGCCATCCTTGCCGCCGGCGGCCTGCCACTGCAGATGTCTATTACCGAAGACGTCGATGTTATCCGTCATTACGTGGAAATCGCTGACGGTATCGCTATTCCCGGCGGCCCGGACGTCAACCCCAAACGCTGGGGCGACGAGCGTCCTTACGACCCCACGCTGTGCTGTGAGATTCGCGACCGTTTTGAGTTTAAGCTGGTTAACGAGGTGCTTCGCGCCAAGAAGCCGCTCTTTACCACCTGCCGAGGCACGCAGCTGCTCAATGTCGCCACCGGCGGCACCCTGTGCATGGACGTGCCGAGCCTGGGCGCGCGCGAGGGCCGCACGCAGTGGCGCCATACCCACGTGCTCAACGATCCCGTGCACCCCGTCGAGGTCGTGCCGGGCTCGCTGCTGGAGCGCGCGGTTGGCGGGCACAGGCTGATCCAGACCAACTCGGCACATCACTGCTGCGTCGACCGTCTGGGTAAAAGCACGCGCTTGGTCGCCAAGGCAACCGACGGCGTTCCCGAGTGCATCGAGGTCGAAGGCCAGCCTTTCTGCCTGGGCGTGCAATGGCACCCTGAGTACACGTGGAAGACGCTCGAGACCGACTTTAACCTGTGGAAGTCGTTTGTCGAGGCAGCGGCAAAGGTTAAGCAGGCGCGCTAGCTCGCGAACCCCACAACAAATAAGGGTGCCCCGCCGGCCACATGGTCCGACGGGGCACCATTTTACCTATATGCTGCCTGCACGCAGCCCAAGGCTCGCAAGCTCTTATTCGGCCGCCTCGCGCAGGGCCGACATCGTTGCCGCATATTGTTGCTGCAACGCATGCATTCCCTCGCGAGCGCCGTCAACGGTATCGGCACCGCGCAGCGCCTCGGTCACCACGACCGCCGGCTCGTACAGATTATCGAATCCCAGGTTCTGGCTCACGCCCTTGAGCGTATGCGCTGCCATAAACGCACCTTCGGCGTCTCCCGCCGCCATGGCGGCCTCCAGCTTGTCCATGCTCTCGTCATCCAAAAACTTGAGGGCAAAGCGGGCAAGCATTTCCTCGCCCATCAGCCGAGCGCACGCGTCATCATAATTGGCGCCGATCTTCTCATACGCCTCACGCATGGAAATCATGGATTAAAAACTCCTTTGGTCAAACTAAATCGTGGGAAACGCGACGACATCGGCGGGGCGTGCCAACGTCTCGGCAATACGGTCTTGCACCTCGAGCAGGCAATCGAGCAACAGCGGGTTAAACTCACCGCACTTACCGTCCAGAATCATCTTGATCGCTTCCTCGTGCGGGATAGCGTCCTTGTACACGCGCACGCTCGTCAGGGCATCGTACACGTCGGCCACCGAAACCACCTGTGCGGCAATGGGAATTTCGTCGCCCTTAAGGCCATCGGGATAACCCTTGCCGTCCCAGCGCTCGTGGTGCCAACGCGCGATCTGGTACGCATATTCCATAAGCGCATTGCCGGCGTGATGGCTACCCAGCTCACGCAGCATGTCGGCGCCGATCGTGGTATGCGTCTTCATAATCTCGAACTCCTCGGGCGTAAGGCGTCCGGGCTTGTTGAGAATCGTATCGTCAATCGACATCTTGCCGATATCGTGTAGCGCCGAAGCCAGGGCGATCGTGGAGCGTTCCTCATTGTCGAGGGAGATGGTGCCGCTACGCTGGACCAGACAGCCAAGCAGCAGCTCGGTCAGCTTCTCGATGTTCGTAACGTGCCTGCCGCTCTCGCCGTTGCGAAGCTCCATGACGCCGGCCATGATGTCGATGAGCATGCGACTGTTCTTGACGCGCTCGTTGTACTGCTGGGACAGCAGGTTCGTCAGGCGGCGCTGTTTGGCGTATAGGCGGATGGTGTTGCTCACACGGCGGCGCACGACACGGGAGTCAAACGGGCGGTTGATATAGTCCGAGGCGCCCAGCTCGTACGCGCGCAGAACCATATCATCGGAATCTTCGCTCGAAATCATGATGACGGGCAGATTGTCACTAACCGATCGGCGCGACAGATCGGCCAGCACCTCAAAACCGCTTACGCCCGGCATGACAATATCCAGCAGCACGAGCGACAACTCATCGCCATAGCGGTCGACCATGTCGAGCGCCGCACGACCGTGGTCGGCCTCGAGGATGCAGTACTCGTCCTTGAGCATCTCGCTGAGAATGGCTCGGTTCATCTCGGAGTCATCGACAATAAGCACCAAAGGCTTTTCGCTTTGGAAGGCCTCGATGGAATCGGCATCGGTCACGACCGTACCGGCTTTTGCCTTAGCGCGGCTCAATAACTGGACAGCGCGGCCAACGCCCTCATCGACCGTCTCGCCATGAATGCGAACGCCACCAACACATGCCGTCAAGCTCACGTACTCATGGCCCGGAATAATCGTGGAATGAACGGCTTCGGATACCTGATGCAAGCGACGGGCGAAGTCATCGGAGGGAATATTGGGCATGACGACCACAAACTTGTCGCAGCCATAGCGCACAAGCTCGTCAGTCGAACGAATTCCGCTGCGTATGGCTGTCGCCACAGCACCGAGTGCAAGGTCGCCGGCATGACGGCCACACGTATCGTTGAAGGCCCTAAAATCATCAAGGTCAATCATCGCAACGCCGGCATTCATGCGGGCGCCACGAAGCTTTTCCTCGTAATATCGGCGATTGCGCACACTCGTCAGCACGTCGGTGTAGACAAGGTCCTCTTCTGCAGCCTCTTGCTCATCGATCGGACGCACCATCAGCAAGACATGAGGCTCGCCCTCGACCTTTAGAGGGCGCAGGCGGGCGCGGTACTCAGTACCATCGTTGAGCAGTTGCTCCGACACCTCACCCGAATTCGCCAAGGCCTCAAGACTCGACTGACGCAAACAAGGGCAGTGATCGCCGGCGAGCAGGCAGTTACGCTCGCTCTTAATCTGGTCGGCCGACAGCAAACGTACCACGGGGTAGGTCTTCGCGACGCGGGCGACCTCGACGGCAGCCTCCTCGTCGGTTAGATTGGCCTCGTGATTATTGAGCATATGGGGCCCTTTCGATAGCTTCGCATAGTAGCGGTGGGTTCCAAATGTTACAGGGGTAACACCTTGCCGATGCAGGTAAGCACGTGAATGCCGTTACATTTTTATGAGTTGGCAGACGGCGCAATTGGAGCCGCAAACGTAAGGTTTTGAGCACATTTGTTAACAAGGCCGAAACGTTTGCGGGTGAAGTCTGCTTTGGCTATTGCGGGTGCTAGAGCCCCAGGATGTCACGGACAGTCTGGGCAGCCGCTACCGGGCGATCGCGCAGGCCGTTGTGCGCGCCGGGAACCATTACGAGTGGACAGTCCAAAAGCTCAGCCGCTATCCTCGTTCCCGCCTCGCGGGGCGTACCAATCGAGAGCTCGCCCAGGAGCACGGCGGCCACCGTTTTCGACGCGCGAACGCTATCCCAATCGGGAACGCAGGTCATAGTAATCCCGTATTCGTTCGCCATGAAACTACGGCCGTTGCGCAGAGCATGCTTGGCTTCTGCCTCGGTTAACTTGGGGGCCTCAGGATCAGAATCGCCGATGGCGCCCAGGAAGGCCCGTAATGCCCTGGAGACCTTTCCCGCGGCGATCATCTCGAGCAAAACCGGGGCCGCGCCCAGGCCGGCACCCTCATCCGTCACGGCGGGTTCATGCAGAATCACACGCGAGATTATGGCGGGGTTTGCACGGAGAAGCTCCAGGGCCACCAACGTACCGGCACTGTGCGCGAGCACGTTTGCCGGAGCGCCAATATGCTCGATAACAGCCTGCAGGTCGGCGGCCTGGACGGCGAGGTCGTAGCGTCCGTCTGCAGCGTCGCCGCTCTCGCCGCAACCGCGGCGGTCGTAGGCAATGACGCGACAGTCGCGGGCGAGCTCGCGGGCGATGGCGTCAAAAAAGACGCCGTCGACGCACGCACCGTGCATGCACACCAAGGCGGGTGCATCGGACGATACAACCGGGCCGGCATACTCGCGGCAGGCGATCGTGGTGCCCGCATTCTCGACCGTAAAATCCATGTTGTGCCCCCATCGTCTTGCGTTTTGTTAACAGATTAACTGTACCCGACCCGATACCTTTCATGACGCGGCATCGAAGGCAGAGTTAAAAAACGAAACCTGCAAAGCACAAGCCCGGACCATACGTTGGAGCCGATGCTATGCTTAAGGTTAATTATCTTGAGGAGCTTTTACCTATGTCTACGTTTTTGAATGCCAGCCCCATCTTTGGGCCCGTTCGCAGCCGTCGCCTTGGTCTCTCGCTCGGCGTCAATATGATGCCGGCCAGCGGCAAAATCTGCACGTTCGACTGCATTTACTGCGAAAACGGCCTCAACGCCGAGCGCCCCTGCCATGAGCCGTACAACACAGCTGCCGTGGTACTCGACGCGCTCGAGGCAAAGCTGCGCGAGATGGCAGCCGAAGGCGAGCTCCCCGATGTGATCACCTTCGCAGGCAACGGCGAGCCCACCGCCGCACCGGAGTTTCCGCAGGCCATCGCCGGCGCCGTCGCGCTGCGTGACGAGCTTGCCCCAAACTCCAAGATCGCCGTGCTCTCCAACGGCACGCGCGCCGACCGTCCCCAGGTACACGATGCGCTCATGATGGTCGACGACAACATCCTCAAGCTCGATACGGTCGACCCGGCATTTATCCAGCTGCTCGACCAGCCCGTTGGCCCCTACGACGTCGAGCACCAGATCGAGACGTTCGCAAGCTTTGACGGTCACGTTATTATCCAGACGATCTTTTTGACCGGCGAGTATCAGGGCAAGCCCATCGACAACACCGGCGAGGAGTACGTTGCCCCCTGGCTCGCGGCGCTCGAGCGCATTCGTCCGCAGGAGGCGACCATCTACACGGTGGCGCGCGAGACACCGATCGCCGGCCTTGCCAAAGCAGCGCCCGATGTGCTCGATGCCATTGCCGCACGCGTGCGCGCCCTCGGCATTCCCTGCCAGGTGAGCTACTAGCAAAACCACACAGCAGCCAGTGCCCGCCATCCCGCTCCATCAGTTGCGGTGATATAGTTCCTGTTTATGCTGTTAAACCGCTTAAATCGGAACTATATCACCGCAACTTTTACGGACGCGTGGGTGGGCTATACTAGCTGCGAATGAAAGGAAGTTAGCCATGTTTGACAACGGACCCGTTCCTGGCCGCAACGACGCTTGCTGGTGCGGCAGCGGCAAAAAATATAAGAAATGCCATAGCGCCTTCGACGAGCGCCTCGAGCGCTTGTGGGAAGAGGGCTGGGAGGTTCTGCCCCGCACGCTCTACAAGACGCCCGCCGATATCGAGGGCATCAAGCGCTCGGCCGCCATCAACGTGGGCGTGCTCGACTACGTAGGCGAGCACATCGCCGCGGGCATGACCACCAACCAGATCGACCAGATGATTTACGACTACACCGTCGAGCATGGCGGCACGCCGGCCGACCTCAACTACGAGGGCTACCCCAAGAGCGTGTGTACCTCGATCAACGATGTGGTCTGCCACGGTATCCCCTGCGATACGGACGTGCTGCACGAGGGCGACATCATCAACGTGGACTGCTCCACGATTTTGGACGGCTACTTTAGCGACTCGAGCCGCATGTTCTGCATCGGCGAGGTCTCTGCCGAGCGCCAGCGTCTTGTCGACGTCACCCGCGCCAGCGTGGAGGCGGGTCTGGCAGCCGTCAAGCCATGGCTGCCGCTGTCCGTTATGGCCGAGGCCGTACAAAAGACGGTCGAGGACGCCGGCTTTAGCGTGGTGCGCGAGTACGGCGGACACGGCATCGGTAAGGAGTTCCACGAGGACCCGTTTGTGGGCTTTACCACCGAGGCGCCCGATGTGGACACCATCATGGCTCCGGGCATGGTCTTTACCATCGAGCCTATGGTCAATGCCGGAGCGCCCGACATCAAGATTAGCAAGGGCGATGGCTGGTGTGTGCGCACCAAGGACGGCAGCGATTCGGCTCAGTGCGAGGTACAGCTCGTGGTGACCGAGGACGGCTACGAGCTGCTGAGCTGGTAGCCGTGCGGACGCCGGATGCTGACGGGCACGCTCGTCTTGTATCCGGCGTTTTATTTGAACGTTTTGCCTGATAAAACCTGCCAAAATAAACCTGTCCCTTTTTGGCAGGTCGAGCGGAGAGGACTGCTTGTGAACATCCTGGTTTTGTTGCCCGTCAATGACCGCCATCGTGCGATCCTCGAGTCGAGCGCTCCAGGCGAGGACTTTATCTACACGAGCGCCGACGCCGCCACACGTGAACAGGTCGCCGATGCCGACGTGATCCTGGGCAACATCGACCCTGGCATGCTCACGGCATGCGACCATCTCCAGCTGTTGCAATTGCAGACCGCCGGCTATGACGACTACCTTGCCGCCGGCACCGTGCCGGCCGACGCCAAACTGTCTTGCTCGGTGGGCGCCTATGGCCAGGCAGTAAGCGAGCACATGTTTGCCATGGTGCTGTCTATGATGAAGCGCCTGCCCGGCTACCAGGACCTGCAGCGCGAACATCGCTGGGAGGACTTGGGCCCGGTCACCTCGCTCAAAAACGCCAACGTGCTGGTGCTGGGCGCGGGCGATATCGGCGGTCACTTTGCCACGCTCTGCCGCAGCATGGGTGCGCACGTCCGCGGCATCAAGCGCCATCCGCTCGTCTACCCCATTGTGTTTGAGGACATGGACGGCATGGACGCCCTGCCCGAGCGCCTGGCCGAGGCCGACGTCGTCGCATCCTTTATGCCCAGCACACCCGAGACCCGCGGTCTGGCGAACGCCGAGTTCTTTGCCGCGATGAGGCCGGGCGCCTTCTTTGCCAATGGCGGCCGCGGTGACCTTGTTGTTGCCGACGATCTGGTTGCCGCTCTTGAGTCCGGACACCTCGCCGGCGCCGCGGTCGACGTCACCGACCCCGAGCCGCTGCCTGCGACAAGCCCCCTGTGGGATGCGCCCAACATGCTCATCACGCCGCATATCTCGGGCTGGTTCCACCTGGCCGCCACGCTCAACAACGTCGTCGACATCGCCGCGGAGAATCTGCGTCATCTACAGGCGGGCGAGACGCTTCGCTGCTGGATCGAACACTAATTGTTCCGGCGTTTTGCCAAACGCCGGAACTACTCGACGCTGCGAGCCCGCCGTTTGAGCCAATCTGCCGTTCAATTTCAAAGGCGCGACCAGAAGGTCAGCGCCTTTTCATTTCACGGCACCTTGGCTCAAACGGCGGGCTCTCGCTGACTTTTGCTCAACCTGCGGCGTTTCCTTTTTGGTGCAATGGGGTCAAGTTGGCTTGCGCCATACCGGTAGTTCTGTCTGCGACACTCTCGCCAAAGTGATCTCAGACATACACCTAGTGTTTTCGACGCTCCGCTTATTAGAGCCAGTCCGTCTCCTCGTCGTAGCGGTCCGAATAGGCGTTACGCTTGAGTTCTTCATCGCTCGTTGGTCGCGCCTTGGACACGTCGACCCCTGAATCGCGGCAAGCAGTGGCGAACAGCTGCGAACCCTGATCGATAAGCTCAATCTTGCGCTCGGCCTTCATGTCTTCGGCCTGCATTTACAGCCCCACGCTTTCGGCGCCGTTGATGGTTAGGTTTCGCTCGTAGAAGGCGGTGAGGGCACGGATGGCGTACATCACGTCGCGTACGCCGCCGGTCTCGTAGCTTGAGTGCATGGCCAGCTGCGGCAGGCCCACGTCCACGGCGTGCATGCTCGCCTGCATGTTCGACAGGTTACCGAGCGTGGAGCCACCCGCCATATCGCTCTTGTTGGCGAAGGCCTGCGTGGGCACGTCGGCGTCATCGCAAATAGCCTGGAACACCGCGCGGCTAAAGGCATCGGTGCAGTAGTGCTGGTTGGCGGCTTCCTTGATGACGATGCCGCCGTTGAGTACAACCTGATTGCGGGCATCGCACTTCTCGGCGTGGTTGGGGTGCACGGCATGTGCATTGTCGCAGCTTACAAGCATCGAGGCGGCAAGGGCGCGATGGTACGACTCGTCGTCAAAGCCCAGCGATCCGTTAATGCGGCGCAGCGCGTCGGCCAAGAACGTCGACATGGCGCCCTGCTTGGTCTCGGAGCCAACCTCCTCATTATCAAAGCAGCAGAAGACCGAGACATCGTGCGCGTTCTCGGCGCCCAAAAATGCCTGTAGCGAGGTATAGGCGCAGGCCAGGTCGTCAAGCTTGGGCGTCGAGATAAACTCGTCGGCCCAGCCCCAAATGCGCGCATCCTGACGATTGACCAGGAACAGATCGCGGCCCAAAATTTGTTCGGGCTCAACATCCAGCTCTTCGGCGATCAGGGCATCAAAGTCACCCTGCTTAAGCTCGCCGGCACTGATGAGCGGGCACAGGTCGACAGCTCGGTTGGGAGCAAAGCCCTCGTTGACGCCACGGTTCATATGGATAGCAAGGCTCGGGATAATAGCGACCTCGCGCTCGGTGGCAAGCAGGCGGCTCTCAATACGGTCGCCCTCGCGCACCAGCACGCGGCCCGCGAGCGCCAGCGGGCGATCGAACCAGGTGTAGTCAATCATGCCGCCGTAGGCCTCGGTGTTCAGGCGCAGCGTCTCGCCCGCGCCGTCGAGCTCGGGCACGGCCTTAACCTTAAACGTCGGCGAGTCGCTGTGCGACGCCGTCAGCTGAAAATGATAGTCGCCGGCAACGCCGTCCTCGCCCCACGTCGCGGCCAGGTCCTCGCCCACCTTAAAGGCGATGGCACTCGAGGTATTGCGCTGCGTGTAATAACGCCCGCCCGGCTCGATATGAACTGCCTCCCATTTCTTGGACATGAGAAATGGGAGGCTTTCTTTATGCGCGTTGATTTGAGAGTGAAGCATGA
>CALLSU010000151.1:0-1155 GCA_938011935.1 uncultured Collinsella sp.
GTTCTGGAGGTCCTCGGCGTGCATCTTGCCCTCGTAGCCGGGGATGGTGAGCACCTTGTGGCCGCCAAACTCGATGGCGCCTGCCTCGTGACAGGCGACGTGGCCGGTCTCGGCAGCAACGACGCCCTCGTACGGCGCAAGCAACATGTCGATCACCGTCGCGTTGGCCTGCGTGCCGCCCACCAGAAAAAACACGTCGGCATCGGGGGCCTGACAGGCCTCGCGGATAAGTTGCTTGGCACGCTCGGTGTGCGCATCGGTACCGTAGCCGGGCTGCGGCTCCATATTGGTGTCGACAATCGCCTGCAGCACCGCCGGATGTGCAACTTTTGAATAGTCGTTGTTGAACGCGAGCATGGCAATCCTCTCTTACCGGGTATCGGCCAGATGATTCAAACGGGGCTATTGTACGCCGTTGGGATAGGCGATGCGCGCGGCAAGGCACTCAAGTGCCAGTACCAGGGCAAAACCGCAGCTCACGTCACTCAAAAAGTGCGCTCCAATCACGATGCGCCCAAAGGCGACGAGCGCCGCGATCACAGCCGCCGCCCAAAAGATCACGCGGCGACGCGAAGGTTTTTCCTTAAAGGCTGCCGCGGGAAGCCCGGCGAGCATAAGGCCAATCGCCGCATGCGCCGTGTGTCCGCTCGCAAACGACTTGAACCCGTCCTTAATCACGCCGGCGGCGATATAGGCCCACTTGTCGGGGTTGCCGATCACCCACCACGGCTGAAAATTGAGCCCCGGCGTGACCTCGATCACGCGCATGCGCGGGCGCGACCACAACGGCTTAACAATGACGTTGAGGATGATGGCCTGAGCGACCCACACGGCCAGCACCATCAACGCCCAGCGCGTGAGCTCGTCGGGCTCGGTCGTGCGCGTAAAGCGATAGACGATGAGGTTGGCAGCAATGACCAGCACAAACGTCAGCACCAACTGAGCCGCGATGAGTTTGCCGCCAACCCTCAGGGACGAAACGATCTCGTAGCCGGCCAGGCCAACGTTGACGAGGATGCCGAGCACGGCGAGCCACTTGCTCGTCTTGGAATCGGGTCGCGCCGAGCGCACGAGCATAACGCCCGCGATGCTCGCCGTCAGCTCGAACGGCAGCTCGCCGGCGGCCTCGATAAAGCGGCCGTACATGCTGCCGAT
>CALLSU010000152.1:0-10679 GCA_938011935.1 uncultured Collinsella sp.
AGGCCACATTAAGTGGCCTTCGGCTCGTGCGGAATCTACGAAAAACTTACCCGCGTCGCCCGGCCAGGTCCTAGGTTTACTTGTCTGCCGCCTAGATGGCGTCTTGGCGTCTAGATACTTTGGCTGAATTAAATTGAATGAAGGGAGCTCCTTGTTGATGAGGGGCTCCCTTCTGTTTTGGCTACTTTGGGGTTGTTGGTACGTCTTTATTTCGCGTCGGCCCAGGTTATGCCGGTGCTGGCTTCGGCGATCAACGGTACGCGGAGGTCTACTACGTGTTCCATGACGTCGCGGACCATGGTGGTTAGGCGCTCGACTTCGTTGACGGGGCACTCAAAGTCCAGTTCGTCGTGTACCTGCAAGATCATGTGGGCGGCAAAACCCTCTTCTTCCAGGCGGCGGCTCACGCGGGCCATGGCGATCTTGATGATGTCGGCCGCGGTGCCCTGCATGGGGTGGTTCATGGCCGTACGCTCGCCAAAGCCGCGGAGTTGCGGGTTTTTGGCCTTGAGCTCGGGAATATGGCGTCTGCGGCCGTACATGGTCTCGGCGTAGCCCGTCTGCTTGGCACGTGCCACCACGCTGTCGAGGAACGTACGCACACCCGGGTAGGCCTCGTAGTAGCGGTCGATCATGTCGCGCGCCTCGGCCATCGAGATGTGCAACGACTGCGACAGACCGTAGGCCTGCTGACCGTACACGATGCCAAAGTTCACGGCCTTAGCGCGGCTGCGCAAGTCGGGCGTCACCTCGGAAACCGGCACGCCAAACACGCGCGCGGCCGTCTCGGCATGGAAGTCCTCGCCCTCGTTGAAGGCGCGCACCAGGTGCTCGTCTCCCGAAAGATGCGCCAGCAAACGCAACTCAATCTGCGAGTAGTCCACCGCCAAAAAGACGCTGCCCTCGCCCGCCGAGAACGCCGTCTTGACGCTACGCCCCAGCTCCGAGCGCGTCGGAATGTTTTGCAGATTGGGGTCGCTCGAAGACAGGCGCCCCGTCGCGGTGATGGTCTGGTTGTACGTGGTGTGCACACGCCCGTCACCACGGCGCAGCGGGCCCAGCGTGTCCAGATAGGTCGACTTAATCTTGGACTTCTCACGCCAGTCCAAAATCAGGCGCACGATCTCGTGGTCGCGGGCAAGGTCGCTCAGCACCTTGGCGTTGGTCGAATAGTAGCCGCGCTTGGTCTTTTTGAGGCCCTTGGTCGGAAGTCCCATAACATCAAACAGCACGTGCGAGAGTTGCATGGGGCTGCCGATGTTAAAGGTCTCGTCGCCGGCCAGGTCGCGAATGCTGCGCTCGACCTCGGCAATCTGGGTCGCCAGGCCCTCGGACAGACTGTGCAGGCGGTCGGGGTCCACGAGCATGCCCGCGCGCTCCATCTTGGCAAGCACCGGCACGAGCGGCATCTCGATCCCATCGAACACGTTGGCGGCGTTCTCGCGGGCCATGCGGTCACGCAGCGGTGCAACCAGTGCCAGCGTCAAGGCCGCCGTGCGAGCGGCGGGCGCAGGAGCGTCCTCGCCAGCACCCTCTGCGCCGCGCGCCGCAGGCAGCGCCATCTGCAGATACGTATCGGCCAGATACACCTCGTCAAACTCGGAGCGGTCGGAATCCAACAGGTAGGCGGCAACAACGGTATCGAAGATGCGCGTGGAATCGACTGCCAGCGGATCCATGAGCTCGAGCTCAGAAGAATCGATGGGCGAAAGCTCATGCAGAAGCGCCTTCATATCCGGGCTCGCCACACGGCCTTCCATAAACAGACGCGCGAGCACGCCGGCAATCACGCCGTGGGCGAAGTTGAAGCCCTCAACCTCAGCCGCCGCACCGCTGTCGCCCTCCTCGAGCGCAAACAGGCCCTTGGACGTCGCCAACCACAGCGTGCGCGTCAGCCCAAAGAGCGCGCCCTCTTCCTTGTCATCGTCCACAACGGCGGCGACCCACTCGCCGGCATCAATCACGCGGGAGACCTCAGCCGCAACGGCACCAAGCGCGCCAGCATCGCCGGCGGCTGCGCGCAAAACGGCGGGAATCTCAAACGTGCTGGCAGCAGCGCCACCCTCGTCACCGATCAGTGCCAAGAAACGGTTCTGCATGGCGGTGATACCAAGCGTACCCAGCGCCGCGGAAACCTCATCGGCAGAAAACGCTGGGAAGGATGTTTCGTCAAAGTCGAGCTCGACGGGCGCATCGGTGCGAATGGTCGCCACCTTACGGCTCAGCAGCGCGTCGTCGATGTGTGCGCGCAGGTTTTCTCCCATCTTGCCCTTGACCTCGTCAGCATGCGCGATGACCTCGTCAAGGCTGCCGTACTGCGCGATGAGCGCACTCGCCTTTTTGGGGCCGATGCCCGGTACGCCGGGAATGTTATCGGACGTGTCGCCCTTCAGACCATAAAAGTCGGGCACGAGCGCCGGCGTGATGCCGTGATACAGATCGTCCACGCTCTCGGGCGTCATGATCGCCACGTCGGACAGGCCCTTACGAGTCGAGACCACGTTGACGTGCTCAGTCACGAGCTGATACATATCGCGATCACCGGTCACCAGCAGCATGTCGCAGCCGGCCTCCTCACCCAAGCGCGCCATGGTTCCCAGGATATCGTCGCCTTCCCAGCCCTCGGACTGCAGAATCGGCACATTGAGCGCACCGAGCAGCTCCTTGATCATGGGGAACTGCGCGTGCAGGTCGGGGTCCATGGGCGGGCGCTGCGCCTTGTACTGCGGCAGCATCTCCATACGCACGCGCGGCTTGCCCTTGTCAAACGCCACGACAACGCCGTCGGGATTAAAGGCATCGATCATCTTGAGGAACATGTTCAGAAAACCAAAGATCGCGTTGGTGGGGCGACCGTCCGGCGCGTTCATGGTCGGCGGCACGGCGTGGAAGGCGCGATGCATGAGCGAGTTGCCGTCGATGACGGCAAAGGTACGGCGCTTTTCAGACATATTGAATACCTCGCTTTGGGCTGGGCACGGTTTGCTCACACCAGTTTACACGCTCCCCGCCCCGCGGCCACCGCACATCAGGCTTCCCTGCCGCCGCGGGCCCGCGCGTGATACGATGGCTCACGGTACATCAACCAGCACGATCGATCCGAAAGGAGCCTGCGTCATGGAGCGTCCCTGCGCATGGAAAAAGTACACGCCACAGCAGATCGAGGAGCTCGAGGAGCTTTGCCGCGGCTACAAGCAGTTTTTGAGTGAGAACAAGACCGAGCGCCTGTGCGTCAAGGCCGGTATCAAGATGGCCGAGGAGGCGGGCTACGTCAATCTGGAGACCGTGATCGCCGAGGGCCGCGCGCTCAAGGCCGGCGACAAGGTGTACGCCGCCAACCACGGCAAGGACCTCATGCTCGTCAACCTGGGCACCGCCCCGCTCGAGCAGGGCTTTAACATCCTGGGCGCCCACGTGGACTCGCCGCGCCTGGACCTCAAGCAGAACCCCGCCTTCGAGGCCGGCGACATGGCTTATCTCGACACGCACTACTATGGCGGCGTCAAGAGCTACCACTGGGTCGCTTCCCCGCTCGCACTCGTGGGCGTCATCTGCAAAAAGGACGGCACCACCGTCGACATCAACATCGGTGACAAGGCCGACGACCCGGTCTTTACCATCTCCGACCTGCTGATCCACCTCTCGAGCGAGCAGATGGCCAAGCCCGCCAAGGACGCCGTCGACGCCGAGATCCTCGACGTGATCGTGGGCGGCCGCCCCGTCAAGTTTGACGAGGACGACAAGGACGCTCCCAAGGAGCCCGTCAAGCAGATGTTCCTGGATATCCTCAAGGAGCAGTACGACGTCGAGGAGGAGGACTTCCTCTCCGCCGAGATCGAGGTCGTGCCCGCCGGCCCCGCCCGTGACATGGGCCTCGACCGCTCCATGATTCTGGGCTATGGCCACGACGACCGTGTCTGCGCCTATCCGTCCATGCTCGCCCAGATCAACGTCGCCAACGTGGAGCGCACGAGCATCACACTCATCGTCGACAAGGAGGAGATCGGTTCCGTGGGTGCCACCGGCATGACGAGCCGCTTCTTCGAGAACACCGTCGCCGAGATCATGACGCTCGCCGGCGAGGATAGCCCGCTGGCCCTGCGCCGCGCGCTCGCCCGCAGCCGCATGCTCTCCTCCGACGTGTCCGCCGGCTTCGACCCGGGCTATGCCGGCAAGTTCGAGACCAAGAACGCAGCTTTCATGGGTCGTGGCCTGTGCTTTAACAAGTACACGGGCAGCCGCGGCAAGGGCGGCTCTAACGACGCCGACGCCGAGTATGTGGCCCTCATCCGCGACATCATGGACGAGGCGGGCGTTGACTTCCAGACCTGTGAGCTCGGTCGCGTCAACGCGGGCGGCGGCGGCACCATCGCATACATCATGGCTAAGTACGGCATGAACGTCATCGACTCTGGCGTTGCCGTCCTGTCCATGCACGCCCTGTGGGAGGTCGCTAACAAGGCCGATATCTACGAGGCCTATCGCGGCTACAAGGCCTTCATCGAGCGCGCGTAACCAACCCTTCATCAGTTGCGGTGAAATACAGACTAAACTGGCCCATAAACGGCCAAAACAGACCGTATTCCACCGCAACTTCCTTTTTGGCAGAGGAGAGTCCATGCTGCAGGTCGTCATTTCGCCCGCCAAGCAGATGCGCGCGGCCCAAGATGCTTTTGAAGTCCTGGGCATTCCACCCTTTGCGCGCGAGACGGCTCGCCTCCACCGCGCACTGCTAGATATCGAGCGGAATGAAGGCAGCGACAGCCTGCAGGCGCTATGGAACGTGAGTGACAAACTGCTGGGGCCTTGCCTCAACACCCTGCATGAGTTCGGGCCCATCCTGAAAAACGGCGATCTCGACAATCCCGCACTCGCCTGTCACCTCTCCCCTGCCGTCATGTCCTACCACGGCATTCAATACCAGAGCATGGCGCCCGAGGTGATGGATTCCGCGCAGCTCGCATGGCTGCAAAGCCACCTGTGGATCCTCTCTGGCCTCTACGGGTGCGTTCGCCCCTTTCATGCCGTCGAACCATATCGGCTGGAGATGGGCGCGAAGCTCGCCGTTGACGATGCCCGAGACCTCTATGCGTTTTGGAGCGACAAGCTCGCGCGGGCTATCGCCCCGGCAGGCTCAAACACCACGATCGTCAACCTCGCCAGCGTAGAGTACGCCAAAGCCGTTCTGCCCCATCTCGCGGGCGACGCCACGGTCGTCACGTGCCTCTTTGGCGAAGGCATCCGCAACGGCAAGCCCATCCAGCGCTCGACCGCCAGCAAAAAGGCACGTGGTTCCATGGTGCGCTGGATGGCAGAAAACAAGCTCGAGGATGCAAGCGAACTTACCGCATTCAACATCGGCTATCGTCACATCCCCGAGCTTTCAGACAAAAACACCCTGGTTTTCATGAACGCGCAGGCGCAATAGGCCCGCCGTTTCCAAACACCCCGTTACTCCGCCAAGCCATCGGCCTTTGCGATCCCGTTTGTCGAACCGTCCTGATAGACAATCTTGACGTGCTCAACCTCGGACACCGCAACACCCGTCGGAGGCTCCAGACGCCATTCCGTCAGGGCGATATCCATGGTCGTGGGCACATCTCCTTGATCTTTGAGCTTCACCGTGAGCGTTGTGAGCGCCGCGTCAAACGTCACGCGTTCGATTTCTTCACCTGGAATGGACCCACCACTCAGCTGCAGCTGGACAAATCCATCGCACGGATACCAATAGTCGCCCGGAACGGCGAGCGTATTGGCATTACCGCCAGTACTCCTCACCGTCATAATCGGTAGGCTATCATCAGCCTCAAACTCCCATGCAGCGCCGCCGCGACCACCAAACGTCCAGATACAAAAGGCAATCACCAGCACGGCAAGCACCGCGAAACCAATCGCGACAAGGCCATGATGGGCACGGCCCTCCTCGGCCGACACATCCCACCGCGTCTCTCGATATAGATGCTTGTCTTCCATGTTCGCCTCCCCACAGGCATGCTCATCGCGTCAATTGTACCCATTCGAGCTATACTTGAGCCCACCACATAACGGGGAGCTTGCAGGACAAGACGGCAGGCTGAGACTGGGCGCGCCCGCCCTGACCCGCAAACCTGATATGGGTAATGCCAACGAAGGGAGCCGTGCCAATGAGCACACAGACCGAGTCCAAGCTCGTCACGCAAATCGACTTCGCCCGCGCCGGACAGATCACACCGCAGATGAAGGAGGTCGCCGAGCGCGAGCATCGCGACCCCGAATACATCCGCGAGCGCGTGGCAGACGGCCGCATCGCCATTCCCGCCAACATCGTGCATATCAAAAAGGGCATGCGCGCCTTTGGTGTCGGCGAGGGCCTGTCCACCAAGGTCAACGTCAACCTGGGTATCTCGGGCGACAAGGCCGATGCCGCCGAAGAATGGAAGAAGGTTAAGATCGCCGAGGACTACGGCGCCGACGCCATCATGGACCTCTCCAACTCGGGCAAGACGCGCCAGTTCCGCCAGCAGCTCATCGACGAGACGCCGCTCATGGTGGGCACCGTCCCCATGTACGACGCCATCGGCTACATGGAAAAGCCGCTGGTCAAGCTTACCAAGGACGACCTGTTCGAAGTCGTGCGCGCACACGCCGAGGACGGCGTGGACTTTATGACCATCCACTGCGGCATCAACAAATCGGTCACCAAGACCTTTAAGGAGACCGGCCGCCTGATGAACATCGTCAGCCGCGGCGGCTCGCTGCTGTTTGGCTGGATGGAGGTCACCGGCAACGAGAACCCCTTCTACGAGTTCTACGACGAGGTGCTCGAGATCTGCCACGAGTACGACGTGACGATCTCGCTCGGCGACTCCTGCCGCCCGGGCTGCCTCTACGATTCCAACGACGCCACCGAGACCGCCGAGATGATCGAGCTGGGCAAGTTGTGCAAGCGCGCTTGGGCTGCCGGCGTCCAGGTCATGGTCGAGGGCCCGGGTCACATGGCGCTCGACGAGATTGCCGCCAACATGAAACTGCAGAAGCGTCTGTGCCACAACGCCCCGTTCTATGTGCTCGGGCCGCTGGTGACCGATATCGGCGTGGGCTACGACCACATCACCGCTGCCATCGGCGGCGCCATCTCCGCCAGCTCCGGTGCCGACTTCCTGTGCTACGTGACACCGGCCGAGCACCTATGCCTGCCTAACGCCCAGGATGTGCTCGACGGCCTCATGGCCACCAAGATTGCCGCGCACGCCGCCGATATCGCCAAGAAGGTGCCGCACGCCCGCGACATGGACGACAAGATGGGCCAGGCACGCCGCAAGCTCGACTGGGATGCCATGTGGAAGTGTGCTCTCGATCCGGTCACCGGTAAGAAGCGCTACGAGGAATCCCCCGCCGCCACCGAGGGCACCTGCACCATGTGCGGCAAGATGTGCGCCGTTCGCACCGTCAACAAGGTGTTCGAAGGCACGACAATCGACCTCGGCATGGAGGACTAACGCGTCATCGGAGCCGCAATCGAACACAAGGTGCTCGTCAATTGTTGACGTGTGAACATTTGCTTATATTTACGTAAAGATTGCACCGCCCGCCCGGGATCGGCATACAGCCGGCCCGGGCATCTTTATAATGCGGATTGAAGACCCATTTGAATCCGACCGAACAAGGGAGCGAACATGGATCGCAGCAAGGTACCTGCCGTCCTGTCCATCGCAGGATCCGATTCCAGCGGCGGCGCCGGCATTCAGGCCGATATCAAGACTATCACGGCGCACCGTCTGTATGCCGAGACGGCCATCACGGCCATCACCGCACAGAACACCCTGGGCGTCACCGCCGTGCAGGACATCTCCCCCGATATTGTCGCGGCGCAGATCGATGCCGTCTTTGACGATATCCGCCCCAACGCCGTCAAAATCGGCATGGTCTCCTCTGCCGAGATTATCGAGGTTATCGCCGAGCGCTTGAGCGCCTGGGATGCGCAGAATATCGTCGTCGACCCCGTCATGGTTGCCACCTCGGGCGCACGGCTGATTGCCGAAGATGCCGCCGAGGCGCTCACCCGCCGCCTGTTCCCACTAGCAACCGTCATCACGCCCAATATTCCCGAGGCCATGGCCCTGCTCGACTACGAGGTCGACTCCGAGCGCACACAGCAAAATGCTGCCATGCTCCTCACCCGCCGCTTTGGTTGCGCATCCCTCGTTAAGGGTGGGCATCTTGTCAACGAGGCCAACGATGTATTGGCCGAACCCGCGCCACTCGATGACGAGGGCAACCATCTGGGCGATCCGCTCACCACGTGGTTCCGCCACAAGCGCATCGAGACCGACAACACACACGGCACCGGCTGCACGCTTTCATCCGCCATCGCCTGCGCGCTGGCCCAGGGCATGGATCTTGCCGATGCCGTCAATGCGGGCAAGGCATACCTGACAGGCGCTCTGGCCGCCGGCCTGGACATGGGCAAAGGCTCCGGCCCTGTCAACCACATGTGGCAATATTAAGATTCGCAGCCCAAAACCGCCGCAAAGGGGACAGGCACCTTTGCTGCGGTTTTCCCTTTTTGACGTCTAGTCGTCGGCGAGTTGAATTCCCAACAAACCCGAGAGTGCCAGCGCCTGCTCGGCATTGACCGTCAAGCCACGCAACTCATGGTAATCGCCCGAAACAACGGGCGCCGCGAATGTACAACGCGATACATCCACGCCGGAAAGCGACGTCTTAAACACATCCATACGCGTCAGGTCACAGCCATCCAGGCGTATCTGACCCAGCTTGGCACCCTGAAACGCGGCCTCGGTCAAACGCGTGTCATGCGCAGCCATGGGGCCAATGCGTCCCTCCGAAAGGTTCGCATAGCTCAAATCGCACGATGTAAACGACACGCTCGACAGACGCGCCCTGAGCAAGTTGAGCCCCGGCGCCGAGCAGTCAACGAAGTCGCAGCGGTTGAGCCAGCAGCCTTCCATGTTGCAGCGGATAAAGCGGCAACCGCGAAACACCACGTCGCGAAACGTCGAGCCGCTCCAGTCAACGCTATCGAACTCGCAAGATCGGAACACGACGCCATCGAAGGTCGCGCCGTTCGCCACGTCGCAGGCAAGATCCAAATCCTCAAAAGCGGTATTGGAGACGAGCTCATCGCCCTCGGCAAAGAGGTCGATGAGCTCGTCCATGCCCATATGGCAGCCAATCCGTTCGTTTACCCGGGCAAAACCACCACAAAGGTGCCTGCCCCCTTTGCGGTGGTTTGGGGCCGTGCTACTCACCGAGCATCTCTTTGAGCTTGGCTGCCACGGCATGTCCCAAGCTCTCGTGGCTTTCGGGCATCATATGCAGATAGTCGATATCGCCCGGCTCGGCAAACTCGGCGGCATTCAAAAAGTCGCAGCCAAACTGCTCGGCCACGTGCGCATAGTACTCGCCAAAATGTTCAGATGCCTCGACGGAACGCTCGTCAAAATCGGTCATATATACATCGGCGATCTGCGGCTTGATCTTGATAGGAGCCATCAGCAGGATGCGCGGGCAAGGCGCAGCGTCGGTCCACGGAAACGCGCGGACGGCGCGAATCAGCGCCATGGCGCCACGGGCGATATCGGAAGCTGTCACGTTAAAGACCGTCTTACAGTCGTTGGTGCCCAGCATGATCACAATGGCGTCCAGCGGCTTATGAGCCTCGAGCAGCATCGGAAGCGCGCGAATGCCGTTGAGGTTAGTGTCCAGATGGCACATGTCGTCGCGTACCGTCGTGCGGCCGTTGAGGCCTTCTTCAATTACATGCCAGCCCTCGCCTAAGTCACGTTGGACCACGCCACACCAGCGCACATCCTGCGCATAGCGCACCGCGGTACCGTCGCGCATGCCCGTCGGATCGTAACCATAGGTGTTGCTGTCACCAAAGCACAGAACGTTTTTCATCGTAAGCTCCCCACTCAATAAAAAGCCGACAGGAGCAGCCTCTCCCGTCGGCTCGGTATATCGCATCACGAGCACCGTTTACAGGTACTTGCGCCAGTCGTCGTCATCCTCGTCATCCTCGGCAGCGGCCTGAGCCTGCTCGGCGGCACGGGCGGCTGCGGCGCGGGCGGCAACCTGAGCATAGGACTCCTCGTTTCGCTCGGGGAAGTTTGCCAGCACGTGCTCGAATTTGGCGAAGTCCTCGTCCCAGCGCGTAGAGGGCACGGCAAAGAAGACCTGCTTGACCTTGAAGTCGCCCGATGCGAGCTCCTTGCGGAAGAGCTCGGCCACGGCCTCGGCATCAAAGCCGTTGTTGTCGCAGCCCCATGCGCCCAGCACGAGCTTCTCGCGACCCAACTCGTCGCAGATGGCGAGCACAAAGCGAATGCGGTCGCGCAGGGCATCCAGCAGAGCATCGTCGCTCACGCGATACTCCTGGCGGGCGCGCTTAACGTTGGGCGCGGCGGCCACGATCACGTCGGCGTATGCATGCACGTGGTTGCGGTCGAAGCGCACCGCAGGCACCACTAGGGCACGGTTACGATAGAGCTCGCAGTTGATGTTGCGGCGACGGTTCTCGCCGTACCACTTACGCTGCCTATCGAGAACGTTGTACAGATACGAATCGGCGCACAGCGTGGCCTCCTGGCCCAGATAACCCTGAATATATCCACCGCCCGGATTGGTAAACGAGGCAAAGGCGAGCACGGCCATGTCGCAGAACTGCGCATAGCCGC
>CALLSU010000153.1:0-3932 GCA_938011935.1 uncultured Collinsella sp.
CGTCTCCGTGGCAATCAGGAAAGGTATTTAACGCAACAGCGCGTGGCGGCAGTGCGTACGGGCTTTGCCCCTACCTCGGGTTCCATTGAGGCCGTGCAACGTGGCACGATGAGCAAGTTCGAGCAACAGATCGCAGACTCCGAAAGAGAGGCAGAACAGAGGAGGCAAGATACCATGTACCGATCGCGCGTCATGTCATGGCGTGCAGGACAGGCTAGGAAGGCCGCTAAGCAAGCTCGCACTTCAATGTGGGGTTCTATCATAGGAAGCACCATAGGAGCCGTTGTAGGCGGCCCTGTAGGAATGCGAGCAGGTTCCAAGATAGGTTCATCAATCGGAGGGTTCTCTTAATATGGCAGAAGATACAAGAAACATTCGTCTTGGAGTTCCGAGTCAGGCGAGAAACGCAACGATGCCGGGGTCACCGGACAATCGTTATGCTTCTACGGGGCAAAGCGATGTGTCGCGCTTTGTTCCGATCGGCAGTGAATTTAATGCGGAGACAAGCAATCGTGCGGCGAGGAATTTAACAGAAGGTCTCTCCTTAATCGGGAAAGCCAAGGCAGAAGTTGAGACGGTTAACGACAGTATCATGTCTAGGCGCATGCAGGCTGAGCTTACAAATGCTTCTGCTAAGATCATTTCGTCTTTATCTACCGATCCTGAATACATGAACAAGCCGAGCATGTGGACTCAGGTTTATCAGGAGAGGATGGCCTTAGCTCAAGAAGATATTAATACTAGGTTTGACGGCGCTTTCTTGGTCGG
The DNA here is from genome assembly GCA_938011935.1 of uncultured Collinsella sp. Taxonomy (GTDB): domain Bacteria; phylum Actinomycetota; class Coriobacteriia; order Coriobacteriales; family Coriobacteriaceae; genus Collinsella. The sequence goes on from CALLSU010000153.1 coordinate 769, forward strand.
CAAGAACAGATTGCTGACCGATGAAGCCTTGAATCAGATCAAAGCTAAAGAGGCGGTGCAGGTTGCTAGGACTGCGGCGCTACGTGTCTCACAGATGGCGGCTGACGAAACTAATGCCGCTATTGATATTGCGATTAAAAGCGGGCAGTTTGATGAAGCTTCACGCATCACGGAAGAGACTCCTTATCTTAGCGATGCTCAGAAGATGAAGCTTAACTTCACAATTGACCAAGCGAGGACTACTGATGAGGTCCAGCAAATGGCTTTGACCAACCCATATGGATTGCTCGAGGAAATCCAGACGAAAGGGTCTGTTCGAGGTAGAGCGCTTTCCTACGAACAACAGCAATACGGGATCAATCAGGCGCGGTCCTTTATCAATGAAGACCAGAAGAAGAACTACAACTCTCTTGTTGAACAGTTCATGCTGGCTCCAGAAGGATTTTCCATTGAACAGGCAAAGCAGTCATTGGAAGTTAATGGCATTAATACCCAGCAGTTTGCTACGCTTTGGAGGATGTACAAGCAGAATACCGCGAACATCCCTCCGACTTCTGCCGAGTTTGCTAGAGCTAGTAAATATGCGGCGAGCATGATCCCTTCTTACCAGAATGCCACGCCAGAACAAAGGGCCAACTTGGAGAACCAGTTGAGAACCACGTTAAAGCAAGCCAACTTTTCTTCCAACGATCAGACGTCTTTGATTAACCTGATGAAGACGCACACGCCGCCTTCCTATCTGGATGATGCGAAAACGTGGGTTGAGCGGGTATGGGACACAGGCAAATATCCACTTTATATTGGGAAAGATTATGTAGATAAGAACGGTACCCCAATCTACATGACAGAGGCGGAGTTTAATAATAGCTTTGTTGGGAAGAACAAGCAATATTATCTGGATAAGACAGAAAGCCGTGCCTATGAAGACCCGGAAACTTTGGCGAAGAGGTATGTAGTTAGAGAGAAAATTCCTAACCTTCAAAACGATGCAAACCTTAAGAACTTCATCGGCCAAGTCAGGGCACAGGCGACCCAGCAAGTGTACGATTTCATGGGGCAGAACGGCGGCAAGACCCCGACCGAACAGGAGCGTTACAAGATTCTTGCTGATACCATTTCTCAAGTCTCAAAGGAATTAGGCATTCCCACTAGGGGGTTCACTTACTTCTCGGCGTTTCAACAAGAAGAAGATGTCGTTGGTCCTATGCAAAGCGCTACCAGAGTAATCGCATTAGATCAGAACTTTACCCTTGGAGATAAAACGGAACTTCCTGAGATGCCTAATGGTGGTTTTGTCGTGACTCTTGGGACTCCCAACAGTTCAATTTATGAAGTTTCTTCTTCATCAGGAGAGCCTATTAAAACGCCTCTCTTGTCAAAGGATATGTATAAATCTTCTGGAGGTTCGAGAAAGTTATTGGAAATAGGTCAATTCTATTTGCAGAAGCCTTCTGCTGACGCGATGGATAATGAAGCGGAAAGAAGGGCTAGGATTCTCCGGGTAAATAACGGCTTGAGCGACGAGGATGAACAAGCTATATATTCAGCTTTGATCTCTTATTGGAATAGATAAAATGGACGAGCCTATCGAACCCGTATTGCCTGATGACGAAGGAGTGATTCCTCCTCCTTTGGATGAATCAGTTATTCCTTCGCTTGGAATATCTGGCGACGAAGATGCTATCGCCCGTGAACAGCGCAGGGCGCAGGGAGTTGGATACGCTGAACTTAGCGAAACTGAAAGAGCTAACTACTTAGGGAGTCGGGCAAATGCTTTGCGTAGGGAAACTCTCGAAGATTTGGAATCCTATAAAAAGCTTCAACGGGAGTTTAGGCAAAGCAATGTTCTCGATAGCTCGATGATGGATGAAATCCTTCGGCTTAATGATTCCTTGAAGAAGAGAGGGATTGACCCTACATTTGAGCTAAGGAGAGAGAAGGTAGAGAGGACAAACGCTATATTCTCCGCATTAACTCAAAACATACAACCGGAAAAAGGACTTTACGGTTATATTGATACAGATGAAGTTGTCGATAATAAGTTAGGGAAACTTTTGAATGCTGACCAGATAGCATCTTGGAATAGCGCTGACCGAGCTACGAAAGAGAGAGAGCTTTTTGGAGCTATCAAGGAAGTGAAGTTCCCTAACATGAGTATTTCTGATGAGATGGCCGCCGCTATTCTCATGAGGGAATATAAGACGGACAGCATCAATGGCGTCATTAATAAGTACTCTCAAGATTTAAAGAGGGCAAATGAAGTAAAGGAAGGATATTACAAGGCAGAGGCAGATTTCCTTCCGGCCTTCTTGGAAAATGGAGGAGACTTTGAGAAAGCCATTGACTCTCTCGGTCCTAACTCAGTTTATGGACGCTCCATTTTCAACAATTCCCCTTATTTGCGGACGCAATATCAAGCGGCATATGAAGCTACTTCATGGATTAAGGATGAGTATATAAAAGAAGGTTCCCTTGATTGGGATAAGATGGCTGACAGGTTGCTAGCTCTTGGGGAGAATACGGGTTCGTTCAAGATTGCTATTCAGATGCTTCCTGAATTTCTGCCCAAAGACGATAGAGTATGGCTGGTCCAAGCATTGAACGACACCTATGAAGATATAGTGTCATTCTTAAGAATGCTTCCTGAGAAAGACGAAGATGAAGAAAGATTTCAACGTCTTGCTCTAGCTATCCAGAAAGAATATCGCTCCATGCGAGACATGCCTGAGAGCAATTGGGGTATGGGGGTCAGGAACTTAGTTTATAATGTTCGCCGCCGTCGGCTTGTCTTCTTTATCTACAGGAATTGTAACAAAGAACCCAGTTGCAACTTACAGCGTAGCAACAGCTATGGGTTCATTGGTCTATGGCTCGAGTGCCGGACTCGATGCTTATAGATCAAACTCTAGTAGAGAAGGTTCAATCGCGTATGGATTAACGGTAGGCTCACTAGAAGGCGCTCTTGATTCTCTCACAATGTCTACTGGTGGTCTAGCAGTTAAAGGAGTACGAGCTACTGGACTTGGTTCTACTGCGATAAGAGGAGTTGAGGCTATAGCAGAAAGATCGACATTGGCACGTATAGGTCGTGCTGGGGCGGCAGGTGCTTTAACGGAAACCGTACAAGAAAGTATTGCGGACCCAGTATATGTTGGAGTTGAAAA
>CALLSU010000154.1:0-5891 GCA_938011935.1 uncultured Collinsella sp.
CACCCAAGATATGCGTATTGCGGAGGCAGAGATTAATGACGAAAGTGCTGGGATCGGAGACGTGGCCGTCGCCATTTCCGCTAAATAATGAGCAGCGTTTGCTGCTCAATCCAGCTCGTATTCGTTGCGCTCGCGAAACAGCAGGTTTAAGCAAAGTCCAACTTGCGCAATTGTTATCTGTTGACCCTCGCACGATAACGAACTATGAAAAAGATGGTGCCCCTCAAACTAAAATAAATGCTTTGTCTGAGATATTGAAGGTTATGCCTTCGTTTTTCACTGTGCACCCGTCTGATCCGGCTATTGGAGATCTTTCTGAAACGCAGGTTTGGTTCCGCTCGATGCGTAAATCAACTGCAAGACAGCGCAAGTCTGCAGTGGGGCATGGGAAGAGTGCCCTGTTGCTGTTTCATTGGATTGAGAATCATTTCAATCTTCCGTGTAATGACCTTCCAATGGAAGATATAGCACAGATGCCGCCTCGTTCTTCAGCTTTGGCACTTCGTGGAGACTGGGGTTATGGGGAGAATCCCCTTCCTAATATGGTCAGTCTGGCTGAATCGCATGGCATTCGTGTTTTTAGCTTGCCTTCAATGGGTAAGGAAGTTGATGCGTTTAGTTTTGTATTTGCTGGGCAGCCGTATATAGCGGTTGATACGCACAAGACCCCGGAACGAGTCCGATTCGATATATCGCATGAGATTGGACATCTTGTGATGCACGAAGCTTCGATGAGCGAGCTTGACGCAGGTACCCGTGATATTGAGAAGGAAGCTCATGATTTTGCTTCAAATTTATTGATGCCTGAATGCAGAGTGAAGTCTTTGATTCCGCATCATGCGTTAGTCAGTGATATCTTCAAAGCGAAGAAATATTTTGGTGTGGCTGCTATGGCAATGGCGTACCGCGCGCATGCGTTGGGAAGACTGACTGATTGGGAATACCGTTCGATGTGTTCCCAGCTTACCAGCATGGGGTACAGGACGGCTGAGCCTGAGGGTATCAGTGCTGAGAAGTCGCAGGTCTTTGACTTTGTGGTCAATACGAATCGCACGAAGGGTATCTCGGTAAATACGGTTAGCGAAGAAACCGGATTGACCAGTCAGGAATTGCATGGTCTTTCGTTCGGCAATTTCATGACCGTCACTTCAGGCAGTGGGAGAACAACCGGGGGAATCGTTGTGAATAAACCCAAGCTGGTTCTGCATGTCAATAAGAATTTCCCAGTAGGGGAGTAGCAGTGGGCTCTTCTCTACGGCAAAGTAGCGAATTTCGTTTTTGCTGGAATACAAGTGCGGTCCTCACATGGATAGTGACGTGAGGGTCGCACTTACGGGTTATGGTTTTCGGACGTTACCCGATTATGACGCGATTGCAGCTTGCTTATTCCCTGATTCCATACTTCGTTGTGCGTTTTACTGCTTCAGGTGACTTATCCTTGTGCGGTTTAATAAAGAAAGAGCCTCCGGATTTGAGCATTGTTAAGAGGCTTGGAGACTACTGTTGCCGCTTATAGTAGCAAAAAGACAGAAGAGACCCACCGCATTTCAGGACGTAAACGTAGTCTCGGATGGCGCTGATATAGGAAACTGTATATTCTTTACCGATTGAACATGCCGCATGAATAGAGAAGATGCAATCGATGTATGTCTGGCCGCGATGTTCGTCGCTTCGGATACGGCGATGATGCCGCGGTCGCGTCTCGGATACTGTAGTTATTCCAGACCAGGGAATATTCCGAAATATTCTTGTGCCTGAGCAAAAGGGAGGATTACATGGCGGGCTCATACGGTGCGGAGACGATGCAAGGGGAGCGGTATAGGCTTTCCTTCACTGTCGGCGGACTTCTTGCCTCGCAGGGCTGGGCGTTTGCGGAAATGTATCTGAATCATGCAGGCGTCGGCAACGCTGAGTGTTCTTCCTAAACCGAGGTGGGCAAGTCCATTGCCGCGATTCGCCTTCCGCGAGCAGGCGCGTTGTGGCGGAAACTACTAGGCGGCTCAGTGCGCTCACGGTCGGGGAGCTTGCATATTTGGCAGTCCCATATTCTTCCATATCCGACCGCGAGGCACTTATGTGGATCGTGATGTGCCGTTATTACGCAATCGTCGGGGAATTCGCCGGCGAAGTGCTCAAAAAGCATTATCTTGTAGGCAACCTGCATCTTGGTCTCGAGGATTATGCCCGGTTCATTGCGAACAAGGCTACATGGCATCCCGAGTTGGAAGCCATAAGCGAGGGAACGGCTAAGAAACTTCGGTCCAATCTGTTCAAGGCTATGGTTGAAGCCCACCTGTTCGATAAAAATTCCGACACGGTGGTCTCCTTCCTGCCCAGTCCCTCTTTGGCGGATCTTCTTATGAAGAGACCGGATTCATTCGGGTTTTCCCGATGCGTGAATCATCCTTGTGAGCGCGAATGGGGGATAGCGCGACTGATTTCATCGCAGGCGTTGAAGCTGCCGATGAGCACCGTGATATTGATGATTTCGCTTATTTGCACGAGATTATGGAGCCCCTATTACATTTGTGATTACCCGCTTAGACAGGAGCTTATCGAAGAGTCCTACCAGTATGTGCTGTGCGACATTCATATGGGTGTCTGGTTCAAGGGTGTGCACTGGCAGGACGTATATGAGATTCCGTCGGATGCCATTTGCGAGCTGATTGTCAACGCAAGTGCATTGCAGCTACAACTATTCGAGCATTCAGATTGAGATTTATGACAATCGGCTTGAAATCACCTTGTCAGAGCGCTTGCCGATGGGTAGACCATTGAACGCATGAAGCGGGGCTATTTGAAAATATACGTAACGATGCCTTGGCCTCTGCTTTTGAGTACATGGGTATATCGAGCATGGGGGCAGTATCCTGCGTGTGATGCAGAAGGTATGTGGTGCCGGATTGCCGGAATCAAAATTCCTTGGCTGCGATACGGATCTGTGCATCAATATCTATCGTAATGGCTCAGAGACAGTTTTCGACGACGGGATTGTGACGGGATTATGACGCGATTCGGGTCTTGGTGACGGGATTATGACGCGATTCGAATTCTGATGACGCTATTGCAGAGGAAAACCCAACATCTGAAAGTTTTTAGGAACTGATTTTCGATGAGCTCTGAAAGAGGGAATGGGGGACTACTGCGTATGCCGTGGCTCTTAAGGAAACGCTGTCGGAAACCTCTGTCGCCCTCGGAACGAGCGGTTGGAAGTGGCGAAGCGTGTGCCGAAGTTCTTCGACAGCGAAGAACGCGCCAAGCGTCTCGCGAGACGTCTCAATGCACTACTGATTTTCAGGCGAAGATGGTTGCCGGGTTGCTGCAGCTGCTCACGTAATCTTCGCAGGGTGGCGAATCCGGCATTGTATATCACTTGAGTAAGTGAGCATGCCGTACATGAACAGAATATGTAATCAAGATGTTGGTACGCGAAGAAAACGTGGCTCATAGTGAATGCAGATTGGGCAGCGTGCAACTATTCAGGTGTTACCTACGAACGTATATACAGCGTCAATTGGCTTTATTACTATTGCCGTAGGCAAATTTAACCGGATATCTCTGAGCATTCTTCGCAAGCTTATCGAGGATTATCTCGTCAAGGTCAAATCCAAATTTGTCAGATAGCATGATGCAATACATGAGTACATCTGCTATTTCCTCATGAATATGTTCGATATTGCTGTCTTGTGGCTCGTCGTTTCATTGAAAACATTCCAGAAGTTCTGCGGCCTCAATGCTGATAGATTTGGCAAGATTGCCGGGAGTGTGGAATTGAGACCAGTCCCGCTCTGCTACGAATTTACGGATCGCGTTGATGCTTGAATCGGAAATCATAATACGTAAGTGTATGTCGAATCTTTTCTGAAGGCCTCTCTCTCGGGTGCATAATGAGCATATGACGAAAAGCGCGCTTCCAAAGCCAATCATTATAGATTTGCCGTATCAGAGCATTGATGACAAAGCAGAAATAGAGAAAGCCTTTGTCGAGCAATTAGGATACGAGACATTATCTGCTGTTGAGCGTGAGACTTTGCACTATATTTTCGATTATCCAACGGTGTATGTGGTTCATTCAAAGAAGAGGAATCAGCATACTTTACGTCCCGAATATACGGTGTATGTGGGAGAGACGAATAATATTCGTAGTCGAACAATGCAGCATCTGAGGGAAGATCCCAAAACGAGAGTTGATTGGAAGGAATTTCAAGAAAAATTGCAGAGCGATGCTCGTTCTGTGTGGCAGTATGTCATTGGCAATCCGCATTTCAACAAATCTCTGACTTTGGACGTGGAGAACCGGCTGATGCATTATCTTCTTGGCTCTGATGCAGTCAAGAATTTGAACAATCGTCGCACCAATGCGCAAGGCGACTACTATACGCAGGATGAATTCAACCATATTTTCTCGGACATCTGGTTGGAACTGAACCGACAGAATCCGGAACTATTTCCGGCTGAGGAGATTATTCGCGATTCTGCGCTTTTTAAAGCATCGCCTTTTCACCAATTGAGTGATGATCAGATAGCTGCGGAGGAATCGATTATGGACGCGCTTTCTGAAGCTCTTACCGGCTCTGGTGATTCAGCCGATTCCGGTTTATCGAGACTGATTTTCGTGCAAGGCGTTGCGGGTACTGGAAAGACGGTTTTGCTAAGTCACCTGTTTTATCGCATAGCAACAGAAATGGATATCAATGGGCGCATCAATGACGAAGATGATAAAGATATTCTGGAAACCGATTCATCGCCAAAAATCAGTAAGGAAGATCGCAGAAAAGCATATATGGTTGTCAACCATAACCAGCAAATGCACGTATATAACCAAATTGCCAGCAAATTAGGTTTGCAGAAACATTTTGGCGAGGTGGCTCTTAAACCGAGTCAATTCATCAATCGATTTAGTGAGAAAACAGCAAGTAATCGAGCTATTGCGGACCAGCCCCGAGGCAAAGCCGATGTAGTGCTTGTTGATGAAGCTCATCTGCTGTTGACGCAGGGTGACCAAGGATACTCGGGCAAGAACATGCTGCACGATTTATTACGCCGTGCGAAAGTGGTTATTGCGGTATTCGACCCGAATCAGATTTTGCAAACTTCGCAACGTTGGAGCGAAGAGGATCAGGACATGCTCTTTCCGCAGCAAGCAGAAAGCGACGTGCAAAAAGCTGCTGCTGGCTATAGCGGGCAGTTGGAGCGATTTGTGCCATTGAATATGTGGGGTGATCACTATTTGCTAAGTCGCCTATGCTTGCATAGGCAATTTCGCATTGCTGCGGATGATGCGACGATTCGATGGATTGATGACTTCGCTGATGGTAAGAGAATAGGTCGTATTCCTCAAGACATTGGGGAGAAGGATAGAGAAACAGGCGAATATGTCCGCGAGCCATTTGAAATCAGAGTATTCGATTCGCCGGTTGAACTGTTTAAAGCCATAAAAGAGAAGACATATCTAAAGGCTTCAGGCGTTGACGGATGCGGGCTTTCTCGTGTGGTTGCTACGTATGATTGGGAGTATAAGGGCGGCAAAATCAACGATTCCAGTGCCGATGGTCTTTGGAATGTTGAGATGCATCGCGATGCACAGGGAGTATGGCGCATGGGAGCGGCTCCGGGTATGCAGAGAGGATACGATGCGTTTAATCCTGATGGAAGAGCTGATTATTTCTGTCATCCATGGAATTACGAAATCAAGGTAGGGGATAAGGGTCTTTCCCTAGATGCTGTCTGGGCGGAAAGTCCGCATACGCTTAATGAAGTGGGATCAACGTTCTCTATTCAGGGGTTTGATCTTAATTATGTAGGTGTCATCATTGGACCGTCGGTTACCTATCGCGAAGGGAAAATCGTTTTTAACGAAAAGGCAAGTTGTAATAAACGTGCAGTGAGTA
>CALLSU010000155.1:0-16840 GCA_938011935.1 uncultured Collinsella sp.
GCGGCCGCGGCGCTTCGCGCCTGCCGCCTTGGGGGACTGTGGGGCGCGGCCGGCAGCTGCGGCGCGTTGCGCCTGCTGCCTGGGGTGACTTTGGGGTTGGTACGAATCGGGGTCTAATACTTTCCCGAGAAGTGAACGACCTTATTTGGACCCCCGAAGCATTGGCATTTTTTGACCGCCATTTCCTGCGGTTTTGCTGCGCGAATCCTGCGGTTTTATGGTCTAAAGGTGTGGATGCTCCGGGGCTTCGTTTTTACTCGTTCACTTCTCGGGAAAGTATTAGAGCTCAGCTGATAGAGGTACCGCTCTGGCGTCGATGCCCCGCGTCTTCTTCGCTTGATTGGGGAAAACAGCCTCGCTTAAGCAATTGCGAGCCCGCCCAGACGTATCTGTGGGGTTGTCTGCACAATTCGCGGTATTATGTTTGCGAAGTTTTGAAAGGAGCCGCTGGTGGTCACGACGACGTTTGCTTCGCCTTTGGGCGAAATCCTGCTTGCCGCTGATGGCCGCGGTTTGACGGGGCTTTGGTTTGAGGGGCAGGAGCACTTTGGCTCTACGCTGCTCAAAGAGGATGCGGAGTATGTCGTAGGTGCCGATGCGGTTTCTGGTACCGGTGGGATGTCTTCGGTGAGTCCGGCAAATGGCGCGGCTTCTTCGGTGCTTGAGCGTTCTTGGGCTTGGCTGAATGCTTATTTTGCGGGGCAGGAGCCTCGGTTTACGCCGCCGTTGCATATGATTGGTACGGCGTTTCAGCGCGAGGTTTGGTTTGAGCTGCTTTCTATCCCGCGTGGCGAGGTCTCTACGTATGGTGAGATCGCCCAGCGTGTTGCGGCTCGACATCGTGTACCGGGAAACGAAGCGCCTGTTGTGTCTCCCCGTGCCGTGGGGGCTGCGGTCGCGCGTAATCCCATTTCGATCATTGTGCCGTGCCATCGCGTGGTTGCCGCCGACGGCTCGCTTAACGGATATGCCGGCGGACTTGATCGCAAGGAGTGGCTGCTTCGGCTTGAGGGCGCGTACGAGGAATAGCGCCAGGGCACTTTGCATGACGAAGGCGCCGCGAAGGGACGAGTCGCTGTCCTTTCGCGGCGCCTTTTGTTTAGCGGCGGGAAACCCCTATTGCTCTTGCAGGTCGTAGACGGTTGTGTTGCCGATGGTCTGGGCCGTGTAGTTTTGAGCGACCCATTCGGCGATCTCGCTTGCAGCGCTCGAGCCGCCCATCTGCGTGCCGCCCATACCGCCACCCATGCCGCCGCTTGCGATGTAGTAGCGGATGAGGCCTTGGGCAACGTAGACCTTGAACTCATCGAGCGTGGGCGCGGGATCCGATCCGTTAAAGCCACCGATGGCCATGACGGGAAGCTCGCTTGCCAGCTGGTAGCTCGCGGCGTTTTGCGATCCCGTGGTCGCCGCCGCCCAGCGGTAACCGCTGGCATTTTGCGTGAGCAGCTCGACCAAGCTATCGTTGGCGGACGTGCCGCCGAGCGGGCTGGACCCGCCGTCAGGCGTAGCCCCGTTGCCGCCGGGACCGCCACCGCCAGGGCCGCCGCCCATGCTGCCGCCGGGTCCAGCCGTGACGATTGAGCCAGTGTGCCCGGTCGAAATCGTGCAGGCGGTCCAAACAATCGGCCCAGCTAAGAGGGCAACGATGCCAATCGTCGCAACGCCGCGGGCGCCGTGTTTCAGAGTCAAAGGCCATGTCGCGGGCAAGCGATCCTGCATCCAAAAGCCGATGATGCAGAGTGCGAGTCCTGCTACCACGCCAATCACGCCGATACAGATGCCCAGCCAGGCAAAACTGCCGGAGTGCAAAATCAGCGCCATGTCCCAAGCGCTTGTCACGGCAATCAGGAATCCTGCGACACCCGGCATCCAGGGGCGGTCGTGCAGTGCAAGCAGGCTGGCGCCAAATATGGCGACAAGCGCGGCAATGGCGGGCGAGAGCGCTACGGTGTAGTAGGCATGGAAGATGCCGGCCATAAAGCTAAAGACGAGCCAGGTGACAATGAGCCAGGCGCCAAAGATGACAATCTGTGCGCGGCGGATGCGCTTGGCGGTGTTCAGATCAACCTCACAATCACGTTTTCCCAGATAAAACCTACTAAAATAAACCTGTCCCTTTTTGGCGGGCGTGGCGGCGATAAGGCCGAGAACGATGGCAGCGAAGGCGATGGGGGCGAGCCAGGTGATCTGGTCGCCAAAGTCGCTCGTCCACAGACGGAACAGGCCAGTTTCGCCCCACATGCCGCCCCGGCTGGCGCCGAGCGCTTCGTTCGCGCCGAGGATGACCGACCCGGTTTCGTTGCCGGTCAGGCGCCCCAAGCCGTTGTAGCTAAAGGTGAGCTCGATAAACGAGTCGGTTTGCGATCCGCCAAAGTAGGGGCGCGAGCCGCTCGGTACCAGCACGGTGAGCAGTACCCACCAACCAGCACCGACAACCATGGCGCCGAGTGCCACGACGGCGTCGAGCAGGCGGCGCGGCCACGGTGTGGGCGAAAGCAGCAACATGGCAAGACCAAAGCCAGGGAGCACCAAAAGCACTTGGAACTGTTTGGTCAAAAAGCCTAAGCCGATCAACAGCCCGGCCACGGCGTACCAACGGGTGCGTACGCGGTTGCCATGGCGGTCTGCCGGCAGTTCGAGCCCACGTAATACGCAGACGGCGGCACCCAGCATAAGCAAGATAAGCAGGGCATCGGGGTTGTTAAAGCGAAACATGAGGACCGCGACGGGCGTGGTGATAAACACGATGCCTGCCACGATGCCCGCGGCGTTGCCCCACACGCGGCGCACGATGGCATACAGCAGATACGTGCATACCACGCCCATGAGCGCCTGCGGCAGCAGGATCGCAAACGAGCTCAAGCCCAGCAGGCGCACCGAAAGCGCCATGAGCCAGATGGATGCGGGTGGTTTATCGACGGTGATGGCGTTGCCGGCATCCAAGCTGCCCCACAGGAAAGCCTCCCAGTTCTTGGAGCCCGCCTGCGCCGCGGCGCTGTAAAACTCGTTGGCGTAGCCCGAGGCGGTCAGGTTCCAAAAGAAGACGAATGTGGCTGCAAGCATGAGCAGTGCAACGGCGATCCAGTCGATCGGGCCGCGGGTGGGGGCGAGCGATGGAGCCGAGGACGCGCACAGCTCGCGGCGAAGAGAGCGCGCCCCCTGCGAGACATGTGCTGATCGGCGAAGGGTATCAAAGCTCATCAGGCATCCGCCGCCTGCTTGAGGGGATAACGATACGCGCTTGTCGGCGTAGCACCTGCCTGCCCCTCGCTCGCCTTGAGCCGCTTCATGCCGGCAAGGTCCTTGCGCACCGTGTCGACGATGTGCACGGTCGTGCCGGGGTCTTCCTTCCAGCGCACGGCAAACTCGCACGATGCGATGCCCATGCGCTCGGCCAGCACCAAAAGCTCGGTATCGAAGAACCATTCGTTGTCCTGGATGAGCGGCAGCAGTGTGTCTGCAGCCTCGGCAGAAATCGCCTTAAATCCGCACTGCGCATCGTGAAAATGCACGCTCAGATAGCTCTGCAGCATGCGGTTATACGAGCGTGAGATAAGCTCGCGTTTGACACAGCGTTCCACACGCGACGCTGGCAGCAGGCGTGAGCCAAAGCAAACGTCGGCGCGTCCGTCCAGAATGGGGCCGACAAGCTCGGGAATCTGCCGAATATCGGTGGAGAGGTCGACATCCATATAGGCGCGCACGCGGGCCTTGGACGTGCTCCATGCGATTTTGAGCGCACGACCGCGACCCTTTTGGGGAATGCGGATGGCACGGAGTGTAAAGGGAAACTTGCAGGCGAGGATGCGGGCGAGTTCCCAAGTCTTGTCGCTGCTGGCGTTGTCGGCAATCACAATCTGCCAGGTAAACGACTTGGCATGAAGCGAAATCTGGCGCAGCTGATCCATCAGCAGCATGATTGAGGAGCCGAGCTCGGCCTGCTCGTTAAAGACGGGGATGACAAAGTCGCAGTCGACTTCGCGCGGCTCGCCGCAGTTGAGGATGGAAGAAGGGGAGGGCGTGCTTTGAGCTGCTCGCTCCGTCGCTGCCTTGGTTTGTGGTTGAGCGGTTGCGGGCGCGGGGCGGTTTTGCGTGGTCGCAGGTACGGTGCGGGCGTCCTGCGCGATGATGTCGGGCTTGGTCATGATCGTGCCTTTCTGTATGAGCGTACGAACGGCTAGGCGGAAAGGGAGGTCTGCGAGGTGTCAGCGTCGGCACTCGTGTCTGTGGGCGCATCGCTCGGGGCGTCGGTTGAGCTGTCGCCGGTCGAACTATCGGGAGAGCCGCTGGCGTCGGGCACGTCCGAGGGCACCTGTCCGTTCGGGGCGCTGCCATTCGAGGCTTCATCGCCGTTACCGGTGGTGCCATCCGCGCTCGGCGTGCCGCCGCCCTGCATGCCGCCCTGGCCGCCTCCCATGCCGCCCTGCGCCGCCTGGGTCGACCCACCAGTCGCGGCGCTCATGATGGCGCCGCCCGCAAGGCCTCCGGCCAGACCACAAACAGCGGCGAGCGTCGCCACGAGCAGCAGGTTGGCGGCGCGGCCGGGCTGCTTGCCGTCACACTCCTTAGTGGGGACCGCCTGCTGCGGGGCGGGCTCGGCGACATATGCGCAGGCGTCGGAGGTGGGCGCCGGCGAGTCGGCAGGTGCGGCGTGCTCTCCAGCGGACTCGCTCGCATAGAGCGGATTAATGACCGCGGCAGGCGCATCGCTCGCTGCATGCTGAGGCGTCGCTCCGGTTGCGCCGCTCTCGTTGCTGGCGACGTCATTGGTATTGCGGTTGAACAGGATGTCCATGGTGTGCTCCAATCGGATGGGTGCGGAGCCGCCCGTGTTGGCGGCTCCCGCATCGAAGGGGATGGCATGGTCTCGACATGCCGTCGCGAGGTGGTATGGCTGTCCTCGCGACGATGCTGTTCTACCGCGCCCGACACGCATGCAAGCGCTCGGCATATGCGCCTTAAGTTTGGCTAAGCCCTATCCAGCGTTTTTAGAAACACGCAGGTCGAGCTGCTAAGGCTGCGCTAAGGCAGCTGACGGTGCGCTATTATCGGCAGTATCGAAACCTGTATTTCCATGCGCCAAAGGAGCAACCATGAAGCTGATGCTTGCCGAGGACGAACCCGGCCTCTCCCGCGCCCTTACCGCGATTCTTCAGCATAGCGACTACGAGGTCGACACCGCGCTCGACGGCCTGACGGCACTCGAGTATCTGCTCGCCAACGACTACGACGCTGCGATCTTGGACATCATGATGCCCGGCATGGAGGGCATCGAGGTGCTCAAGCGCACGCGCGCCGCCGGTAAGCGCCTGCCGATCATTATGCTCACGGCCAAAAGCGAGGTGTCCGATAAGGTCGAGGGCCTGGACGCCGGTGCCAACGATTATCTGACTAAGCCGTTTGCCGCCAAGGAACTGCTTGCACGCATCCGCGCTATGACGCGCGCCGCGACGGCAATTGACGCTACGACGCTCAGCGTGGGCAACGTGCGCCTCGACACGGCATCGTGCACGCTAGTGGGTCCCTTGGGCGAGGAGCACCTGGCCAATCGCGAGTATCAGCTTATGGAGCTCTTTATGCGCAACGCCGGAACGCGCATGCCCACCGAGCGCCTGATGCTCGAAGTCTGGGGCGAGGACGCGCCCGAGGGTGCCAACGTGGTGTGGGTCTACATCTCGTACCTGCGCAAAAAGCTGACGGCGCTGGGGGCCAACGTGGCCATTCGAGCATCGCGCAACCAGGGCTATTCGCTCGAAGTCGTCGAGGAGGGCGAGTAGGTGTGAGCGTGAGCGCGTGGTGGGGGCGCGTGAAGTCGAAATACGGCTTTGGCGCGGGCACGAACGATCCGGCGCGTGCCGATGCTGCCAGCGCAATGGGGCGCCGTCTGCGCCGCAAGTTTATCCTGGTGGCTATGGGCGCCGTCACGGCGGTGCTCGCGCTCATCATCGCTGGCATCAACATCGTCAACTACTCGCATGTTTGCAAGATGGCCGATGCTCGCCTGGACTATATCTTGGCAGGCAAGGACGGTATTGATTGGGAGGACGAGCCTAAGGCCGACCCTGGTCAGGATGCGAGTGCCGGCAAGGCCGCTGCCGGGGACCGGGAGGCCGTGCGCGTCGGGCATTTCGAAGGCATGACGGCGGAGTCTCCCTTCGACACGCGCTACTTTACGGTGACGATTGCCGGTGGGCAGGTGACCGATGTCAACACGGCCCGCATTGCCGCGGTGGGTGCCAAGCGGGCTGCCCGCATCGCTGCAGGACTATATTCCAAAGGCTGGACCTCGGGTTTTTCTGGCAACTACCGGTACACCGCCACGGTTCAGGGCGACGAGACCACCTACGTGTTCGTCGATTGTTCGCGCGAGCTTGCAAGCTTCCGTTCGTTTTTAAGCGCGAGCGTGGCCATCAGCTGTATCGGCTGGCTGGCGGTGCTGGTGATTGTGACGGTTGCCTCGGGCGCGGTGATTCGGCCGATGGTCGAGAGCTATAGCAAACAGAAGCGCTTTATTACTGATGCAAGCCACGAGATCAAGACGCCGCTGGCCGTGATCGATGCCGCCAATGAGGTGCAAGAAATCGAGAGCGGCGAGAGCGAGTGGACGCAGAGCATTCATGAGCAGGTCGCGCGGCTGACGGCGCTGACGGAGCGCCTGGTGTTTTTGGCGCGCATGGACGAGGGCTCGGCCGGCTTTACCATGGCGACGATCGATCTTTCGGAGGCCGTGGATAAGGCCGCGGCGCCGTTTGAGTCGGTGGCGGTTTCGCGCGGCAAACGCCTGTCAACGTCGATTGCGAGTGGCGTGCGGGCCCATGCCGATGTTGCGGCGGTGGCGCAGGTTGTTGAGCTGCTGCTGGATAATGCCACGCGCTATGCGAGCGAGGACAGCGTGATTGAGCTGAGCCTGCGTGCCGTTTCACGCGGTGCGGGCAAGGGTGCGGCCGAGCTTGTCGTGTCGAATGCCGTGGATGAACTGCCCGAGGGCAATTTGGACCGGCTGTTCGACCGTTTCTATCGCGCAGATGTTTCGCGCAGTTCCAAGACGGGCGGCTCGGGCGTTGGTTTGTCTGTCGTGCGCGCCATCGCCGAGGCCCATGGAGGCTCGGCTACCGTATCCGGCCATGACCATCAGATCACCTTCACCGTCCGCCTCTAAAACCTGCCAAAAAGGGACAGGTTTGTTTTGGTAGGTTTTATCTGGGCAAATGCCGGTTGAGAGGTTGCGGGCGGAAGCAACGCCCCGGTGCGGCGCGCGAAATGGAATGTGCTTTCCCCTTGGGGCGCCAAGCGGAAACCGCATCCCAGTTTGAAGCCCCAGAACGGGACGTACTTTCCGCTAGATGGCTCATGCGGAAACTCTGTCCCAGTTTGACGCCGCAGAACGGGATGCGCTTTCCGAATGGCGCTTCAAGCGGAAGCTGCGTCCCAGAATATCGCCTCAGAGTGGGACGCCGTTTCCGGATGGCGCCACCTGCGGAAACGGTGTCCCGCGCTATTCGGTGCGCTTGATGGGATGACGAACCACGGTCTTGAGCTTCTCCGGCGTGCATTTGCGTGGGTCGGAGAGGTAGATCTCGTGATGAAGGCGAACATCGGAGAAGTCGAGGGCGTAACCCTGCTCTGCCGCAAACTCGTGTATGGCGTCTACGGTTGCCGGCTCGCTGTCGTAGGGCCCGGTATGCATGCACTGCACGCACAAGCCCTCGTCAACCTTAAGCAGCTCGACTGCAGAAAAGTCCAGCTTCTTTTTGGCAGTAGCTTCCGCGACGGCCCAGTCAAAGTCTGCCTGGGTGACGAAATCGGGCAAGCGGATACAAGAGATGAAGTTGAAGTCATCCTTGCGCACATAGTCGATGTCGCTGCTGGGGGAGTCTTGCCACCAGAAGCCCTCGAGCGGCGGCACCACAAAGTCGAAATAGCCTTCTATATTTCTTGAGCCTTTCTTCGACATCTTGATGGTGTAAGCGATGCCGTAAAGCAGTGGAAGGGCGCTTTGGTACTCGCCGTCTGCGGTGTTCGGATCGCCCTTTCCGCGCACGGCGACATAGCTCATGGGTGGGACGGTTACGATACTCGGTTTGCTGGCGGGCTTGTAGAGCTCCTTGCATTCCTTTTTAAAGTCGTATGCCACGGTGGCCGCCTTTCTGCGGATGAGCTTGTTTGGATGGCAGCATCATATCATAGAAACGAACAGCTGTTCGAATAACTTGCTAATGGGTCGGGATGCATGCTTTGCGCTAAACAAATGGCCCCCGAATTCGGCGAAAGCCACTCCGATACTTCGCCGCCCACCTACGCCCGCCATTCCCCCATATAAAACCTGCCAAAATGAACCTGTCCCTTTTTGGTCGGCGTGAAATGGGTAATACTAAAGAGTTATCCGACCAGATGGGAACCGATCGATGGCCTATATCGAATTCAAAGACGTCATCAAAGCATACGGCGAGGGCGATGCCCGCATCCATGCGCTCGACGGCGCGAGCTTTACCGTTGAGCGCGGTGAGCTCGCCATTATCCTGGGCGCTTCGGGCGCCGGCAAGACTACGGCGCTCAACATCCTAGGCGGCATGGATACGGTAACCTCCGGCTCCGTGACAGTGGACGGGCGCGACGTGAGCTCTGCCAACGAGGCGCAGCTTGTGGAGTACCGCCGCGCCGACGTCGGCTTTGTCTTTCAGTTCTACAATCTGGTTCCCAACCTGACGGCGCTCGAAAACGTTGAGCTTGCAGCTCAGATCTGCCCCGATTCGCTCGATGCCGAACAGACGCTTCGCCAGGTTGGCCTGGGCGAGCGCCTCGCCAACTTCCCCGCGCAGCTTTCGGGCGGCGAGCAGCAGCGCGTGTCCATTGCCCGCGCACTGGCCAAGAACCCCAAGCTTCTTTTATGCGACGAGCCCACGGGCGCGCTCGACTATAAAACCGGCAAGCAGATCTTGCAGCTGCTGCAGGATACCTGCCGCAAGCAGGGCATTACGGTCATCATCATCACGCACAACTCCGCGCTCGCGCCCATGGCCGATCGCCTGATCCGCTTTAAGAGTGGTCGCGTGGAGAGCGAGACGGTCCAGCAAAATCCCGTGCCTATCGAGACGATCGAGTGGTAGCGCCCATGGACCAGGACCACCAAAACAGCCAAAACCACGATACGGAGCGCGCGGGTCGCGACCGGGAGTTTGCGACCTACCGCACCGCTCAGAGCTCAAACGATATGGTGCCGACGGTTTTTCGCCGTGGCATCTACCGTACAATCCGCGGCAGTCTTAAGCGCTTCTTGTCTATCGTGGTCATCACCGCGCTTGGCGTGAGCGTGATGTGCGGTCTTAAGGCAGGCTGCGAAGATTTGCGCGATTCGGTCGACGCCTATTTTGACCAGCAGAATGTCTATGACATTAACGTGCAGTCGACCTATGGCCTTACGCGCGACGATCTTGCGGCTATCCAAGAGGTCGACGGCGTCGAGACGGCCGAGGGTATCTACACCGAGACCGCCTACACCGCCGTGGGCACAACACGCGAGCGCGTGATCGTGCAAAGTCTTTCCAAGGAGAATATCGATCAACCGGTGCTGGTGAGCGGTGATTTGCCCGAGAGCGCCGATGAGGTCGCGGTGACTTCGAAGTTCCTGAAGGCTTCGGGCAAAAAGCTCGGCGATACGGTGAGTTTTGCCGCCAATGACGCGAGCTCGTCGAACCAAAGTGCCAAGGACCAGTTTGCCGCGGGCGATTACACCATTACGGCCGAGGTCCTCGATCCCACCGACGTGAGCTCCGACTCGACAGTCAACGCCTTTCGCGCTGCTTCGGCTGCGGACTATAAGTTCTATGTGAACGAGGACGCCGCGACATCTTCTTCCTACTCCTCGGTCCACGTGATCGTCGAGGGAGCCAAGAGCCTCAGCTCCTATTCGGACGCCTACACGACAAAGATCAACGAGGTCAAGGGCAATATCGAGAAGATCCGCGAGGAGCGTGAGAAGGCACGTGCTCAGGAGTTGACGGTTGACACGCCGGCAAGCTTAGATGCGGCCGAACGCCAGGCGAATATGCTCTTTGGGATTGAACAGGGCAACATCGACCGTATGGCCGAGGGCAGCGAGGAGCGCGTCCAAGCTCAGGCCGAGTTGGACCAGCGCCGCGCCGCCGCCAACCAACAATTCGCCGATGCCCGCGCCGAGCTTTCCGATCTAGGCGAATGTACGTGGTACATCCAGGACCGCGGCAATATCGCAAGCTACTCGAGCGTGGAAAGCGATAGCTCGTCAATTGAGGCCATCGCCACGGTGTTCCCGTTTATCTTCTTTATCGTCGCCGTGCTCATCAGCCTTACCACCGCTACGCGCATGGTCGAGGAGGAGCGCACGCTTATTGGCCTGTACAAGGCGCTCGGCTATTCACGTGGGCGTATTCTGTCCAAATACGTGGACTACTCGCTGTGGGCGTGTCTGATCGGCGGCGTGCTCGGCAACATCATCGGATTTGTGGGCCTGCCGCTGTTCCTGTTTACGGTGTTCGACGACATGTACTCGCTGCCCCAGATGCTGCTTTCGTACGACATCGTGTCGTCGCTCGTGTCGGTGGCGCTGTTTGCCGTGGGCGTGGTGGGCGCTACGATTATCGCCTGCCGCCACGAGATGTCCGAGACCCCAGCCTCGCTTATGCGTCCCAAGGCCCCGCGTGCCGGCTCGCGCATCTTGCTTGAGCGCATCGGCTTTATCTGGCGTCGCATGGGCTTTTTGAACAAGGTGGCGGCGCGTAACCTGTTCCGCTACAAAAAGCGCGCCTTTATGACCATCTTTGGCATCGCGGGCTGCACAGCGCTTGTAATTTGCGGCATGGGCATTCGTGATACGTCGGTCGCGCTGTCGCCCAAGCAGTACGGCCACGTCACGCGCTACGATCTGCTGGCGGTCGCCAATCCCGACGATTTTTCACAGACGTGCGCGGCATTGGATGGGCGCAGCGCGTCCAATGATTCCAACGTGACCGTGACTTCGACGCTGCCGATTATGACCGACAACGTCACCTTTACATTTGGCGGCAAGAGCGAGACTGTGCAGCTGATCGTGGTGCCCGATGACCGCACGAGTGACTTGGGCGATTACGTGCGTCTGGAGGATGAGTCCAAAGAACCGCTGCCTTTGCGTGACGGAGACGTGTATCTGAGCAAAAGTTCACAGCTGGTGCTGGGGATTCAGCCGGGCGATACGGCTCACGTCCAGGATTCGTCGCTCAATGTTGCCAAGGTCAAAGTCAGCGACATTTCGCTTAACTATCTGGGCAACACGCTTTATATGACGCAGGGCACCTATGAGCGCACGTTCGGCCGAAGCGCGCGTCTTAACGGCATCTTTGCACTGCTCAAGGGTTCGTCGGCCGACCAGATTGCGTTTAGCAAGAATCTTAAGAGTGACGGTTGGCTTACGATTTCGAGTACGGCCGAGCATTGGGAAAACTATGAGGCGAACTTTACGATTATCAATTCGGTCGTGGTGCTCGTGACCTTTATGGCGGCGTGCCTGTCGTTTGTGGTGGTGTTTACGCTGTCCAACACGAATATCTCCGAGCGCGAGCGCGAGCTGGCGACCATTAAGGTGTTGGGCTTCCGTCGCGGCGAGGTGCACCACTACGTCAACAAGGAGACGTTGATCCTCACGGCGATTGGCGCCGCACTGGGCGTACCGCTAGGCGGCTTGCTGGCCGAGAGTTTTACGTACATCCTGCAGATGCCGTCGCTGTATTTTGATGTTGAGGTCGAGCCGCTGAGCTACGTGCTATCCGTGTTGCTGGCCTTTGCCTTTACGTTTATCGTCAACCTTGCCACCAATCGAACGCTCAACAAGATCGACATGGTCGGCGCCCTCAAGAGCGCCGAGTAACCTGCCAAAAAGGGACAGGTATATTTTGGCAGGTTTTATCTGGGCAAACGCCGGACAACCATTAGGTGGCCCAGCGTTTGCCCCGTTTTGCTGGGGATGTCTGTCGTTCAGTGCTCTTACTGGCCAATCCAGTGTTGCGCATAGCTCTTAATGTCTTCGGTAAAACCGTCAAGGTCGTCAAGGGTGATCACGCTGTCGATAAGCAAATTGGCTATCTCGCGGTGCATTGTGCTGCGGCGAATGTCGTTTGCAATTACGCCTGAGGACAGCTTGTCTCTATTGAGGCGCTCTTCTAGTGCCCAAAATCTACTGGACGCTTCGCTGTCGCCGTTCAGCATCTCAACGTACTGGCCGATGAGCTTTTCCATATAACGTTCTTGCCATTGAGGAAGCATTTTCTTAAACAGCTTCCAGTCGCTTTCGGTTACGTCGCGCATATGTTCTCCGCTCGTCAAACGGGCTTTCCATTTGCCTTTCATTCTATTTGGTTTTCGCTCGCAGGTGCGGATGAGAGGCTCTCTTTAGCCTTCGAGATTGGGCTTGAATGGGTCGTATGCCACAAAACGGGCCTATCTACTACGTTTAATTGGATACCCTCAACCATGCCGGGAAAACGAAAAATAAAACCGCAGGTAGAAGGCCTGTCGATTTTCGAAAAAGGCGGTCATGGTTGGCCCCATCGAGTTAAACGTAGTAGATAGGCCCTTTTCGTGGCGGACCATCAAACGAACGCCGACGCTTGTGCTGTAGCCGCTCCGACCATTCGTAAGTTGCGGTGGAATAGTTCCTAAACTCGACTACTCAAGGCTAAAACCGGAGCTATATCACCGCAACTTAGGGGGGATGGGCGGGGGAGTACTAGTTGGGTGCTGCTGTCGGGCTGGGATGGTTTAGGCTCGCTCGCGATGCTTCCATTGTTTGCGGCACCAGCGCATGAGTGCTTTTACGACCGGGATGGTGATGAGGATTACCCAGGCGGGATGGGGTTGTTCCAGGCAGAGCCACATGTAGAGGAACCATGCCTCGGCACTGACTGAATAGACGACATCGATCAGCTTAGATAAGTGGCGTTGGTCGATAAAGTCGCCAAATGCGTAGTAGACGGGAATCAAAAAGACGAGGAAGAGTCCCGCAGCCCATGTGCCGTAGACAATGCCGAGCACCAGATAGGCGAGGGCGACAAGCGCGGGGAAGGGGAATTTGTTCCATGTACGTCCGACCTTGGTGTGGAAATGCTTGCCATGATGGTCGAGCTTGTCGTGTGCTTCCTTCCAGCTGGAGAACGTCTCGCCGTCGATGGTGACGGTGCCGTCGTCATCGGTATGCACGCTATGTCCATCGTCCTCAAGCGTATCGACATGCACGCCGTCCGGCCCCACATGCACCTCTTCGCCCTTGCGCTCGTTGGTCACATGGATGCCGTTCCAGCCAACATGGACTTCCTCGCCTTTATTGGGATCAATGACGTGGATGCCGCGCGCGAGGGAAATATCGACAAGTGGTTTGTCGCCGCAATCGGCGTGCTCGGCAGAATCTTCGGCCTCTTTAGCCTCATCCACCGTTTCGGTGCTGCCGTCCTCTGAGCTATCGGCATCGCTAGCCGCTTCCCCATACAACAACTCATCCAGCGACACGCCATGCAGCGCGGCGAGCGCAATGAGGTTATCGGTATCGGGTGAGGACTCGCTGCGTTCCCATTTACTGACAGCCTGACGACTCACACCCAGCTGGGCGGCAAGCGCCTCCTGAGAAAGCCCGGCAGCTTTGCGGCGATCGACGAGGCGCTGCGCCATCGCAAGATCCATGGTGGTTCCTTTCGTTTGATGGTCGAATCGAATGAGCCGAGTATGCCGAGAACAACCGGTAGCGACCACCATTTCTAGTTAGAATCTGCTCCAACCCTACCGCAACTACCGGTAGCAACCCCTAACGACCAGCCATTTCAGGACAAATGTCAGTGCAAGTAGCGGCCAAGAGCCCCCACTCAGTAAGTTGCGGTGGAATAGTTTCTAGATTCAGCCATTTGAGGGCTAAGCTGGAACTATTTCACCGCAACTTAATTTCAGGCTAGGCACCTGTAGCAAGAAGGCGAATAGCCTCGGCGAGTATGTAAACGAAGGGCCCTCCGACCCCGCCCGACGATTTCGATTGGCGACCTTTGACGGAGTCAAGGGAGGAGCCAAATCGAAATACGTCGGGCGGGGTCGGAGGGCCCGATGGGATGGATTTCGGCCGAGGCTATTCGTCGCCGAAGCTGATGCCCAGCGCTTTGGCCTCGCGCACCAGGTCGCTCTGGGGGTCGACATACTTGAGCTTGCCGGCGACATCCTCGAGCGGCATGTGGCACATCTTGCCGTCGCGCAGGGCAATCATGTAGCCAAACTCGCCGCGTAGGCAGCCAAGCGCGGCTTCGACGCCGCACTGGGTCGCAAAGATGCGGTCCTGGGCGTCGGGCTGACCGCCGCGCTGCGTGTGGCCGGGGATGGCGACGCGGGTCTCGCGACCGGTTTTGGCCTCGATCTCCTTGGCGATGTCGTAGACGATCGACGGGCTCGTACGCTCGGCGAGCTTCTTCTTGTACTCCTTCTTGGACAGCGCCGCGTCTTCCTTGGAGATAGCGCCCTCGGCGACGGCCACGATGGTAAAGCGGCTGCCAGTCTCCATGCGATGCTCGATGGTCTTGATGACCTGGTCCATGTCGTAGGGGATCTCGGGAATCAGGATGACGTCCGCGCCGCCCGCAACGCCGGCGTACAGCGGGATCCAGCCAACCTTGTGCCCCATGATCTCGATAACGAACACGCGGCCGTGGCTCGAGGCGGTGGTGTGGATGTCATCGATGCACTTGGTGGCGACGTCGATGGCGCTCGTAAAGCCAAACGTCATCTCGGTGCCCCAGGTGTCGTTATCGATGGTCTTGGGCAGGGCGATAACGTTGAGGCCCTCTTCGCGCAGGCGGTTGGCGGTCTTGGTGGAGCCGTTACCGCCCAGCATAAACAGGCAGTCGAGCTGCAGCTTATGATAGGTGTGGACCATCGCGGGCACCTTCTCGACGCCGTCGGCCTCGGGAATGTTCAGGCGCTTGAACGGCGTGCGGCTCGTGCCTAGGATGGTGCCGCCGCGGGTGAGGATACCGCTAAAATCGGCGGGCGTCATGACGCGGAACCTGCTGTAGATAAGGCCCTGATAGCCGTCCTCAAAGCCATAAATCTCGATAGGCTCTTCGCTATTGGTCATAAGCGTTTTGACGATGCCGCGCATGGTGGCGTTGAGCGCCTGGCAGTCGCCGCCACTAGTAAGAAGACCGATCCTAAGCATGGTGAATCCTTCCGGGCAAGTTATAACATGCGCATAAGTTTACCTCCGCACACTGTTGATGCGGGGGTAAAACGTGTTAGCTCAAGCGTATGGAAATGTAAGCAACGTCAGGCGAGCGTAAGGACGACGGTGCCAGCTCCTTACAGTGCGAAGGCGTCGACGTCGCCCCAGTGGCGGCGCAGCGTAATAGCGGCAGCGGGTTCGGTATTGTCAAAGACGACCGACCATTGCGTGTTGCTGGTGATGTCTTCCGGATTGGGCTCTTGCGCCGCAGCGCGTAGGGCCTTCCAAGCGACTGCCTCGTCCTGGGCACCGACATGGGCGTCAAGGACATCGGCGATTGCGACGGCGCGCTCTTTACCATGGCCCAGCTCGCCATTCTTTTGGTTGGGCAGCACTTCGTCACCATAGCAGGCATAGAAGTTCGTAACCTGGCGTACAGGAGTCACTTTGCATGCACGGTCGGGGTCGCGCGGATCCCACTCCACCACCCGCGCGTCACCGGAGGCGTCGTTGATAAAGAAGTGGTAATCGCGTCCTGCCATGGCGTGCATGTCGTAGGCAGAAAGCAAGTCTACGGCCTCCTGCGTGGTAGCCGCGCGGTCGAGCACAAGGCGGATGGCGAGCGAAGTGTTGATGACGGGGCGTTGCGTGTCCTGGTCACAGGGCTTGGAATCCAGAGTGAGTACGGCAATGGACACGCCGCATTCGTTAACACCGTCGAGCTGGGCAAACGGGCCCATGAGTGCGGCGGCACGTCCGGCGGCGGAGTCAAGCGGTGTGTTATCGCCCAGGTTGTTAAGGGCGGCAAGCCCGATGGAGGCATAGCCGCCTCGTGGGTGATTGCGCACCAGCAGCGCCGAGGTGTCGTCCTTAAAGTCGTAATTGCGACCGGTGCGCACGCGGCCTTTGGCATCTACGGCGACAAAAGCGCTGCAGGCAAACTGCGGCGCTTGGACATGTGCCGGCACACCGGGCAGCACCTGCGCCACCACGGCATCGATGTAGGCCTGGTCGTCGCGCACGCCAGCGGCGATGATGCGGTCGAGGTCGTAGTCGTAAGCGATGCCGATTGCGTACAGGTCATAGCCATCCGCGTAGCCGGTCAAGCGTTTGAGCGACGCGGCGGACTTGATTTGCTTGCGGTAAACGATGCCAGCGGCAGCGGCAAGGCCGACGGTGACTCCCGCGACACCGCAGGCGATGGCAATGTTACGTGGCTTCATGACGGCTCCTCTCGTCCTGTTAGCGCAATTGTCGCAAAAGGAGCGCGGGCATGATGGCTCAACTTGGTGAGCGGCGCGGAATTAAGCACGGAATGAAGAGTGCGGCGCTGGCGCGGCGGGGTATGCTGGAGGGGTCCATCAACCCAGCGAAAGGGGAGAGCATGACGGATCAGGAAACGCCCGAGCGCGTGCACGTGACTGCCGACGATATCGAGGCCGCCAACGACCTCATCGACTTTATCGAGGCATGCCCCAGCATGTTCCATACGGCGGCGACCATTATGGCCGAGCTCGACGAGGCGGGCTTTACCTACCTGCCCGAGAACGCGGCATGGGATATTGAACTGCGTCCCAAATCTTGGACGCCCTAAATAGCGACTAGGCCGCGAGGGCCTGATTCCGGAACTCCTCCGGG
>CALLSU010000156.1:0-1764 GCA_938011935.1 uncultured Collinsella sp.
GCATCCCCGACACTTGTGTGCTCGAGGGAACGCTGCGTGGCTTCGACGTCGAGCTCATAGAGCACCTCAAGACCCGCATCGCCGAGGTCGTCAACGGCGTGGCCGCAACGTACCGCACGCCGGCGACCCTCGAGACGCTCTCGGATGTTCCGCCGCTCGTACTCGATGACGACATGACCCAGGCGTCGCTTGGCTACGTGGGCGCGGTGCTGCCCAAGGCCGCCTTCCTGCCGCTGTTCCACGCCATGGCAAGCGAGGACTTCGCGTTGATTTCGAGCGAGATTCCGAGTGCGTACTTTACCGTGGGCGCTGCCGTGACTGATACGGACGAGCATTTTGCTCAGCATCATCCCAAGGCACGTTTTAGCGATGCCGAGCTTCCCCTTGGCGCCGCGGCTTACACGGCGGTCGCTTTGGGCTACATCGCCGACCACCGGTAGCACCCAATCTTGCTACTCGTTTGTTTAAAAAAGGAACAGTATGTCCCAGCAACGTAAGTTCTTCCCCGGCTGGCTCGTGGTGGCCTCCGGCTTTGTGATCATGGCCACGTGCTACACCATTTTCGTCAACTGCATGAGCCTGTTTCAGCCGCTCATCGTAAGCGACCTCGGGATTACGCTTGCGCAGTACAACATCTCCAACGCCATCTCCACTGTGGTGAGCGTTATCGGCTCACTTGTGATCGGTCATGTGGCCGATAAAGTGAGCGGTCGCGTTTTGGGCTCCCTCACTGTAATCGCCACCTCTGCCGTTCTTGCCGGGATGAGCTTTGTCGGTGAGCTGTGGCAGGTCTACGTGCTCTTTGCCGTCTCGGGGTGCTTTGCCGTCGCCTCGACCCGTCTGCTTATCAGCCTGGTGACCGCCAACTGGTTTGCGGCCAAGCGAGGCCTTGCCATCTCCATCGCACTTTCGGGTTCGGGCTTTGGCGGCGCTATTCTGTCTCCCATCGTGAGCTCGCTGATCGTGAGCGTTGGCTGGCGTTCCGCCTTCCTGGTGCTCGCGGCTATCTGTATGGTGGCGGCGGTGCCCATCACGGCCTATTCCTTCCGCACCAAGCCTTCCGAGATCGGTCTTAAGCCGCTCGGCGAGAACCCGGGCGATCCGTCCGTCTCGACGGCTGGCGACAAGGACGAGCACGCGGCGCCCGAGGTTAACGTTGGCTGGTCTCGCATCAAGAAGAGCCCGGCGTTTTGGCTGCTTGTCGTCGCCTTCCTCTTTATGGGCCTCGTTAACGGCGCCATCTTGCCCAACCAGGTTACCAACATGACGAGCGTTACCGTCAACGGCGCCAAGATCGTCACGGGCGGTCATGATCCCATGTGGGCGGGCACTGTGCTTTCGGCCTACATGGTCACCGTCGTTATCGCCAAGATTTCGCTCGGCGCCATCTACGATCGCTTTGGCCTGCGCTTTGGCAACGTGCTGGGATCCGTTGCGTGCATTATCGCCTGCGTTGCTCTGTGCTTCCCCGCAACCGACCTCGGCCCCATCGTGAGCTTTGGTATCGGAACGTGCATGGGCACCATCACGCCTACCATCGCCGCGTCCAAGCAGTTTGGCATGGCCGACCTCGGCAAGGTCACGGGCACCATTACCTCGCTCGAGATGGTCGGCGGCACCGTGGGTGCCATTGTCTCGGGTGTGCTGTTCGATGCCACGGGCTCCTTTGCGAGCGCCTGGATTGTGTGCCTGGCGTGCTCCGTGGTCATGCTCGTGTTCCTGCTGGCATCCGAGCCCATCGCCGCCAAGCTGCGCGCGAGCGTG
>CALLSU010000157.1:0-1570 GCA_938011935.1 uncultured Collinsella sp.
AGAAAGCGAGGTGCCGATCTCACACATATACGCCTCGTCATGTGACTTTCCCAAATCGGTCTTGAGCGCATGGGCAATATCGGCCTCGTGGGCCCGTACCGCATCGCGTAAACTCACGAGCGCACGACGCCGAGCATCGACATCAAACGTGGCGTGCGTCTTAAAGTAAGTGCGCTGATCGCCGACGATGCGCGCAATTTCCTCGGTGTTCATGGACCCTCCTAGTTCTCGTCCTCAAACATACCACCTGCAACAACTTCGTACATATGCTCGAGCTCCAGGCGGTCCATTAAAAGAGGAACGGGGTACAGGGGATTGGCCTCGGCATCGGCATGGGACGCCATTTGCGGAATATCGGAGCGGCGAATACCCGAGACATATTTGGGGATTCCCAGGGCCTCGTTCATGCGGTCGACCCAATCGATAAAGGCTTCGGCCGCAAGACTGTCCTGCGCGGTAGCCGGCGCAATGCCCGCCATGCGAGCAAGATCGGCAAGCTTGGGGGCGGCGGCGTCACCATAAGCGCGAAGCATGTGCGGCAGGATGATCGCGTTGGCTAAACCATGCGGAATTCCGTATCGGCCGCCCAGACTGTGCGCGATGGCATGCACATATCCGACATAGGAGCGCGTAAAGGCAACACCCGCCTTATACGCCGCCGAAAGCATATTGCGACGCGCACGCATGTTGTGGCCACGCTCATAGGCCTCGAGCAAATTGTCGTGGATGAGCTGGACCGCCTGACGCGCCATCTTGCGCGTGTAGGGCGTGGTGCTACGGCCGATAAAGGCCTCGACAGCATGCGTCAGGGCATCCATACCCGTCTGCCCCGTAATGGACGCCGGCAACCCGCGCGTAAACTCGGGGTCGTGGACTGCAAAACGCGGGATGAGCACAAAATCGTTAATGGGGTATTTATAGTGCGTCTCATCATCGGTGATAACCGCCGCGAGCGTGACTTCGCTTCCCGTGCCGGCGGTAGTGGGAACCGCAATAAGCAGCGGCAGGAGACGGTGGACACGCAATAGGCCACGCATCTTGTTGATGGGCTTGTTTGGCTGCGCAATGCGCGCCCCCACACCCTTGGCGCAGTCCATGGCCGAACCGCCACCAAAGCCGATAATGGCCCGGCAGTCGTTCTCGCGATACAGCGCCGCCGCTTCTTCCACGTTTGAGACCGTGGGGTTCGCACGCGTTTCGGCATAGACCGTAACGCCAATCCCCTGAGCCGTAAGCGCACGCTCGAGTGGTGCCGTGAGCCCCAAACGTGCAATACCAGGGTCTGTCACGATAAGGACCTTCTGGATCGAGCGCTTTTGAAGCACCGCGGGCACATCCTCGGCATGCTCCAAAATGCGCGGCTCGGTATAGGGCAGGATCGGCAATGCAATGCGAAAAACCGTCTGATATGTTCGGCACCAGGCACGACGGGCTAGATGCATAAAGGAAACTCCTTTATTTGTTGATGGGTCAACATTTGCTCGACCGATTGTACTCAGCGGCGGTCAAAGACGGCTTGCTAATCGTTAATCAACCAACATCTTCATATCTCAAAATTGTTTTATTAAAA
>CALLSU010000158.1:0-15224 GCA_938011935.1 uncultured Collinsella sp.
GGCGCTTGGTGTCTCGCTGGTCCTCGGCTTCGCCTGCGGGATCGCTCGACTACCAAGCGCCCTGCCGGCACTCGCGGGTAGCCGACCAAAACCGCCTGAAGGGTCACATTTATCTGATAATTGAATCCCTGGCGTTATGCCGCTCGCTGGCGTTGCCAAAACATCGGCTGCTACATGCCTTGGGCGCTAGTGGCCTTCGTGCTTGCTTCGCCTTAACATCTGTAACGAGTTGCTTACGCATCTTCAGGGTTCGCCGTACTATCATGATTCGAATTGAGTGTGAATGATGATAAGGAGCGCCTATTTATGATTGAGCTGCTCAGGCGTTTTGGTGGCAAGTTTCGACGGTATATGGTGATTGGCCCTGCGTGCAAGCTGATCGAAGTGATCTTTGACCTGCTGACGCCGCTCGTGATTGCCCAGATGATCGATAAGGGCATTGGCTCGCACGACGTGAACGCCGTCGTCCACTACGGTATGGTACTTGCCGCCATGGCCGTGATCGGCATCTCGTTTACGCTCGTCTGCCAAAAGATGGCGGCGCTCACCTCGCAGGGCATGGGTACCGACATCCGCGGCGCGCTCTACGGGCACATCAATAAGCTGAGCTATGCTGAGCTCGATCGCTTTGGCACGCCGTCGCTCATCACGCGTATCACCAACGATGTCAACCAGGTGCAGCTAGCTGTGGCGCTGGGCGTGCGCATGCTCATCCGCTGGCCCTTCCTGGCGGTGGGCTCCATGGTCGCGGCCCTTGCCATCGACCTTAAGCTCGGCATCATCTTTTTGATTTGCACGCCCGCCATCGGCCTGGTGTTTTGGTTTGTCATGGCGCGCTGCATTCCGTACTACAAGCAGCTGCAGGCAAAGCTTGACCGCATCGCGCTCATTTGCCGCGAGGGGCTTTCGGGCGCCCGCGTGGTTCGCGCCTTTGTGCGCGAGGACCATGAGCGCGAGCGCTTTGCCCAAGCGGCCGATGACCAGGCACATACCGCCATCGCGGTGGGCAAGCTTTCGTCAATCCTTAATCCCGTCACGTTTTTGGTGATGAACCTGGGCGTGTGCGCCATCCTGTGGGTGGGCGGCATCCAGGTCAACGTGGGCGAGCTCACGCAGGGCCAGGTCATGGTGTTCGTCAACTACATGACGCAGACCCTGACCTCCATCGTGTATGTCGCCAACCTGGTCGTGGTCTTTACCAAGGCGAGCGCCAGTGCGTCGCGTATCAACGAGGTGCTCAATTGCGAGCCGAGCATCACCGACGAGGACAACCAGCCGGTTGCGCTGCCCGAGCCGAGCGACCTGGCGGGTGACGCTGTTCCGGTCTCCGCGCTGAGCTTTGACCATGCGAGTTTTTCGTTTGGCACGGGCGCCGCCAACGCCGTCAATGACGTGACCCTGGAGCTGCCGCTGGGCAAAACGCTCGGCATTATCGGCGGCACGGGCAGCGGCAAGTCCACGCTCGTTTCGCTTATCCCGCGCCTGTACGATGCGAGCGCTGGCAGCGTGAGCGTGATGGGCGCCGACGTGCGCACTTGGCCGCTCGACCAGCTGCGCCATGTGGTCGCGACCGTCCCGCAGCGCGCGTCGCTGGTGAGCGGCACCATCCGCAGCAACCTGACCTGGCGTGACGAGTCAGCGACCGACGATGAGCTCTGGGCGGCGCTCGATATGGCGCAGGCCAGCGAATTCGTGCGCAACAAGCCGCAGGGGCTCGATGCCCCGGTCGAGGCGGGCGGTAAGAACTTCAGCGGTGGCCAACGCCAGCGCCTGACCATCGCGCGCGCCTTAGTGGGCTCGCCGCAGGTCCTGATCATGGACGACTCCGCCTCGGCACTCGACTTTAAGACCGACGCGGCGCTTCGCCATGCCATCCGCGAGCGCAGCGTGCGCGGTGCCGCCGAGGGCGGGCTGCCGCTCACGACGGTCATCGTGAGCCAGCGCGTCTCGACCGTGCGCGATGCCGACATGATCTGCGTGCTCGACCACGGATCGGTTGCGGGCCTGGGCACGCATGACGAGCTGTATGCAAGCTGCCAGCTCTATCGCGAGATTTGCCAGTCGCAGCTGCGCCGCGAGGAGCTCGAGGGCCAGCAGGGGAGCACGGTGCCCGCGTCCGCCCCGACTGCCCCTGCGCCTACTTGCTCAAAGGAGGGTTGCTAGATGAACCCGTATACTTCTTCCGGTTCGGTCGCCACGATGACCGCTAATGTGTCCGGCAACGATAACCTCAACGACCTGGGCGACGGCCCGCGCCAACCCGGTGATCCCGAGCGCTATCCCGTGGGCGCGGTGACGCGCCGCCTGCTGGGCTATGTTCGCCCGCACCGTATTTCGTTTACGGCGTCGTTTGTGAGCGCCGCCATCTCGGTGATCTTGCAACTCTATACGCCCATCCTCATCGGCGAGGGCATCGACCTTATCGTTGCCGCCGGTCAGGTGGACTTCGACGCGCTGCTGCCGCTCGTTACCAAACTCGCGCTCGTCGTGGTGGGAGCAGCGGCCTTCCAGTGGCTGCAGGGCTACTGCGTCAACCGCCTGTCCTACGAAACGGTGAGCGACATGCGCGTGGAGGCGAGCGATAAGCTCAGCCGCATGCCGCTCAGTTTTATCGACGGCCATGCCCACGGCGACCTTATGAGTCGCGTGGTCAACGACGTCGACCAGGTCGGCGACGGTCTGCTGCAGGGCTTTACCCAGCTCTTTACCGGCGTTATCACCATCGTTGGCACGCTCGCGTTTATGCTCTCCATCAACCTGATCATGACGCTCGTGGTGGTGCTCGTCACGCCGCTTTCCATTTTTGCAGCCGGCGCCATCGCCAAGCTTTCCAACAAGAGCTTTACAGCACAGCAGCGCATCCAAGGGCAGCTCGGTGGTCATATCGAGGAGTATGTGGGCGAGCAGAAACTTGTCGACGCCTTTGCCTACGGTCCGCACGCTCAGCAGCGCTTCGATGCCCTCAACGCTGAGCTCTACACCGCGGGTGAGCGCGCGCAGTTTATGGGTTCGCTCTCCAACCCCGGCACGCGCTTTATCAACAACATCATCTATGCCGTGGTCGCTGTGATCGGCTGCGTGGGCGTGATCACGGGCGTGCCCGCGGCGCTCACGGTGGGCGGCGTGCAGATTTTCCTGTCCTATGCCAACCAGTACACCAAGCCGTTCAACGAGGTCACCAACGTCATTACGCAAATTCAGACCGCGTACGCCTCGGCGCGCCGCATGTTTGCGCTGCTCGATGCGCGCGAGCAGGAGCCCGACGCGTCGGACGCCGTAGAGCTCGCCGCCCCGAAGGGCGAGGTCGCCTTTGAGCATGTGGACTTTAGCTACGTGCCCGACCGCAAACTGCTGCAGGATATCTGCATCGATGCCAAGCCCGGCATGCGCTTTGCCCTGGTCGGTCCTACGGGCTGTGGCAAGACGACGCTCATCAACCTGCTGCTGCGTTTTTACGATATCGATGCTGGGCGCATTGTGGTGGACGGGCGCTCGTCGCGTGACTACACGCGCTCGAGCCTGCGCCGTGCCTTTGGCATGGTGCTGCAGGACACCTGGCTGTTCGAGGGCACGGTGGCGGAGAATATCGCTTACGGTTGCCCCGATGCCACGCGTGAGCAGATTATCGAGGCCGCCAAGCGCGCGCACGCGCACAAGTTTATCGTGCAGCTGCCAGGCGGCTACGATACGGTCATCGGCGAGGACGGCGGCACGTTTAGCCAAGGTCAAAAACAGCTGCTGTGCATCGCGCGCGTCATGCTCACCGATCCGGCGATTCTGCTGCTGGACGAGGCGACGTCGAGCATCGATACGCGTACCGAGCTGCAGGTACAGGCGGCATTCGACGAGCTCATGGCCGGTCGCACAAGCTTTGTCGTGGCGCACCGCCTGTCGACGATCCGCAACGCCGACTGCATTCTGGTCATGCGCGACGGCCAGATTATCGAGCGCGGCACGCACGACGAGCTGCTGGCGGCAGACGGCTTCTATGCCGAGCTCTACCGCAGCCAGTTTGCCCAGTAAGCACGGTCGTGGGGCAAATTAATCAATCGACAGAAGGTGGTTTACATCTGTCACGTTAGTACTAAGATATTCATCTAATAAATTGCATTAGTGGCTTTAGTTTTGGGGGAAACGAGGCAACGTGACTATGACGTGCTCTTTGGTGGTTAACAGCAAGAGCGGTAATACCAGGATGGTTTCGGGTGCGATCAAGCGCGCTCTGCAGGCTGCGGGCGTTGAGTTTGTCCATGCCGCGGCGTTGAGTGACGATGCGGATGCAGATCAGGTTGCGCTCGAGGCGCAGGGGGCCTGCGCGGCCGACATGGTGCTCGTCGGTTTTTGGTGCGACAAGGGCGCGTGCACGCCTTCGGTCGCGGCGTTGCTCTCCGCCTTGCACGGCAAGCGCGTGTTCCTGTTTGGCACCTGCGGCTTTGGCGCCGACCAGAGCTATTACCAGCAGATTATCGACCGCGTAGCTTCCAATTTGGCTGGGGATGCCGAGCTTGCGGGCTGGGCGATGTGCCAGGGTAAGATGGGCCCTGCGGTCAAGCAGCGCTACGAGGCCATGCTCGAGCAAGATCCCGACAACGCCCGCTTTAAGATGCTGCTCGACAACTGGGTTGCCGCGAAGGATCATCCCACCAAGGAAGATATGGATAACATGGCGGCGGCGGCCAAGAAGGCCGTGCTGGGCGAGTAACTTCGTCGTTCGCGGTCCTTCGTGCAAAACAATACAAATGTGAAAGCCTCGAAATTCTCGAGGCTTTTTTCTTGACACTCGTGGGCGCAACTGTGGCAAGCGTTTGGGGGTGACACTTTCCATCACCCCGATGACGAGACCGTCCTGGACGACACGCTCTCATGCGTTCGCTGGATGTATTCAGAGTGGGACGGGCTTTCCGGATGGATGGGGATTCGGAAAGTGCGTCCCAGAATTTGCCTTTGGAGTGGGATGCAGTTTCCGGTTGAGGGCTCTGGCGGAAAATGCGACCCGGAATTTGCGATCAGAGTGGGATGCGCTTTCCCAACAGGCTCTCAAGCGGAAACTGCGTCCCATTCCGAAGGCAGATTCCGGGACACACTTTCCGAATACAAAGAAGGCCACTTAATGTGGCCTTCAACTTATATATGTTCAGCGGATGCCCCCATGACAAGCCGTGCTCCAACAACAAGGCGTCTGTCCGGGCGGAGGCATATAAGGTTCATCGCGAGTTCCGCACGCAAAGGAGGCCACTTAATGTGGCCTCCGTCTTGCGCAGGACTGTCCGAGCAGGGACCTTATATGCCTCCGCCCGGACAGACGTTTCAGTTATGAGCGACCCGCTACTTAATCTTGGTCGTACCCGGCGCCAGGTTGGGGTCGGTCTCGTTGGCCTCGGTCTGGAAGTGCTCCGTATAGACGTTCTTGCCGTCGCGGAACATCTCGTAGTACTGCATCTTGGCGTAATCCTCGCGCGCCTTGGTGGCGGCTGCTGCGGCGGCGTCGTCACCGGTGACGTTGGAGGAGAGCGCCCAGCGCAGGCTGGCGTCCTCGTAGCCCACCGAGTTGATGGCGGGCAGCGACTCGCGCAGCGTCATGTGCGCCTTCTGGTAGTCGGTCAGCGGTGCGCCGATCAGTTGCATGAGCTGAGTGGACAGGTAGTTGGTGGACAGGTCGTCGACCTCGCTCGTCTGGTCGCAGCCGGCAACGTCGTAGTTGGCCCAGATGATGTAGTCGGTCTGCCACAGACGCTCCTGGTGCGTGGCGTCGTCCTCGTTGGTAAACCACTTGTCATTGAACTTGGACGGGAAGAACGGCTGGTGGTCGCCCCAGAACACCACGACCACCTTGCGGTCGAGCTTGCTTAAGGCGTTAAGGAAGTAGCGCAGCGCCTGGTCGGACTGCTCGATGCACGAGACATACTCGTCGACATCGGAGAGCGTGCCGTCCTCGACGGTCTTGGCGTCCAGGTCGGTCGTGCCGATGTTCAGGTGCATCTGCTTGTCGACCGGCAGCAGGCCCGTGTCGTAGCCCGAGTGGTTCTGCATGGTCACGTCGAAGATAAACTGCGGATCGGCGTTCTGATTGAGCAGCTCAAGAATCTTGTCGTAGGTAGCCTGGTCGGTCACCATGCCGCGCAGGGTATCGGCGCCCTGGAAGTCTTGGATGGACAGGAACTGGTCAAAGCCAAAGTCCTTGTAGACGTTCTCGCGGTTCCAGTTGGTCGCGTGGTTGGGATGCATGGCCGTGGTGGAATATCCGAGCGACTTGAACTGCTCTGCCAGGTTCCCGGTCGTTTCCATGTTGTAGATGGTGTAGGGGTACACGCCCGAGCCCAGGTTGGCCATGGAGTTGCCGGTCATAAACTCAAACTCGGTATTGGCCGTGCCGCCGCCGTAGGCGCTCACGTAGAGCTTGCCGCGGCTGAGGCAGTTGGACAGGCTCTTAAAGTACTGCGGACCCTCGTAGCCGGCGCGCATATTCTGGTAGATGGATAGGTCCGAGAAGGTCTCGTTCATGATGGCGATGACCGTGGGCTTCTCGCTGTCGAATTGGTCCTCGGCGGCGGCGCGCTCGTCGCTCTTGGCCGCGTCGGACTTGTCGTAGGCCTTGGCGTACTTTTTGAGCGTGGCCTTGGCGTCGTCGACGGAGTAGTCGGCGGGTTTGGGCGGCTTGATGGACTGCGCCGCACTAATAAAGGCAGGCAGATAGCCCTCGCGCCAGTAGCTCTCGAGCGGGCGCCAGGTATAGACGGTGATGCCGAGGGTGTTGTAGTAGTCGATGAGCGTGACATGCGCGGTCACGCCGCCCAGGCACAGCACCGCCACGAGCAGGTTGGTGAGCAGCATGCGCTTGGCGTTGGTGGCGCCCTTCTGACGGTGCGGTGCCACCAGGCCGGCGTACTCGCACAGCAGCATGGCGATGGCGGTAAAGCCCATGGACAGCACGCAGAACAGCGAGATCGAGAAGGTGTAGCCGTTGCCGGCGACCGCGGCGGCGGTGGAGATGGCCGAAAGGTCGCCCGGCTGGATGGGCATGGATTTAAACGTGATGACGAAGAACTCGGCAATGCCCAGGATAAAGAGGGCAAAGGCCAGGACGGCGGGAGCTGCGCCGTGGCGCTGGAATAGGAAGAACAGCCCGACCATGAGCGTGGTGATGATGGCCCACTCGAGCAGGATGCACAGGGGGTAGACCCAGGTAAAGTCGTGGTTGGACGAGACCTCCATGCCCAGCAGCGCAAAGACGCCGGCGAGCAGCAGGCACAGGACGGCGGCGACGAGCGGTTTGCCCACAAAGGCGCTGCGCAGGCGGGCGAGCTTGCCGGTGGGGGCGGGGGCGTCGGGCTCGGCGAACGCAAAGACGCGCGGGGCGAGGCGGTCGCGGGCGACGCTGGCCCAAGCGCATCCGGTGAGGATGGCATTGGTCAGGATGAGCATCACAAAGGCGAGCGGCTCGTTTTGGGCGACGAGGCCCACGGCGCCCCAAATAGTCAAAAAGAGCTGGAACAGGCCAAAGGCGACGCTCCAGGCGAAGGCGCCCTTGGTGACGGTGCCCGACTGAGCGCGAATGGCCTTGGCCTCGCGCAAGACAAGGTAGACGGTCGCCGCAAGACCGACGAGCGAGATGGCGGCAGCGAACATGCTGAGACTCCTCACAAATGTAAAACCTACGAAAGCGGGGGTTTACCCGATTGTTACCAAGATATGCGCTGCAATTGGTGGCTGCGCACAACAACCAGCCATATTAACGCGCATGTGTGGCGGTGTGGCGCAATGTAGTGTCAACCTGCGCGATAATGGACGGGAATTACACGGAAACGTAAAGGCTTCTTAAAGAAATGACGAGGGTAGGGCGATGAGCGAGCAGGTTTGCAAGGCGGGCGTGGGCGGCGGCGGAGCTGCGGGCGTGGATGCTGGCGGTTATCCGGTCGAGGCCACGGGCAACGCGGTGCTGGACACGTTGGAGCACCGTTCCTCCACGCGCGTCTTTGCGCGCAATGACGACGACCGTCCCGTGGCGGTGACCGACGAGCAGCGGGCGGCGATTCTGCATGCGGCGAGCCGTGCACCGTCGGCGGGCGCCATGATGATGTATTCCATCGTGAGCATCCGCGAGCAGGCCACGCTCGATCGCCTGGCCGACCTGTGCGACCACCAGCCTATGATCGCCAAGGCGCCCTGGGCACTTATATTTGTGGTCGACTATGCCAAGTGGATCGATCTGTTTGAGCACGTGGGCTGCTTTGAGCCCGAGTTTGTCGAGCGCACGGGCAAGGCGCCCCGCCGCGCGCCGGGTTTGGGCGACTTTGCCATCGCGGCGCAGGATGCCGTGATCGCCGCGCAAAACGCCGTGGTTGCCACCGAGGCCCTGGGGCTGGGGAGCTGCTACATCGGTGATATCGTCGAGAATGCCGAGGAAGTCGCCGAGCTGCTCGATCTGCCGCCCTATACCATGCCCCTGTCGATGCTCATCATCGGCACGCCCCGTAAGGAGCGCCCGGCAATCGCGCATCCCGTGGTGAACCTGGTGCACGAGGAGCGTTATCGTCGCGCCGACGCCGCGACGATGGATGCGCAGGTGGCCGAGATGGATGCGATGTTTCGCCCGCACGCCCGCGAGGTGGGCGAGCGCGTCATCGACATCTACACCCGTAAGCACACGAGCCCCTTTATGGCCGAGATGAGCCGCTCTATGGAGTGGTGGTTCAAAAACTGGCTCGGAAAATGACGAATGTGACAAAGGGGGCGTCCCTTTGTCACATTCCATATCGCCGCGGTGGCCTAAAGGCCGCATAAATGTTTATTTAGCTGGGAAAACGGTGCCATTAAAATATGGGCTGATTACATATAATCCCGTCGAACGTTAAAATTGGGAGGAAACCGGCTTATGGAACAAAAGGCAAAGGAAGTAGCCTCGCACGCTGCGATTCCTGTGAGCATCTCGGCGATGCTCGTCACGCTGGGCGTGGTGTATGGCGATATCGGCACCAGCCCCATGTATGTAACCAAGGCGCTCGTTGCCGGCAACGGCGGCATCGGAAGCGTTACGCAGGAGTTCGTGCTCGGCGCGCTCTCCCTTGTCGTGTGGACGGTCACGCTGCTGACGACCGTCAAGTACGTGCTGATCTCGCTGCGCGCCGACAACCACGGCGAGGGCGGCATCTTTGCCCTGTACAGCCTGGTCAAGCGCTGCGGCAAGTGGCTCATCATCCCCGCCATGCTGGGCGGCGCGGCGCTCCTCGCCGACGGCATCCTGACGCCTGCCGTTACCGTCACCACGGCCATCGAGGGCCTGCGCACCATCCCGGCGGTCCATGCCGTGCTCGGTGACGACCAGGGTCGTGTCGTCGCCATCACGCTTGCCATCATCATCGCGCTCTTCTTGGTGCAGCGCATCGGCACGGCCAAGATCGGTCACGCCTTCGGCCCCATCATGACGCTGTGGTTTTTGTTCCTGGGCGGCACGGGCCTGTTCTTTGTCTGCCAGTATCCCGCGGTGCTGCTGTGCCTCAACCCGTTGCGTGGCATCGCTTTTCTGCTGAGCCCCAACAACCATGCGGGCATCATGATTTTGGGCAGCTGCTTCCTCGCTACCACCGGTGCCGAGGCGCTCTATTCCGACATGGGCCATGTGGGCCGCGGCAACATCTATGCCACCTGGCCGTTCGTTAAGTGCTGCCTGCTGCTGTCCTACATGGGCCAGGGCGCGTGGCTTATCAACAACGCCGGCAACCCGGAGCTCATGGGTATCGCCGACCTCAACCCCTTCTACCAGATGCTCGCCCCGGGTCTGCGCCCCTTTGCCGTCGGCCTTTCCACCGTCGCGGCCATCATCGCCTCGCAGGCGCTCATCACCGGCGCGTTTTCGCTGGTGTCCGAGGCCAGCCGCCTGGACCTCATGCCGCATATGCAGGTCTTCTATCCTGCCGAGACCAAGGGCCAGCTCTACATCCCCATGGTCAACAACGTCATGCTCGTGGGCTGCGTCGTCGTGGTGCTGCTGTTCCAGAACTCGGCGCACATGGAGGCCGCGTACGGCCTGGCCATTACCCTGACCATGATGTGCACGACAATGCTGCTCTTCTTCTATCTGCACGTGGAGCGCAATCTCAAGGTCGCGCCGTGGATCTTTGCCGCCTTCTTCCTTATGCTCGAGGGCTTCTTCTTTGTGAGCTCGCTCACCAAGTTCTTCCACGGCGGCTATTTCACCATCCTTATGGCCGCGCTCATCATGGGCATCATGGTGTGCTGGTACAACGGCACGGCGGTCGAGCAACGTCAGTTTACGCTGCTGCCGCTGCGCAGCTATCTGCCGCAGCTCAAACGCCTGCGCGACGACGATCGCTACGAGCTCATGAGCGACAACATCGTGTACCTGACCAAGGACACCAACACCGACTATATCGATCGCGATATCGTCTACTCCATCTTGGATAAGCACCCCAAGCGCGCTCGCGCCTGGTGGTTCGTGAATGTTGAGACCATGGACGAGCCGCATACCTTTGCCTACTCGGTCGAGACGTTTGGCACCGACTACGTATTCCGCGTGCATCTGTATCTAGGCTATAAGATCAACCAGCGCGTCAATGCCTACCTGCGCCAGGTTGTTCAGGACCTGGCTGCCAGCGGCGAGCTGCCGGCGCAGACGCACGACTACTCGGTCTACAAGGATCCGGGCAACATCGGTACGTTTAAGTTCGTCATGATCCGCAAGCTGCTGGCGCCCGAAAGCGACGTTGAGCCCAGCGAGCGTACGGCCATTACGCTCAAGTACATCATACGCCGCGCCGCCGGCACGCCTGCGCGCTGGTACGGCCTGGAGAACTCCAACGTGAGCTTTGAGTATGTGCCGCTGTTCACCAAGTTTAAGGCTGTGAGCAAGATGCAGCGCCTGGCCCCCAACGAGCGCCCGTAGACTGCAAGGCTATACACTTGGAACCACCACAAGGGGAAACCACCACAAAGGTGCCTGTCCCCTTTGTGGTGGTTTTTGTTTTTGAGAGAGGGGCGGGGGCTGATGGACGTCCGTGCGGACGGCGAGATTGCCGAGAACTTTTGGTGGCGGCGCGCAACGCTGACGCGTCGCAGCCCTCTGTATGACGCCTGCGTATCGGCGGGGTTGCTGTTGGCAGCGACGATTGTGGGCGCGCTGCTCGACCATCCGGGTCTCGCGCCGAGCATCATGATCGTCTATGTGTTCGCCGTGCAGCTGTGCGCATTCTTTACCTGGAGCCGCCTGTATTGCCTGCTGAGTTCGGCTGCCGCCGTGACGCTCTACAACTTCCTGTTTGTCGACCCGCGCTACTCGCTGTCGTTTATCGACCGCGTCTATCCCGGCATGTTCTTCATTATGTTTGCGGTCTCGCTCGTGTCGAGCTCGATTGCGCTGGCCCTGCGCCGTGCCTTGGCGCAGGCCGCCGCCAGCGACCGTCGTACGCAGATGGTACTCGAGACCAATCGCATGCTGCAGCGTTGCGCCGATCAGCAGCAGATTGTGCACGCCATGGCAACGCAGCTGGCGCGTCTTTCGGGCTGTCCGGTCGTGTGGTACAGCGCCGATCCGGAAGACGATGACCTGTTGCCGCGCGCGACGTACACGGCCGTGGGCGATGCCGCGCCGGTGCACGAGCTGGTGCCGCAGATGCCGCCGCGGCTCTCGGCGTCCGCCTATGTGGGAACGCCGCTCGATGCCACCTACGGCGGCTCGGCGTTCTACGGCATCTACCTGACCGTGCGCTCGGGCGACACCATGGTGCGCGCGGGCGATCCCGCCTCGGTGGTGGGCGTGCTGGCTATCGTTGCCGAGCCCGACGTGCTGACGCACGAGGAGCGGACACTTGCCGATGCCATCGTGAGCGAAGGCGAGCTGGCGCTCGATCGCGCCCGCGCCATGGAGGCCCGCGAGGAGGCGGCGGTGCTCGCTAAAAACGAGCAGCTGCGCGCCAACTTGCTGCGGTCCATCTCGCACGATCTGCGCACGCCGCTTACCAGTATCTCGGGCAATGCCGACGTGCTGCTCGACCAGGGTTCGACCGGCACGGCCGTGCTCGACGACCAGACGCGCCGCGGCATGCTCCTATCCATTCGCTCGGATGCACAATGGCTCAACGCCACCGTCGAGAACCTGCTCGCCATCACTAAGCTCGAGGGCGGCGGCATGCATCTGTCGATCACGCTCGAGCTCATGGACGATATCGTCGAGGAGGCGCTGCGCCACGTAAATCCGGCCGTGCGCGAGCACGACCTTAAGGTAGTGGCGTGCGATGAGCCGGCGCTCGTCAACGTCGACGCGCGCCTGATGGTGCAGCTGGTGGTCAACCTGGTGAACAACGCCATTGCCTATACGCCTGCGGGTTCGCATATCGTGATCTCGATTGGCGCTGACGGCGGGCGCGTGAGGTGTTCGGTCGCCGACGACGGCCCGGGCATTGCACCCGAAGACCGCGAGCGCATCTTTGAGTCGTTCTACACCGCCAACCATGGCTTGGCCGATAGCCAACGCAGCGTGGGCCTGGGATTGTCCCTGTGCCGCTCCATTGCGCTGGCACATGGCGGTAGCATAGAGGTTGCCGCGGCGGAGCCGCACGGCTCGGTCTTTACGATTGAGCTTCCCGCCGCCGACGTTTCGTTTGATAAGGAGTAGCGCTGTGCCGAACTCTGCCGCAAAACCGCTCATCTTGGTCGTCGAGGACGATCCTGCCGTCCGCAACCTTATCGTTGCCGCGCTCGAGGCGCACGGCTTGCGCCATATGGCCGTGGAGACCGCCCACGCCGCTATCGCCGCCGCCTCATCGCAGGCGCCGAGCATTGTGCTGCTCGATCTGGGCCTACCCGATATGGACGGCGTCAAGGTGGTGGAGTCGGTGCGCGCGTGGTCGGGTATGCCGATCATCGTGGTCTCGGCGCGCAGCGAGGACGCGGACAAGATCCGTGCGCTCGATGCCGGTGCCGACGACTACCTGACCAAGCCGTTTTCGGTCGAGGAGCTGCTCGCGCGCATTCGCACGACGCTCAGGCGTCTCTCGTACGCGCAAACGGGCGGCGTTGCCTCCGAGGGCTCGTTCGATACCGGTGAGCTGCATATCGATTTTGATGCCGGCATCGCCACGATGGATGGCGAGGAGCTGCATC
The DNA here is from genome assembly GCA_938011935.1 of uncultured Collinsella sp. Taxonomy (GTDB): domain Bacteria; phylum Actinomycetota; class Coriobacteriia; order Coriobacteriales; family Coriobacteriaceae; genus Collinsella. The sequence continues at coordinate 13,117 of CALLSU010000158.1, forward strand.
TGACGCCGATCGAGTACAAGCTTTTGTGCCTGCTGGCGCACAACGCCGACAAGGTGCTGACGCACCAGTTTATCCTGCACGAGATTTGGGGCACGGCGACCAAGAGCGATCTGGCGAGCCTGCGTGTCTTTATGGGCACGTTGCGCAAGAAGATCGAGTCCGACCCCGCGCATCCGCGCTATATCCAGACGCACGTGGGTATCGGCTACCGGCTGGTCACCCAGGGATAGACGGCGTCCGCCATCCCACTATGAGTTGCGGTGAAATACGGTCTAAATTTGCCTAATTCCAGACAAAACAGTCCGTATTCCACCGCAACTTTGTTATTTGCCCTTGGGCTTGCTGGCGTAGAACTTCTTCTTTTTGGGCTTGCCGGCGGGGGAGGGTTTGCCGGCAAAGTTGGACTTGTCGTTGCCGGCCTGCGCGTGCGCGGGTGTTGCTGCGCGAGGCTTGCGGACCTCGGGGCTGCTCAGCTCCTCGGTTCGCTCGGCAATCTCCTCGGCGCTAAAGCCGACCTCGGCCATGGCGTCCTCGATGGGCAGGCGGCGCACGATATAGCAATGGTGCACCTTCTGGTTGCGCGCGAAGTCCTCGGGGATGGTTTGCGCCGTAATGTCCTCTAGCACGACGCCCGCGCGGGCGAGCTTGCGTGTCTCGGGGCGGAAGCCGCGCAGGTTGCAGCTAAAGATGGCATGTCCGCCCTGTGCGAGCAGGCGAGATACGCCGGCCAAAAGCTCAACATGGTCGCGCTGGACATCCCAGGTACGGCGGCCCATCTTGGACGAGTTGGAAAATGTGGGAGGATCGACAAAGATCAGGTCCCAGCGGTTGCGCGTCTGGCGCTGGTCGCGAATCCAGGCAAGCACGTCGTCGCGCACAAAATGATGCTGCGGACCAACAAAGCCGTTCTGGCGCATGTTGCGCTCGGCCCAGTCCAGGTAGGTGTTGGAAAGGTCGACTGTCACGGTCTCCTCGACGCCGCCATCGGCCGCGTAGCAGGTGGCAGTGCCGGTGTAGGCAAACAGATTGAGGAAGCGGCGCGCCTGCTTGGCGTGCTCGCGCACCAGGTTGCGGGTGACGCGGTGGTCCAAGAAGATGCCTACATCCAGGTAGTCATCAAAGTTGACGGCAAAGGTGAGTCCGCCCTCTTCGATGAGCGGCAGGCGACGGCGCGCGATGTTGGCGCGCTCGCCCGAGCAGCCCTTGCCGGCGCCCTGCTTGCCGTACTGCGAGCCGCCGCGCGAACGCATGCGGGCCTTGGCGTGCACATGCCCGGCGGGAACATCTAGGATACGCGGCGCGATGGCCAAGATGTCGAGCATGCGGGCCTGGGCCAGCGCGGGGTCGATGGTCTTGGGCGCGGCGTATTCGGCGATGACGAGCCAGCGGCCCGGCGTCTGCGGGCAGCCCTCGTACAGGTCGATGGCGGCGGAGTAGTCGGGTAGGTCGGCATCGTAGACGCGGTAGCAGCTCACGCACTCGCGCTTTGCCCACTTGCGGCGCAGGCGGGCGTTCTTGCGCAGGCGGTTGGCGAACTGCTCGGACTCGGGGACGAGCACGGGCAGCGGCTTGCCGTCGCCCAGGTCGAGCGAGGCGGCAGGTTCGGGCATGAGGGTGTCGGCGGCTTCGTCGCTGATGACGTTGTCGGCGTCCGCGGTCTCGCCCTCGGCATCTGCGCTGGTCGCAGCTTCAAATGCTGCGGCGGCGTGGTCGAGCGAGGGCCAAACCTCAATAGTTGCCTCTTCATTATTGGGCATGACGGCGATGGAGCGCGCGGGCTCGGCATGGAGCGCGCGGGCCATAAGGCCATCGCGGGTGAGCGCGGCGACCGGCGCGGCGGTAAGCTCGGGCGCGCGGCGCAGCTCGCCGACCAGCGTCATGGCGTCGTGCATGAGCGAAAGCGGTGTCTCGGTCGTATCCGCGACCACGGCGGCGCCGGCGACAGCGCCTGCATGGTCCAACACGGTGGCGGGCTTGGCAGCGCAAAAGTCGACAAAACGCTTGTAGCCGGCACACTTGACCATGCGCTCAGCGGTCTTGCGGGCGGCGGGGTCGATGTCCACGGCCACGATGCGCACCTGGCGCTCGCGCGCTGCCGCCTCGCGCTC
>CALLSU010000159.1:0-41460 GCA_938011935.1 uncultured Collinsella sp.
GGCGCCGATGGCGTCGCCCGTGTAGCCGTTGAGCTCCAGATGGTCGGCATCGGTCCAGGCCCAGCCGGGGCCCGACACGCCGGGCCCGTAGTACGTCGCGCCCGCGATGAACAGGCTCTCCGCGCCCGCGGCATAGGAAGGCCCGCCCAGCAGAACGCATAGGCAGGCCATGGCGACGATCGCGATGTGATGACGGCTGGTGTGGAACTCGGCAGCAAACATACCCGCTCCGATCTTCGCAGGAGCCAATAGAACGTGCACCAGAAAATGCCCTGGTAGCAGCAGTTATCAGTTTAGCGAGATCAATGCGGGAGCAAAGGAAAATCGCGTAGGCAATGTCCACAATTAGGCGTAAATCGTTTTGCCAGTCGGTGAAAGGAATGGTCCACTTACACGCCCTGCCGAGACTTCACGCGGTAGCCAACCGAAATGATAATGTCGAGGTCGTAGTGCTCGACCCGACGCCCGACCGTCCTTGTGCCCCCGTTTTGAACTAGTGCAAAAAATGCACTAGTTGGAATGTGATCACGCCGGAAATGTTGGCGTAAACGCGCCGACGGCCAATCATTAAACGCAAGCGGTCTTTGTCGATTCTCAGAACCGCGTTTGTGGTTATTCCAGATTCTAGGACGAGGGCCGCTCTTCGTTGAACGGGCGCTGGGGCGTCACCCTTACACCAATATTTTCGACGCGGTCGCACTCGGGCATGTCGGGCAATTGGAGCCAATGAGCGTAGTAAATGGCAACAGTAATACATCTCGGCTTTGCGTTAACAACCGGGTAGTACCCCTCGCACTCCAGAACTAAACGAGTATCGTTATCGCATTCGAGCCCACGGCTTTCAAGAATAGTAATCTGCTCGGTAATAGATTTAAATAGCTTATCCGTATGGGCCCCTTAAACGCGAAAACCGCCTTTCGGCGGTTCCCACGGACCAAGCCGGACGTACCGTCGCAAGGCCTCATCACAGCAATCACTTTAAAGGAGAACTCAGGGGCCATCAATCCGATAGCACGAATCTCCCAAATCAGCCTTTATTTCAACTTGGCCGTAATTGTCTCCAGAAGCGTCATAAGAACTCTACGAGTTACCGCACCATATCTGCGCCATGTCAAGCAAACCTCAATAGCAAACAACAGCAAGCCGGCGACTAACCCGGCCGATGCTGGGAGAATGGATACCAACACCACCTGTACGATCACGGCTGCTACCAAAGCTGCCTGCAAGGCAACCTCATAATCTAGTCTCATGAATCTTCGGCTATCCACCATGCGGACCACTGCATTAGCGACCTGTCCCGCCAAAGTAGCCAAAGGCACTCCCCAAATCCCAAAACTGCCACCGAGGCAAAACGCAAGGACAACATTCACCGCCGCGCCTGCAACAGATGAAACAAATAGAGCGCCAGTGCGCTCCGCAGCCGTATAGAACGCTTCGAAGAATACCGAGATGCAACCGATAAGCGCTGCAAGCATAAGAATGGGAACTATATGCCAACCCTCATAAAAGTCACCCTTGAGGAGCAAACGCGCAAGCGGCTCGGTAAGGGCAATGACTAGCGAGCTCCCACACACGACAAAGGATAAAAATAGGCCGAACACCTTGGAAAAATAGGAGCCATCATTCTCGCCGTCCATCTCCTTCGCCGCCGATATCTGCCAAGCCTGACGAAAAATGGACGACATGAAGTTAACCAGAGAGGGAAATTTACTTGCCGCAGTGTAGACGCCGGCAGCAACCGAACCCTGAAATGCAAGGATGACGTAACGGCCAAAGATATTTAAAAACCACCAAGCAAGTTGATTCGGCAGCATCGGCAGGCTATACGCAAGCATTCGCATCAGGAGACGCCTATTGGGCAATTTGCCAAGACAACGCCATATTTTGCAAGACACAAACAAGTAACAGGCCGAGCAACAGTTACCGAGCACAAGTGCGAGAACATACCCGCTTACGCCACCATCAAACAAGACAAGGAAAACAACGTCAAAAAGAAGTAAGAAAAGGGCGTTGAGAACGCCAGACGCGGCGAAGCGAGTGACCTCACCTGACCCGCGGGCAAACTGAGCAAGCAGCATTCTCACGGAAACTGCAAGAACGAGGATATAGCAACCCCATGCCTGATCGTACGAGAAGAACGTAAAGGCAACTCCCGACACCAATGCGCCCACAGGAATTGTCACCAGAAGAACGAGAAGCCCTCCCCCGAGCAGCTCTTCCTTCGGAGCGTCCTTCTCCATGAGAAAACGAAAGACAGACTCATAGATAGCCAGGCAAAACAGCGGATACAAGAAATCTGAGAGATTGTTCACAAGCTCGGCAACGCCATAATCGGACGTAGCCATATAAGAAGTGTAAAGCGGCAGCAACAGCAGCTGAATCAGCTTCACAAGGGCATTTCCAATAGTAAATATGAGCGTATTCGAGGCGAGAGATCGGTATTTGCCCGCGTTGCTCCGGGCGTCTTTGATAATTGCACTAGGCTCTTCGTTTGCCATATATGCACCCCTATAATTAGTTGATTAAACCGAAAGTGTTTAAGCTAGACAAAACCACTTCGCTCGGGCAGGCGAAGGCTGATGTCTCAACGTTCCGAGAGCAAACCTTTCATGCTATGTTCTTGATTGCATGAAAGATAATCTGCCAATACGTAAAAAATAATGAGGAATAGCCACAGCGCCACTGTTCGTTCGGCACCAACGATGAGCCAACATACAACGATACCCGGACATAGGGCCAAGGGTGTATAGCCCTTCCCTTGAAGCAAACCTCTGAAAATGCGGATAAGCACTGAAAAGAACAGCAGCAGGCCAATCAAACCGAAATCAACTAAAAAATCAGTAATCGTGCCATGAGTTGTAGTTGACGTCTCCACGACGCCCCAGTCCTCCGCACTGAAATAATTATAATTACCCACACCAAAGCCAAATAGCGGCCTACTCATCCAACGTTGTACAGCTTTCACCCACAGTTCAACGCGAAATTGGTTTGACCCATCATTGTAGCTGTTCTTAAAAAAACGATTAAACATCCAATCGCCCATAAAGCGATTAATTAGAAACAGGGCAACGGCAACGAGCACAAAAACTAATACCGTAGTAGAAAGCTTGCCGGTTCTCTCACTACAGACAAACGCAATGTAGCCGAAAGCAATAACCAAGACAATACAAAGAAGCCCGCTTCTTGATCCAGTTAACATAACTGATGCCAGGCCGAAAGATATGAGAATGAAGTACAGAATCTTCACCCGCACATTGCTACTATAAACTACCAGTAAAAAGGCACAGCTAATCTGAACGACCAACAAAAGCGCAAAAAAGTTTGCATCGATCATGTGCCCCGTAAGACTCACTGGATACACACGTCCTGCATAAAAACCGTTTTCAACCCATGTCTTTAGTTCAAGGAATGCAGACGCAAACGTGGAAAGTGCCACTGATTTCAGCAGGAAGGTTATCTCTCGAGGACTCCACCTCCGGGAGATTGCGTGAGCAAAGAACCAGATAATGGCGAGGAACATTAAGGCACGGATTAACGATCTGCTGGTAATCATCTCAGATGCAATTGCAAGTGTCACTAAGTTGCCTATGCCCATGATTATAAGGTACGAAACAATAAGACCGATCGCATGACGAGAATACGCAGCCCTCTCTTTCGAGAAAAAGGCAGCGAACACCATTAGACCCAAACAGAAATAAGCAGATTGGAATGTAAAGGAATTATCCCCACAAACCAAAATGAAATAGGGAAGCAGGGCAACCGCCCACACTGCAGGCGAATATCCTCGCTTTGAAACAGAGCCCGTTGGATTAAGCAAATGCGCAGCAGAAACTACGGCGCTCATAAGTCACCGCCGTTTCCTCGCGATTTAAATACCAAGATTAACAAGTTAAAGCTAGCCAATAAGATACCTTTCGGGTTCGCCATTAAGCCATTCCTCCAAGTCAATGTACCGAGAGTAATAGTCCGTATCATTGAGGACCCCTCCCCGCTCGTTATAGCCGGGAAAGTGCACGGCACACGCGAGCTCGGGCCTTAGCGAAGCGGTGAAGCAGAGCTTGTTTCTGAAGGGAATGGCATCGAAGGCCCTGAGGTCCCCTTCTGTGCAGCAGTTCATCTGGCTGAATTTGATGAAGACGTTATCCCAGTTGATTCGTTTGCAGCGGCGGGCCCACTTCTCTGCGGCTTCCTCCGGGGAGGGATAGTGCAGGAACACGACCTCAATGTCATCGAGTCGGGCGACGGGCTTGCCGAGCTCGCCCTTCTCGCGCAGCTGGTCGGCATATTGTGATTCCCGGGCGTCGATGAACTCAAGCGGCACGGAAGTGTAGTATCTGAGCCTTGAGGCGAACTTCACGTAGTCGCTCGCGAAGAAGTAGAGGCCGGCGGTTGGACTGCTATAGGGAAGCCCGTAACGCCGATACACCGACCCGGCCCAGCAGTTGTTCGAGAAGATGCTGAAGTCAGTGCGGACGAGCTTCTCCCTTCTGCCCTTGGCGAGCAATGGATTCGTCTTATCACCGATTTTTCTTGAGATCCTGCTTACGTAGCTCATCGGCTCAACAGCCTTTCGTAGTACTCCATAAGCCGCGCGGCGTTTGCCTCGGCAGAGTACCCCGCAGCCTCAAGTCTGATAGGGGCCTCCGGGTGCCTGCCGCCCTCGATCGCCGCCTTGAGTGCCCTCGCCCAGTCGGCCAGCGGCGCGTCGAGAGCCGTGAACGAACCGGTCCCGGCGATGTCGGTCTCGGCCGGCACGCCGGTCGAGTACACGCACGGCAGCCCCGCCGCCTGTGCCTCCACGGCCGAAACGGGAAGGCCCTCGTAGAGCGACGGCATGAAGAACACGTCGAAGAGCGAGTAGAACCGCTGCGCATCCTCGCGGATACCAGGCAAGTGCACCCGGTCGGCGAAGTCCAGCTCGCTCGCCCGCTCGACCAGCGAGTCGCGCACAGTGGTCGCGCCGTTTATCTCTCCCCCGAGGACCACGAGGTGCGCCTCGGGAACCTCGTGCAGCAGCGCCGCGAACGCCTCGACGGCGAACGCGTAGTTCTTCTGCGGCACCATGCGCCCGACGCACCCCACGACTGGCTCGCCCGCAACGATGCCAAGCTCGCCGCGCAGCTCGGCCGCCGCACTCGAGTCGTAGGCGTAGTCCGCGAGCGGGATGCCGTTCCTCATGAGCGTGAACGGGGCTCTGCCGAAGAGAAAACGGCCCGCCTCCTCCGAGCAGGCCATGTTATCGGTGGCATAGCGCTTCCCGACAGCGTTGAGGGGCACATTACGCAGACGATGTAGTGCATTGTCGGAACTGCTGTTGAGATGGCTGTGCAGCACGCGATGCTCAATCCCCACACGTTTTGCCTCGCGCAAGACGCAGAACGCCGAGTTGGGCATATGGCAGTGCACGACGTCGTAGCTCGCGCCGTACTCTGATATGACAGCATGGACCTCGCGGATGAACCGTCTGAAATCATGGCCGGCATAGTCCACGCGGTAGATGCGATGCCCGAGTGCCTCGAGCTCCTCGTCGAAGCGCTTCTCGTGGTGCGGCACGCCATCGTCCTGAGCGTGGTGGAGGATGTCGTAGTGGACGCGCGACTCGTCGCTTGCGACCGTCATGTTGTAGACGAAACGCGACACCCCTGCCGACCTATTTAGGGACGGCAGCACCTGGAGCACCCGTATTTGCTTTCCTTGTTTCAAATCTACTTCCTTAAAGTTCGAATGTCGCGTCAGCATCGTCAAAGGTCACCACGCCGCTGCCGCCGCACATGCGCACCGTGTCGCCCACGGTCGAGCGCGAGGCGTCGGAGAGCAGCGTCACGACCATACTCGCGATCTCCTCAGGGGTGACGTAGCGCCCGATGGGGCTGTTCGGCTTCATGACGTTGCCCGCATCGCCCTCGATGAGCATCCCAGTGGCAGTGGGGCCAGGGGCGATGGCGTTCACCACGATGCCGTTGGGGCTGAGCATCTTGGCCGAGCCCTCCACGAGACCGCGCAGCGCCCACTTTGTGCACGAGTAGGCGTTCGTGGCAGGGCGGTAGGCGGAGGAGGAGGTGACGAAGCAGATGTTGCCTCGGACTCCGCCCGCAACCATGCGCCGGGCGACCTCTTGCGTGAGGAAGTAGGTGCCACGGAGGTTTGCGCCGACCACCTCGTCGAAGTCCTCAACGGATGTCCTGCCAAAGGGCGCGCCCTTGAGCACGCCAGCGTTGTTCACGAGGGCGTCGACGGGCCTGGGCGCAGCCGCGTAGGCCGCGTCAACCTGCACGGCCATCCCCTCGGCATCCGCGAGGTCGAGCAATGCCGGGCGGGCATGCGAGCCAAGTCGGGCGCAGGCCTCCTCGGCGCGAGAGAGGCTACGCGAGGTAACCACGACGTCTGCCCCGGCGCGCAGGCACGCTTCGGCGGTCGCGAGCCCTATGCCCGACGTGCCGCCCGTGACGAGCACGCACCTCCCCGCGAGGAGCTCGCTCCCACCTCGCAGCGTCTGCTCAACGCGCACGGGGCGCCCGAGGTTGGAGAGGACGAAGCGCCCGGCGCGCTTGGCCTTTGCCTTGAGTCCCACGTTGCCCCCTATCCCAGCTTGACGCCGAACTTGCCGGCGATCTTCACTGCCGTCTCTTTGCCAATTGTTTTTTTCACGATGTCCTTGGCCGCGCGGGTAGCGTCGGAGACAGCATCGTGCGGTCGAGAGAGGTCGTAGAAGTCGTAGATGTCCTTAGAGTCCTCGCTCATCTCGGAGAAGCACTCGAGGAGCACGGGCCTGTCAGACTCTTCCGCCATGAACTCCGGAAGGGCAGCCTCGAACGATGCCTTGTCGTCCGCTCTGAGGTATTTGAACCCGCACGACCCGGCCCAGGGGCCGGCGACGGCGTTGTGCCTGGCAGCGGTGTGCAGGTCGCTCGACGCGTTCTGCCAGATGCCGTTGTAGTAGAACTCCTCGCCACCGTGGTTGTTGCAGAGCAGGATGCGCACGTTCGGGCCGACATGCCTGATGCGCAGGGAGTTCATGTCGTAGAAGAACGCGAGGTCGCCGGTGACGAGGAAGGCGAGGCCCTCGGTCGCCTGGGACTGCCCCATGAGCGACGACATGCAGCCGTCAATGCCGTGCGTGCCGATGTTTGCAAAGACGCGGATGTCGGGCTGCAGCTCGAAGAAGTTCGTTATGCGGATGGAGTCGTTGATGCTGAGGTGAAGCACGGAACCCGATGGGACTCGCTCGACGACGTTTTTTATCGCATAGATGTTGCCCCACCCGAAGTCGGGGTGCACGACGGAGGCCGCGTACGCCGCAATGGCGTCGTGGTAGGCCAGATCGTTTGACGCCTTCTCGCCCGCCAAATCGCTCATGCGGCGGAAGAAGAACTCCGGCGAGCACTCGAATACCGTGGTTATACATCCGAAAGCGTCGCAGACGACGCCACCCTCGTCGATGAGCCAATGCTCGACGCCTGACTTCGAGCCGCGCAGCATCTCCTTGAGCCCCTGCATGATGTTCCCGCCATAGCTGATGACGATCTCGGGGGCGAACTCAGCGAACTTCTTCGGCGTGACATAACGGCTGTCGAAGCAGACGGATGTGTTTACGGCACCCTCGACTAGCGCGTTGGACATGTACTCGACCGCTATGGCGCTGTTGAACCGCCTGAAGAACTCCCCCAGGGCCTCCTTGAGACCGTCTGTGGGCTGACCCTGTCCGCAGGCCACGAGGACGCGCGAGCAAGACCGGAGCCTCGCTGCGCGGGCAAGCCATTCCGCATCGGGGGACTCGTGCTCGACGCGAGCGATCCTCCTGACCTTAGGGAGCTCGGAGGTTGTAAAGGATGTGCTGTACCAGCGCGATGGAACGTTGACCTGGACCGGGCCGCCCCCGTGGTGGTCGAGCTCGAGCAGGGCCTCGTTGACGAGCCGCCAGCAGTGGCGGAAGTCACCGTCGTCGCGGACGATAGGCAGATTCACCGACTTCCGGACGTGTCGGTCGTACATACCAACCTGGTCGATCATCTGATCCTCGAGCTGGCCAAGCTTCGCCGGGTCGCGGTCGCTCGTGAGCACGACGAGCGGGACGTTCTGGTAGAAGGCCTCTGCCACCGGAGGCCAGTAGTTGCAGGTCGCGGTGGACGAGGTGCAGGAGATGACGACCGGCTCGCCCGCCTGCTGAGCGAGGCCGAGGGCGAAATAGCCCGCGCTGCGCTCGTCAACGACCGAGTAGCACTCGAACCAGGGGTCCTCCTCAACGGAATGGACGAAGGGGAGGTTGCGCGACCCTGCCGAGAGCACGCACTTCCGGATGCCGTACTCCTTGAGCAGGGCGATGATTATTTGGTATGACTTGAGTTCGGTGTACACGTCACTCACTCCAATCTGTGTCGGGTGCTGTTTTATCGTAGGGTGACGATTCGGACGGGTCTTCTACCGGGAGAAGGGAGACTACCTGGCGCACGACCTCACGGTCTATCTCCCTAAGGGACCATTTCTCCAGTTGGAAATCTGCTATGGTTACGCTCTCGCCGATGGGCTCGACATCTACGCCCAGCCTCTCGGCATACTGGGCAGTTTTCTCCCGCGCGAGGCGGACAACGTGCTCGCGCTTCTCCTCCACGGTCGGAGGCACGAATTCGCAGATAAGGTCAAAGCGCGTTAGTAGTTCGGGCGCGATCCTCTCTTGCAGCTCCTTCTCGTCTTTCACGTTCGATGTGAACACGACAACATAGCCGTCCATGTCGTGCTCCACGCCCATTCGATCGGTGTAGGCCCCATCCTCAAGCAGCTCCAAGAAGAAAGCCCTCACGTCTTGTTTGGTTTTCTCGAACTCATCGCAGAGGAGCACCTTCGCCTTGGCCTTCTCGACCTTGTCGTTGAGCTCTCCGCCCTCGCAGCCCACATAGCCGGAGGGGCTCCCGATGAGGCTGTTGAGAGAATCCTGCGAGCTGTACGCCTCGAAGTTAATCTTCGCAAGATAACGCTCTCCATCCGAGACCAACTCGCTAAGTACGCGTGCGGTCTCGGTCTTACCGATGCCGCTGCCTCCGAAAAGGAACATCGAGAAAATCCGCTGATCCCCCAGCGCATGCGCTAGTCTAAAATTAGTGAGGCGCTCATGAAGGTAGCACTTAAAGTTGGCGTGTCCCGTGAGCCTCTCATCGAACTCGGCCATAGTCCTAACGAACTCTCCGTCATTGAGGTCGCAAACGGAACGAGGTCCTTCCATTCCCGTCGTCATCTCTTTGGGACATTCGGGAAGCAAATCCGCCACGTCGCGGATCTCGTCGAAAAGCGACGGGAAGTTCTCAAACACCTTTGCGGAGCGGGCCTCGCTCACGAGGAAATGAGGGACGTTTGGCGCCGAAGCGAGAGGCTCTATGGATAGAAGCCTCGCGTCGGCGAGAGCCGCCTCGGAGGTGAGGTCGATGAACACCTCTATCTCGGAGTTCTCGAGCGCCGCAGAGAACTCCGAGGTCCTCTGGGAAAGTCCTTGGAGCGTAAAGACCTGATAACCGGAGCCATCGGATGCGAGCCGCGCGAGGCGGTCATACTCAGCTCTGTTAGAGAACGTGTAGAGCGGACAGCGCCTGGGCGCGAAACGACACCCCCTCTCCTCGGCCACCAAGGGCAACGCCGCCTCGAAGAGCAGCGGAAAGGTGTCAATCGCCGACTGTGCGAGCGAGTCACGGATGAGCAGGAAAGCCTCACCGTCTGCACAGGAGAGAGTCTCCTCGACGTTGAGCATAAGGTGCTGGTTTGCCGGTAGAAGTGCCACGACGTAAGACAGGTCGGAATAGAGGCGTCCCCCCTCAAAGAAAGCAGCCTTTGTGCCTCCCGTGACGTCAAACGGGACATATGAGTAGCCCTTCGACTCCAAACGGAGGGTCTCCTCGCGACATTCCTTGCCCGAGCGATAAGTATGTAGCGTAAGGCTATCCACAGAGCATCGCCTTCAGTCGGGCGAAGAAGCAAGGCTTCGCTTCCCCGGAGTCGGAAAGAACGACACCCGCGTCATCGGGGGAACCTCCGGCCACCGACGTGCCTCTGCCGGCCAGCTCATCCGCAGCCAAATCCTCGCCGACGGAATCCGCCACCTTGACGTCTTGGACAATCGCTATGAGATCGATGTAGTGGACTGGGCCGAGGAATCCCCGCGAGGCCTCTTTGGCTGGCTGCTTCGACTCCGGAGCGGGCAATGCACTCTTGATGACACGGCCTTCCCCTTCAGCGCCCTGGCTCAACCCCTTTCGTTGCAGGTCTCCGAACGTCGTGTTAGTCAGCACATCCACGTCGACGAGACCCTTATAGACACCGATGAGACTGACCTCGCCGAGGAGCAGATCGCGCATCCTGTACTTGCTCTCGAACTCGTTATCGTTCTCCGAGGGTATCTTGATTGCGAGCCATACGGGATCGTCTGTTCCGGGGAGCTTCTCCATTGCCGTGAGGACATATGCGTAGTCCTCCAGCATTGAGGAGACGATGTTGTTGACGTCTACGCCCTCGACCCTCATGCCCTTCAGCGCGTCGTGCCTCAGAACCTGCATCTGGGTAATCTCCTCCCAGTTGCAGGGCCAGAGCCTGACGCCATCCACGCGGACGAGGTCGCCGGGGGCGCAGTTCTGGATATTTGCGCACGAGGGCAGCATTTTAGCCCGCTCGAGGATGAGCTTGAGGTACGTCGACTTAGTGTGCTTCACCTCGTAGGTGTCCGCCACCTTAAAAGACTCGCTGTCGCTCAAGGTCGTCCCGAGACTCGCCCCCACGGTCGCCTTCAGGGCGGCAAGGTTTGTAGAAGCGTCCCCCTTCAACTCGGTTTTTAGAGTGTCGGAAGCCTCGGCGGTCGTCTCGACACTACTGCTCTTGCGGACCACGTTATCCATGGTCATGCAGAGTTCTATCGCCTTGGGATAGTTGAGGTAGTAGATTATGAAGTTGAGATCGTCGTTGCTCAGCGCCATGCCTCACTCCACGAACTCGGTCGGAAGCGCACCGCGCAAGAAGCATAGCGCCCGTTCGCGCTCACGCGCCAGGGCGATACGAGCTTGCGCGAAGTCTATATCCCCAGCCGCGAGGGCAACGTCGCGATAGTCCGAAAGAAGCCGGCCCTCCAGCCCGGTCATGGCAAGGAGGTTTCCGATGCGCCCTGAGAAGCGCTCCGGGGCAATCGCCACAAAGGGCTTCTCCAGGTTGACGGAGAACGCCGTGCCGTGGAAGGAGTCGGTGACCACAATCGAGGCATTAAGGAAGAGCGAGAGAAAGCGCCCGACGCTCGGGCACACGACGGCCTCCTCACCCCGACGACGCTCGTGGACCCCATAGGCGGGGCGCAGAACCCTGAGCCCCGCCGCAGCAGCGACGTCCTGCACGTACGCGTCGAACTCGGGGTTGCGGTTAAGCTGGTACACGAGCAGGTATGGGAAATCGGGCACCCAGCCGTCAGAGAGGGCCCCCCACTCGGGACGGCCGAGCATGAGCGTGGGATCCACGACGGGGACGGCACCGGGCACTCCGATGGAGTCGAGAAGCTCCGCCGCCTCGGGCTCGCGGACCGAGATGGCGTCGTAGCGCAGCAGCGCCTCGCGCATGAGGGGCTTCTCCCAATCGTCGAGCGTCGACTTGCCGATGCTGGCGGCATAGGCGATCTTCTCGGCGCCCTCTGGAGCATAGGAGAGGTAAAATGCTCGCTCGAACCCACAGTTCCACGTGCTGTTCCACACTTGGTCGCTGCCCGTAACGTAGACGTCGGCCCTGGGAGGATCGGCCTCGAGCTCCTCCGCCGAGTAGTACTTGCGCGGCGTGAGGTTCAGCATCTCGCGCCTGAACGCGTCGAGCGGGGCGCGACGGCGCGCGACCATGCGTGAAACGGGAACGCGAGCGAGCGACTTGACACCCGGCAACCCCAAGATGGGAAGCTTCTTGGCAAGCTGTCCGTTAAGTGCGCGCTCGGTCTCGTTCTCCGGGATCGCATCGTGTCGGTAGTAGTCGACCACTGTGGGTGCGACTCCCAGCGACTCGAAGACGCGCTGCGTCGCATAGGTCTGCAGGCAAGAGCCATAGTTCGGCGAGTTGTGGAGAGTGATAATTGCTGCAGTCGCGGTCACTCCGCATCTCCCCCTTTCCGGAGAATCCTTGTGTATACGAGCCCGCGAAGGGCGTTGGGCATGAGGCAGACAACTGCCTGGGGAACAAACGAGATGAAGTAGTCGGCAGCGCTGAAATACCCACATGCCAGCTGCGCCCGCTTGAAGCGCCGCGCGTGCGACAGATAGCCTCGACCTCCTCTGCGAGCGTAGAAGTCTGGGCTCACGCGCATTGCCACAAGGGCCTCGTGCACGTTGGCCGCACGGCAGCCCGAGGCAAGCATCCGGTTGAAGAGATCCCAGTCTTCGAAGTAGGGGAAGTCGGCGTTGTAACTCCCAGCGGCGAGCACCTTCGAGCGCCGGAAGGTCATGGGCGGGTGCCGGAAGGGGTTGCGGCGCTTGGAATAGGCGACGATCTCGTCGTGGGTTATGGGCAGGTCCGTCGTTGCCACGGGCTTGTCCCAGGCCTCGATAAACTCCGTCACATTGCTGCCCACCATGTCGAGTCCCTGCTCGGACATGAGAGCAAGCTGGCGCTCCATGCGCCCCGAAAGGGCGTGGTCATCGGTGTCCATGCGGGCTATGACCTCATTTGAGCACGCCTCAATGCCCCGGGCAAGCGCGTAGCCGAGGCCTCTGTTCTCGGGGTAGGAAACGAAACTGAACAGGCCGTGGTTGGCCGCGTCGTACTCGGAGAGGACGTCCTCGAGCTCGTCAGTCAGCGGGCCGTCCTTCACGACGACGACCTCCGCCGGGGGCACCGTCTGGTCGAGCATCGAGTCCAGCGCCTCGCGCAGGTACTCTGCGCGCTCCTTGGCATAGAGACTCATGAGCACGCTGTAGGGAGGGAAAGTCTGGGAATCCATACCTACCTCCCCGTCTTGTTCTTGCCGAACATCACAGAGAAGGTCTTGAAGAAGACCCGCCAGTCGGCCTTGAGGTTCGCGCCGCGCGCGTAGGCGAGCTCGAACTCCTGGCGCAGGCCGTTCTCGAAGGTCGCGAGGTTGCGCGGGCCCGACTGCCAGGCACCGGTGATGCCCTGGGGGACGGCAAGAACCTGCACTTGCTGCTCGTGTGTGAAATTCCCGAGCTCCTCGTAGGTGATGGCCCGGGGCCCGATTACGGATAGCTGCCCCACAAGCACGTTGAAGAACTGGGGCAGCTCGTCCAGGGACGTCTTGCGCAGGACGCGGCCTAGCTTGGTGATTCGGGGATCGTTTGTGACCTTGCGCTCGCGGTGCCACTCCTCAATCTGTGCCGGCGTGAGGTACTTCTCCACGTCGTCGGCATCGGCGACCATGGAGCGGAACTTGAGCACGTGGATGGGGCGGCCGAAGCGCCCCGCACGCTCGTGCGCGTAGAGGGGAGCGCCCTTAGTGTCCGCCGCGATGAATGCGCAGAGCACCGCACCGGGGATGAGCCCCACGGCACAGACGCAGAAACTGAGGCCTATGTCGAAGGTGCGCTTCACGAAGCGATAACCGAACGACCTCGTGTCGAGCGCACGGGACTCTGCGGCGAACTCGCGCGAGCCCGGGAGGCTCACCGTCCCCGTGTCTACCTCAGCGCCGACCCCAGCACCCGCCGCGTCCTCGCGCCGGTCCATGGTCTGAGCAATGAGCGCCGCGCCTTCGGGCGCATTGCTCTCTGTTATTTCTTTAGCAGCCACAGTCATACTTACGTCCCTGTCCCCCAGGGATCCCCCAATCGATGAATTCAAAATGCGAATAAACTGCCAGTGCGATGTCTCCCTTACGTTTTGCTGGGAACATCGAGCGCAAGCAGTTCCCTAAATGCGGAGTCACCTTCGCCCACGTCCACCAGGCACCAGCGCTTATGACGGTCGATCTTCTTCACACGGGCCTCTTGACCCACCAGCGGGCCCTGTTCTATGTGCAACACGCCGTCTTCTATGCGGGCTACGCTGTTGCGCACCACGCCGTCGTCGTCGAGCACGCTGCGGTACCAATCCTGCGCATCGTCCGGCATGGGCGCATAGGCCCGCTCCCTGCTGCCAGCAATGCGGCAGCCAAAGCTCAACTGGGCCAATGCCTTGTCAAGCAAGGCGGCATCGCGCGTGGCGACGAAGAAGTATTCCTTGTACATGGGTTTGGTTTGGAGCGACCAGGCGCCGTCCCGCTTAAACCAGAACTCCTTTTGCATCACAAAAGCGTCCTGCATCAGCTCGTGCGGGATAATGCGGCGAACCTTTTCGCAGGTCTCGCGCTCTTTACCGTTGGGGGTGTGGACCAGATACCAGCGGACGCGGCCGCGCTGGCTGTTGGTAGTAGCGCCACTAAAGGCGCCGGGCAGCTGCTCTTGGCGCCGCATTGTCTGTTCCATGTCTCGCCCCCTTCTTTGCTCCGCGACACACGCGGATGCAGGGGCGTTAAGAACAGGCTTCTCGCTCGCAGCTAGGCGCAGTCGCAAAAGTACAGGTTTTTGTAGAGGCGTATGGAGATGCACCCATTCGCGGCGCATTTTGTGCAATCTGGGAAAACGCGAGCAGTTTGCTCGTATAATGAGCAACGTCGAAAGATACAAAAACCTGTACCTTTTTGCACAACAAAAAAGGCGACCGCCCAATAGGACGATCGCCTTTGTTAATTCTTGTACTGTTTGTGCTAGGCGCGAGTCTTGATCTCCTCGAGCACCTTGGCCACAAACTCGTCAACGCTCATCTGAACGGTCTCGTTGGAGCGATCGCGGACGGAGATGTTGCCGGCCTCGACCTCCTTCTCGCCCAGGATGAGCATGTAGGGCACGCGGTCGATGCTGCGGGCCTCGCGGATCTTGTAGCCGATCTTCTCGTCGCGGTCGTCGCAGACCACGCGAATGCCGGCCTCCTCCAGCTTGGCGCACACCTCGTGAGCGTAGTCTCGGCTCTTCTCGGAGACGGGAAGCGCCTTGACCTGCACGGGAGCCAGCCAGGTGGGGAACTTGCCCGCAAAGTGCTCAATCAGAATACCAATGAAGCGCTCGATGGAGCCAAAGCACACGCGGTGCAGCATGATGGGGCGCTTCTTGGTGCCGTCGGCGTCCACATACTCCAGGTCAAAGTTGAGCGGCATCTGGAAGTCGAGCTGGACGGTACCGCACTGCCAGGTACGGCCGAGCGAGTCCTCCAGGTGGAAGTCGATCTTGGGGCCATAGAAGGCGCCGTCGCCCTCGTTGACCTCGTAGTCCATGCCCAGCTTCTCCAGAGCGGTGCGCAGGCCCTCCTCGGCGCGAGCCCAGTCCTCGTCCGAACCCATGGAGTCCTCGGGGCGGGTGGAAAGCTCGACGTGGTACTTAAAGCCAAACTTCTGGTACACGGAGTCGATGAGGTTGACCACGCCCACGATCTCGTCGGTCAGCTGGTCGGGACGCACAAACAGGTGGGCGTCGTCCTGGTTAAAGCAGCGCACACGGAACAGGCCGTGCAGGGCGCCGCGCAGCTCGTGGCGGTGCACCAGGCCAATCTCGCCGGCGCGGATGGGCAGCTCGCGATAGGAATGCGGCTTGGAGGCGTACACCAGCACGCCGCCCGGGCAGTTCATGGGCTTAATGCAGTACTCTTCGTCGTCGATGACGGTGGAGTACATGTTGTCCTTGTAGTGGTCCCAGTGGCCCGAGGTCTTCCACAGCTGCTTGTTCATGATGAGCGGCGTGGAGATTTCCACGTAGCCGGCCTTGTGGTGGATCTCGCGCCAGTAATCCAGCAGCGTGTTCTTAAGGATCATGCCATTGGGCAGGAAGAACGGGAAGCCGGGGGCTTCGTCGCGCATCATAAAGAGGTCCATCTCGCGGCCGATCTTGCGGTGGTCGCGCTTCTTGGCCTCCTCCAGCATGTGCATGTGCTCGTCGAGCTCTTCCTTGGTGGCAAAGGCGACGCCGTTGATGCGGGTGAGCATCTTGTTGTCCTTGTCGCCCTTCCAGTAGGCGCCCGAGACGCCGGTGAGCTTAAAGGCCTTGAGGGCCTTGGTGTAGCAGATGTGGGGGCCGACGCACATGTCGATGTAGTCGCCCTGCTGGTAGAAGGTGATGCGGGCGTCGTCGTCCAGGTCGCCGATGTGCTCGACCTTGTACTTCTCGCCGCGCTCCTCCATAAGGGCGATGGCCTCGGCACGGGGCTTCTCGTACACGGAGAACTTGAGGTTCTCCTTGACGATCTTTTTCATCTCGGCCTCGATCGCGGGGAAATCGTCCTCGCTGATCTTGACGCCCTCGGGCAGGTCGACGTCGTAGTAGAAGCCGTTGTCGGTCGCGGGGCCGTAGGCAAAGTCGGCCTCGGGGTACAGGCGCTTGATGGCCTGCGCCATGATGTGCGCGGCAGAGTGGCGGATGACGTGCGTGACCTCGTCCTGCGGGAGCTCGGCCACCGAACCGTCATTGTAGAGTGCCTTCATGGGTATGTTTTCTCCTCTCGGATGCCTGATGCAAGTGCGTGCGCCTGGCGCTGGTGCGGCGCTTGGCAGGCGCGGCGTTTTTGACTTGCATCATTATAGGCAGGTTGCCTTGGTATACAAGCGCCCGCCGCACCTTAATGGCACGGCGGGCGATTTTCTACGCATGCTTCATCGTGTGGGCGGGGTGCGCGTGCGGTTTGCACGTGACGCGCGGGGCCCGTGGCTTACGGCCGGCCCGACGATGGATGCGTTACTGGATGCGAGTTCGGCAGTAGGGGCAGACCTTCCAGTGCGCGTCGAGCGGGCGATGGCAGCTGGGGCACACGTTGCGAACCTGGGTGTCGCACACAGGGCAGACCACAAAGTCCTTCTCGATGGGGGCGCCGCACTGCGGGCAGGTGCCGTACTGGGCAAGCTGGCGCTCGCGCAGAGCCATGTCCAGCTCCTGCTCCTCGCGATCGGCCGCGTAGGAGTGCGGGCGCAGGACCAGGTAGGCGATGAGGCCCACAAACGGGATGAGGGCGATGATGCCCCATGCCACGTAGGCGCTGGCACCGCGGCGGCGAGCGTCGATGAACACATAGACGACCGACAGCACGTACAGGGCGATGATAAAGCCCACGAAGGCATAGATGACGCCCATAAGCTGCGGTGACATGAGCTCGGAGATGTATTTGGACATTGAGGTGTACCTTTCGGAATATTTACAGTCCGGGTTAGTGTAACACGGGAGCCGCAGGTACGGGACGCTGGCGAGGGCAGCGACCGCCGCGGACACAAACATCTCAATCTGTAACAGGTGGGAGCGGAATCCGGGCCTAGATGTTACAGATTGAGACGAACGGAAGGGGCGCCAGACTAACGTCTCAATCTGTAACAGTTACTCGGCAAAAACGGTCCCAGATGTTACAGAACGAGACAAACTTCTGACACCAGGGGCGGCAGACGAGGTCACCGATGGTCCTGAGTCTCCCCTCGCCTGCCGTTGGCGGACGCGACGGGGCTGTTCGCCGCATTGCCGCCGCACTGGGGGTGTGCAGACCGTAGGATAGTCCTATTGACAGCCTGTCAACTCGTCTGGGAGGCACTGTGACGGAAACGTTTGATATCGCGATTGTGGGCGCGGGCATCACCGGGTGCGCCATCGCGCGGCAGCTCGCGCGCTATGACCTGTCCATTTGTGTGGTCGAGGCGGCCAACGATATCGCGCTGGGCGCGTCGAAGGCCAACGGCGGCCTGGTGCACGCCGGCTACGATCCGGCGCCGGGCACGGTCAAGGCGCAGGTCAACGCCCGTGGTTGCGAGCTATATGGCACGTGGGCCCAGGAGCTAGGCTTTTTGTTCCGCCGCACCGGGTCGATGGTGCTGGGTTTCAACGACGAAGACCGCACGCACCTGGAAAAGCTGCGCCAGAATGGCATTGCCAACGGCGTGCCCGAGCTGTCGATTATCGGCCCCGAGCGCATCCACGAGCTGGAGCCGCGCGCGAGTACCGAGGCGACGTGCGCGCTGTGGTGCCCTTCGACCGGTTACGTTGATCCGTTTGAAGTGGCCATCGCAGCGCTGGAAAACGCAGTCGCCAACGGCGTGACGTTTATGCGCTCCGCACCTGTGGAGGCCATTGAAGTTGCCGGCTCAGATGACGGAGCCGCGCGCTTTACGCTGGCAACGCCTGCCGGCGATGTGCGCTGCCGCTATCTAATCAACGCCGCGGGCAACGGCACCGCGGACATCTCGCATATGGCCGGCGCCGAGGAGTTCCAGATGGTCTGGCGCCAGGGAAACATTGTGGTGCTGGACAAGGAGCCGCGCACGCTCATGCCGCTCTATCCCGTGCCCACGCCGGTGTCCAAGGGCGTTATCGTCACGGGGACCGTGCACGGCAACACCGTGATCACCGCGACCGCCGCTGTACGCGAGCCGGGCGATACTCAGACCTACGCGACCGATGTCGACGCGCTGCTGACCGGCGCGCGCAAGCTGGTGCCCGACTTGGACACGCGCCGCGTAGTCCGCGCGTTTGCCGGCGGACGCCCGGTCATTAAGGGAACGAACGACTTTTTTATTGGGCAGTCGACCGTGGTGCCGGGGCTGTTCCAGGCCGCGGGCATTCAGTCGCCGGGCGTGGCGAGCGCGCCGGCCATTGCCGAGCGCATGGAGCACGTGCTGCGCAATGCCGGCGTGACCCTGCGCGAGCGGGACGATTGGGACCCGATTCGCCGTGCACCGGACGACTTCGACCGTGCGCCGCTTGTGCGCAAGGAGGAGCTCATCGAGTCCGACCCAGCATGGGGGCAGATCGTTTGCCGCTGCGAGACGGTGCCCGAGGCCGAGATCGTGGCCGCGATCCGACGCCGCCCGGGCGCGGTTTCGGTCGAGGGCGTCAAGCGCCGCTGCCGCGCCGGCATGGGTCGGTGCCAGAGCGGCTTTTGCCAGAGCCGCGTGGTGGCGATCCTGGCGCGCGAGCTGGGCTGCGACCCCAGCGAGGTGCTGTTGGAGGACACTGGCTCGTGGCTCGTTGAGGGACCTTTGAAGGGGGTGCGCTAGGATGGCGGAATTCAAATCGAGCGCGATTGATAGCGATGCCATTGAGACAGTACCTACGCAGGCGTTCGACGTGGTCGTTATCGGCGGCGGACCTGCCGGCATGGCGGCCGCGCTTGCCGCGCATAAGGCCGACGCGCGCGTAGCCATCGTGGAGCGCGAGCAGCATCTGGGCGGCATCCTGCGCCAGTGCATCCACCCCGGCTTTGGCCTTTCGCACTTTAAGCAGGAGCTCACCGGTCCCGAGTATGCGCAGCGCTTTATCGACCAGGTGCGCGCGACCGACATCGCGATTTTCTTGGACAGCATGGTGCTTGGGATTGATTCGGGCGAGTCCGCGGAAGACGCCACACTCCACACCGTCACGCTCATGAATCCCTCCGGTATGCTGCAGCTCACCGGACGCGCGGTCGTCCTTGCCATGGGGTGCCGCGAGCGCACGCGCAGCGAGATCAAGATCCCCGGCAGCCGACCCGCCGGCGTGTTTACGGCCGGCCTGGCGCAGCGATACATCAATATCGAAAACCTCAAACCCGGCTCGCACGCCGTCATTTTGGGCTCGGGTGACATCGGACTCATCATGGCGCGCCGCTGCACGCTCGAGGGGATTTCGGTCGAGGGCGTGTACGAACTCATGCCGTACGCCAACGGCCTGCGCCGCAACGTCAAGAACTGCCTGGACGACTTTGGCATTCCGCTGCACCTGTCCACCACCGTCACGCGAGT
Source organism: uncultured Collinsella sp. (assembly GCA_938011935.1). Classification (GTDB taxonomy): domain Bacteria; phylum Actinomycetota; class Coriobacteriia; order Coriobacteriales; family Coriobacteriaceae; genus Collinsella. Next base: position 19,733 of record CALLSU010000159.1, read on the forward strand.
GATCGGCCACGACCGCGTGGAGGCCGTCGAGGTAAGCCAGGTCGACGAGCACCTGGCGCCCATTCCGGGAACCGAGCGCATTGTTCCGTGCGACACGCTGCTGCTTTCGGTGGGCCTGATTCCCGAGAACGAACTTTCGGTGGGTGCGGGCATTGAACTTGACCCACGCACGCGCGGCGCCGTGGTGGACCAGAGCCTGCAAACGGGCGTTCCGGGCATCTTTGCCTGCGGAAACGTACTGCACGTGCACGACCTGGCCGACAACGTGACGACTGAATCCGAACGCGCCGGTGCGGCCGCCGCGGCATACGCGTTGGGTGGCAGTGCGAATGTCGAGCACGATACTGCGGACCCGGGCTGCCGGCTCACGGTCTCCCCCGCCGGCATCGCAGGCTACGCGCTGCCGGGACGCATTACGGCCGCGGCACTCACCAAACTCAACTTCCGTGTGCGCCGACCGGTTGATGCCGCCCGCGTACGTATTCTGGCAGGCGACGAGGAGCTGTTTGCAGGCAAGGTCCGCCCGTTTAAACCGAGCGTTATGGAAAGTTTCCCGCTGCCGGCAAAGGCGATTCAGCGCGCACTCGATATGGGTGTTAACGAGATTGTCCTGTCCGTCGACCCCGTTGAGGAGGCGTAAGACCATGAGCATAAACGCTACCGAAACGCTGCAGTTCAACTGCACCACCTGCCCATCCGAGTGCCTCCTGACCGTAGAGGTCGAGCGCAGCGCAGACGGCGCCGTGGTAGAGGTGCGCTCCGTGACCGGCAACAGCTGCCCGCGCGGTGATACGTTCGCGCATCAGGAGCTCACCTGCCCCATACGCGTGCTCACCACCACGGTGGCGGTATTCGGCGGCGACGAGGCGCTGCTGCCCGTGCGCACGGCCGAAGCCATCCCGCTGGCACTCCATGCCCAGGCCATGGACCTCATCCGCGGCCTGGTCGTCGAAGCCCCCATCCGCATGGGCGACGTCGTGTTGGAAGACCTCCTCCACACGGGCATCGACCTAATCGCCAACATGGACATCGACCCAGCCTAGGTGCTTCATTTGGGACGGGGCTTCATCCCCCCCTACAGTTGCGGTGGACTAGTTCCTGTTTTAGGCCATTACCCCAGTAAGCAGGAACTATTCCACCGCAACTATCCTTGGAATCGGTATTTAGCCTGTGCCTACTTTAGTGCCATTTCAAAACTATGCCGGATTACGGAGCTGATTCGGAGACCCCCTTCCATACCGGCAATTTTCGATTTTTGATAAGCCGTCTACCTGCGGTTTTAATTTCGCGATTTTTCCCATGGTCAAGTGATACAGATCCAGCCCCGTAATCCGCCATACTTTTGAAAGCAGCCCATTTGGGACTGACCTCTTATGGCTACTTTTGTCCGAACGTTCGCTAAGCTGGCCATACCAAGGAGTGTCCCAAAGTGCCGGCATAAAAGGAACGTCCCTATCTGCCGGGCATGGGATACCATGGTGACACCCTAGCGAAAGGATGTTTCATGGCACATGTCGATGACCAGCGTGTGGCGCGCGTGCTCGATGCGCTCGAGGCTCAGCACCCCGGCGCACAGCTGCTTGTTAACGACCCGTGGTCGATCTACTATCTGAGCGGCTTTTATGCCGATATGTTCGAGCGTTTTTGTGGCGTGCTGCTCGCGCGCGGCAGCGAGCCCGTGATCTTGGTCAACGCCCTGCATCAGCTGCCCGAGTACGACAATGCCCGCGTCGCCTATCACACCGATACCGACGTCGTGGCCGACGCCATCGTTCGCGAAGTCAATCCCGCCAAGTCCCTCGGCATCGATACCGTTATGTGCTCCGGCTTTTTGATGCCCCTTATGGATCGTCACGCCGCAAGCGAATTCTTCCTGGGCGACTTTGCCGTCACTGCCGCACGCACCCACAAGGATGCCGCGGAGCAGGAGCTCATGCGCGTGTCCTCGGCCGCCAACGATGCCGTGATGGCCGACGCCATCAAGCTCGTCCACGAGGGCGTGACGGAGCGCGAAATTGCCGACCAGATGCTCGGCCTGTACCGCAAGCACGACTGCGAGGGCTTTAGCTTTCCGCCCATCGTGAGCTTTGGTGCCAACGCCGGAGACCCGCATCACGAGCCCGACAACACCGTACTCAAGCGCGGTGACGTGGTGCTGTTCGACATTGGCGGACGTCGCCGCAACTACTGCTCGGACATGACACGCACATTCTTTTGGGGCGAGCCGGACGAGGAGACGGAGCGCATCTACGATATCGTGCGCCGCGCCAACGAGGCCGCCGAGGCGCTCATCGCCCCGGGCGTGCGCATGTGCGACCTGGACCGTGCCGCACGCGACGTGATTGAGGATGCGGGCTATGGGCAGTACTTTACGCATCGCCTGGGACACTCGATCGGTCTGCAGGACCACGAGCCGGGCGACGTTTCGCTCGTCAACGAGCAGGTCGTAGAGCCGGGCATGACGTTCTCTATCGAGCCGGGCATCTACCTCCCCGGCCGCACCGGCGTCCGCATCGAGGACCTGGCCCTGGTTACCGAGTCCGGCGTCGAGATCCTCAACGCCTACCCCCACGACCCAGTCCGCCTAGGCTAGCAAATGTGCCAAAGGGCCAGTCCCTTTGGCACATCCTGCCAACGCTGCGCCAAGAAAGCGGGCTATCTACTACGTTTAACCCGCATGGGTCGACCATGCGGGTATTTTTTGAAAATCGGCAAGCCATCTACCTGCGGTTTTGATTTCGCAATTCTCGGCGTGGTCGAGGGTAACCGGTTAAACGTAGTAGATAGGCTCATTTCGTGGCGAGCAGGCCAAATTAGCTACCCGGCAAATGGGGCTAACGCAGCAGCCCCGCTACTTCGCCGGCCAGGGTGATGGTACCGGCTGCTACGAAAGACTCGCCAGCGGCATCGAGGGCCGCGAGGGCCTCGGATACGCTGGGGTACACGCCCGCGAGCTTATCGGCGTCCACCAGGGCAGCAAGCTCCTCCGCCGGCAGGGCGCGATCGGAATCGGTCTGGGTCACGACCACGCGGGGGAAGGCCGGAACAAGCACGTCGACGATGCCCGCCACGTCCTTGTCTGCCAGCGCAGCACATAGCAACGTTGGGCGATTCTCTACGCACGGATCGATCTCGTCCAGCGCGCTCACAAAGTTCTCGCAGCTCTGGGGGTTATGACAGGCGTCGATCAGCTTGAGTGGATCGGTTCCCAGCACATCAAAGCGACCCGGCGTGGGGCAGCCCATAAGCGAAGCGTCGAGCGCATCGTGGTCGAGCTCGCGGCCCAGATACCCCTCGCACAGCATAATCGCGCACGCGGCATTCTGCGGCTGATACGCCGGTTTAACCATCCTCGACGTATAGATCGCGCGCGGCGTGGTGCAGCTGAACTCAACCGTGTCGCCCACATGCGCCGGCACCTTAGTCGTGACATGGTTCACCACGAGTGGCACCACACCGCATTCGCGGCAACGGGCATCCATCACGCGCTGAACGCTCGCCTCATGCGTACCCTCGCCCAAAACGACCAAACGCCCAGGCTTAACAACCGCAGCCTTCTCCCCCGCAATAGCCTCAAGTGTGTCGCCCAAAATACGAGTATGGTCGAGCCCAATACCCGTAATGGCCACTGCGACGGGATCGGTGGCGCTGGTGGCATCCCAACGACCGCCCAAACCAACTTCCAGTACGGCAACGTCCACACGAGCCTCGGCAAACACCACAAGTGCAGCAGCCGTCAAAAGGTCAAACGGCGTGATGGTATAGGCGCGCTCCCCCGCCGCCACACGACGGGCATTCACTCGATGCCCCGCCTCAACAGCGGCCGAAACGCCACGGGCGAATGCCTCATCGCTCACGACGCATCCATCGACTTCCATGCGCTCGGGATAGCGTACCAGCTGTGGCGACGTATACAGCGCGGTCTTGAGCCCCTCACCACGAAGAATGGCAGCCGAAAAACGCGTGGTCGAAGTCTTGCCATTGGTACCGGCAACCTGAATGCAATCAAAATACTCATCCGGACGCCCCAGCTCGTCGAGCATATCGACAACCGTCTCGAGCAGAGGACCAGCATCCCCAGAAATCCGCCCCGTATCAGCAGCCAAAGCAACAGCCTCACCAAACGAAAGCAAATCAAACTCAAAAGGAACGGTATACAAGCCGGAACGCTTAGGCATTTTTAGAACCGCCATTCATAGAAAAATAAAACAGTATAGGTTGAGGATAGTCAGCGAAAACGCCCCTGATGAGCCAAGGTGCCGTGAAACAAGGGCGCATAGGGCTTATGCCCATGCGCCCGAAGTTGAACGGCAGATTGGCCATCAGAGGCGTTTGCAGCGTCGAGTCAGCCGCCGTTCGTTAGAACGGCGGAATAGGTGTCCGCAGTAGCGAGCAAAGCGTCGGGACGCGCCCCCGAGTAAACCTTACGAGAAGTCAGCAACCTGAGCAGTCAGCGCCGCCAGGATCTCCTTGAGCTCAGCTGCACGGTCCCTCTTCTTCTGGACCCCCGCGGGCGCGGCCTTGGCCACAAAGCCCTCGTTGACAAGCGTCTTCTCGCAGCCGGCGAGCTCCTTCTGCGCGGCGGCAATCTCCTTCTCCAGGCGCGCCTTCTCGGCCGAAAGATCAACCTTGCCCTCGAGCACCACAAAGACCTCGACACCGCTATCGACCACGGCGATGCTTGCGGCCGGCTTCTCGACATCGGTACCCATAACCAGCGAGGCAGTATTTGCCAGCGGCTCGATGGTCGAGCGCAGGCTCTCGAGCTTCTCGATGTCCTCGGCACCGGCGCGCACGACCACGTCGAGCTCAGCCTTGGGGCTCAAGCGATAACGCGAACGCGTGGCGCGGGCGGCAGACACGACGGTACGGCACAGCTCAAATGCGCGCTCGGCGTCCTCGTCGACATACTTGGCGTAGTCGGCGGGCTCGGGCCACTTGGCGATCATGAGCGCCTCGGCGCGGTCCACGTTGCCCTCAGCGTCCAGATCGAGCACGCTCGCCGGCATGTTGTCCCAAATCTCCTCGGTAACGAACGGCATGAGCGGGTGCATCAGGCGAATGGAGGTATCGAGCACAAAGATCAGGTTGCGCTGAGCCTGTAGACGGCCCTCGCCCTTCAGGCGGGCCTTGGTGACCTCGACGTACCAGTCGCAGACCTCGTTCCAGAAGAACTGCTGCACGCCGCGGGCCATGTCGCCAAAGGTGTACTGCTCGATACCCTCGGTGACCATCTTGACGGCCTTGGCAAGGCGGCTGAACATCCAGGCGTCGGCCGGCGTCTCCACGACGGGCTCACCTGGCGTATAGCCCTCCATGTTCATGAGCAGGAAGCGGCTGGCATTCCAGATCTTGGTCACAAACGACTTGGCCTGGTCGGTACGCGGGCTGTCGATAAGCTTCTTGGTCTTCTTGTCGATGTTCGCATCAAATTTGACGTCCTGGTTGTTGGTGCACAGCGTGAGCAGGTTATAGCGCATGGCGTCGGAGCCGTACATGCCAATGAGGTCCATGGGGTCAACACCGTTGCCCTTGGACTTGGACATGCGGCTGCCGTCCTTGGCAAGGATCGTCGGGTAGATGACGACGTCCTTAAACGGAACCTCGTCCAGGAAGTACAGCGAGCTCATGACCATGCGGGCGACCCACAGCGCGATGATGTCGCGCGCGGTGACGAGCGCCGTCGTGGGGTGATGGCCCTCGAGCAGCTCGGGCTTTTGCGGCCAGCCCTGCGTGGCAAAGGTCCACAGCTGTGAGCTGAACCAGGTATCCAGCACGTTCTCGTCCTGATGCACGTGATGACCGCCGCACTTGGGGCACACGTCGGTGTCCTCGGTCAGGGCGTCCTCCCAGCCGCAGTCCTCGCAGTAGAACACGGGGATGCGGTGGCCCCACCACAGCTGGCGGCTAATGCACCAGTCCTTGAGGTTCTCCATCCAGGTGGTGTAGGTCTGCGTCCAGCGCGCGGGGTGGAAGGTGACCTTGCCGGAGTTAACGGCGTCGAGTGCCGGCCCCTTGAGCTTGTCGACGGCCACAAACCACTGCTCGGACAGCCACGGCTCCAGCGCGGAGTCGCAACGGTAGCAGTGCATGACGGAGTGGTCGAGCTCTTCGACGTGGTCGAGCAGGTCGTGATCCTCGAACCACTTGATGACGGCCTCGCGGCACTCGTCGCGGTTCATGCCGGTGAACTCGCCGTAGCCCTCAACAACTACCGCGTGCTCATCGAAAATGTTAATCTGCGACAGGTCGTGGGCCTGACCCATGGCGTAGTCGTTGGGGTCGTGGGCCGGGGTAACCTTGACAAAGCCGGAACCGAAGTTGGCGTCGACATGCCAATCCTCAAAGATGGGGATCTCGCGGTCGACGATGGGGAGCTTGACGGTCTTACCCACAAAGGCGGCCTTCTCGGGGTCCTTCGGGGAGACGGCAACGCCCGTGTCGCCGAGCATGGTCTCGGGGCGCGTGGTGGCGACGACGATGTAGTCCTGGCCGTTGACCGGCTCGGTCAGCGGGTAGCGCAGGTGCCACAGGTGGCCCTTCTCGTCCTTATACTCGGCCTCGTCGTCCGAGATGGCGGTGGTGCAGTTGGGGCACCAGTTGACGATACGCTTGCCACGGTAGATCAGGCCGTCGTGGTACCAGTCGCAGAAGACCTTACGCACGGCCTGGGCGTAATCCTCGTCCATGGTGAAGCGCTCGTTGTCGAAGTCGACGGAGCAGCCCATGCGCTTGATCTGCTCGACGATGATGCCGCCGTACTCGTGGGTCCAGTCCCAGCAGGCGTCAACAAACTTGTCGCGACCGATCTCCAGGCGGCTGATACCCTCGCTCTTGAGCTTCTTGTCGACCTTGGTCTGCGTGGCGATACCGGCGTGATCGGTGCCCAGCACCCAGCGCGTGGACTTGCCGCGCATGCGGGCCATACGGACGATGGCGTCCTGGATGGAGTCATCGGTGGCATGGCCCATGTGGAGCTTGCCAGTCACGTTGGGAGGCGGAATGGTGACGGTGCAGTCGCCCACGCCCTCACGGCGCTTGTAGTAGCCGCCGTCGAGCCACTTCTGCAGGATCGCCGGCTCGTTGGTCGACGGATCGTAGTTCTTGGGCATCTCTTCCATATATCTCTCCCTGTCCCGCCGGCGTGTCCGCCTGCTTGGTTTTCGCTCGGTCAGGTCCTGGCTCGCACGAAGAGCACATTAAGTGCTCTTCGGCTCGTGCGGAATCTACGAAAACCAAGCAGGCGGACGCGCCTTAGGTATCGATTACTTCAGTCTGATATGACTTCGCTGAGGCTTAAACAAACACACAGAATAACACAGGTAGTTGGGGTTATTGCGTATATATAAAATAGCCTCCGACCGCGGATGGTCGGAGGCTATTTGCAAGCACGTTTTTGGCTGGTTTACCCGTAGATGCGTTGGGGCTGTTCTTCGCCCTTAACCGCCGCTTCGGTTACGACGACCTTAGCGACGCCCTCCTCGCTGGGAAGGTCGAACATCGTCTGCTGAAGCACGTCTTCGCAGATGGCGCGCAGGCCGCGGGCGCCGGTCTTGCGAGCAAGCGCCATGCGGGCGATCTCGTGCAGGGCCGCGTCCTCAAACTCAAGCTCGACGTCCTCGAGCTGGAACATCTTGCGGTACTGACGCACCACGGCGTTCTTGGGCTCGGTCAGGATCGACACCAGATCGTCCTCGTCGAGCGCCTGCGTCTGGGTGACGACGGGCGTACGGCCCACGAACTCGGGAATCATGCCAAAGGCATTAAGATCCTGCGGGAGCACCTGGCGCAGCAGGTCGTTCTCGTCGACCGAGGTGGGGCCGGCGATCTCGGAGTTAAAGCCAACGCCCTTGTTGCCCACGCGGTCGGCGATGATCTTGTCCAGACCCACAAAGGCACCGCCGCAGATGAACAGGATGTTGGTCGTGTCGATCTGCAGCAGCTCCTGCTGGGGATGCTTGCGGCCGCCGGTGGGCGGAACGCTGGCCACCGTGCCCTCAAGAATCTTAAGCAGCGCCTGCTGAACACCCTCGCCCGAAACATCGCGGGTAATGGAGAGGTTCTCAGCCTTGCGGGCAATCTTGTCGATCTCGTCAACGTAGATGATGCCAACCTGTGCGCGCTCAATGTCGCCATCGGCAGCATTAATGAGCTTGAGTAGGATGTTCTCCACGTCCTCGCCCACATAGCCGGCCTCGGTGAGCGCGGTGGCATCGGCGATAGCAAACGGCACCTCAAGAATGCGCGCGAGCGTCTGGGCCAGCAGGGTCTTACCGGTACCGGTGGGACCGAGCAGCAGGATGTTGGACTTGGCGAGCTCTACCTCGTCCATATCGTCATCGAACTGCGAGCCCATGTCGTCATCAAAGGCAGACACCGCAGCGCCGCCCTCAATCACGCGGCGATAGTGGTTGTACACGGCCACCGACATGGCGCGCTTGGCGTCCTCCTGACCCATAACATAGGCCGAAAGCTCGTCATAGATCTCGTGCGGCGTCGGCACGTGCGTAATGACCTGACGGGCGTCGTCCTCGAGCTCAAAGCCCTCGGCCTCGGGATCCATGGCAGGCTGCCCGGCAGCCTGGCCGTGATCGTTGAGGAAGCCCGGCAACTTGCCGTTGCGGGCAGCGTCCATAAAGTCCGAAGCCAACGACTCTTCCAAGATCTCGGAGCAGGCGGCGACGCACTCGTCGCAGATAAAGATGTTGGTCGGACCCTTAACAAGGCGGCGAACCTGCCCCTGCTCTTTTCCGCAGAAGGAGCAGCGGATGGGATTACCGTTCTCGTCAAAGTTGTCCTGCATGTTACCGGCCATCCTAGGCGTCCTTCGCGGCGAGATCGCGCGAGGTGACGATACGGTCGATCAGGCCGTAGTCGAGGGCCTCGGCAGCGGTCAGGTAGTTGTCGCGCTCGGTGTCGGCCTGGACCTTCTCGATCGGCTGGCCCGAGGCATCGGACAGGATCTGGTTGAGCTCGCGGCGGGTCTTCTTGATCTCCTCGGCCACGATCTCGATCTCGGTCTGCTGACCCTGGGCACCGCCGCTGGGCTGGTGAATCATGACCTTGGAGTGCGGCAGGCAGAAGCGCTTGCCCTTGGCGCCGGCCGAAAGCAGCACGGCAGCCATAGACGCGGCCATACCGACGCAGATGGTGGAGACCTGCGGCTTGATGAAGTTCATGGTGTCAAGAATCGCCAGGCCAGAGTAAACCTCGCCACCGGGCGAATTGATGTAGAGCGAGATATCCTTCTCGGCATCCTGGCTCTCAAGATGCAGCAGCTGGGCAACGACCAGGTTGGCGCTGACGGAGTTGATCTCCTCGCCCAAGAAGATGATGCGGTCGTTGAGCAGGCGCGAATAGATATCGTAGCTGCGCTCGCCGCGCGGCGTCTGCTCGATAACGTATGGCACGAGGGCGGAATCGAACTTAGCGATCATACGCATCTCCATTTCTCTTACGGACCAATAGTGGCTCTAGACAAACGTACGGTGCCCGCATGCTATGCATTGGCTGGCACCGTACGAAGCAACCGGATAACCGGCTTATAACTTTACCCCATCACGGGCACATACATGCGCTCGCGTGCAAGGTGGCGAGAATTACTCGGCGTCCTTGGCGGTCTCGTCGACCTCAGTCACCTTGGCGTTCTCGACCAGGTGATCGACGGCCTTGGAGCGACGGATGGACTCGCGGACGGCAGGCATGCGGCCATCGGCGATGAACTCGGCCTTGGAAGCCTCGACGTCCTTGACGCCAGCCTTCTCGAACTCGGCGTTGATGTCGTCCTCGGTGACCTCAATCTTGAGCTCACGGGCGAGAGCGTCGAGCGCCAGGGACTCACGGGCAACGTCGTTGGCCTGCTTGTGCAGGTCGCCGATGAACTGCTCCATGGTCAGGCCGGAAGCGGGCAGCCAGGTGTCCAGCGTCATGCCGCGGGCAGCGAGGTTGGACAGGAAGTTCTGGCCAAGCTCCTCAAAGACGGACTGCTCGTAGTCGGCGTCCATCTCGTCGAGCTGCAGGCGCTCGGCGAGAGCGGAGACGCAACGGTTCTCCTTCTCGGCCGGGAGGCGGGAAGCCTTGTCCTGCTCGATCTCGATCTTGATGGCGTCGCGCATAGCGTCGATGCTGTCGAAGCCAAAATCAGACTTGACGAGCTCGTCGGTGAGCTCGGGGGTGTTGCGGACCTTGATGCCCTTGACGGTGACCTCGACGGTGTGGGTCTCGGCCTCCTCGCCCTCCTCGACCTCGTCGGTCCAGGTGACGGACTTGACGTCGTCAACGTTGGCGCCGATCAGAGCCTCGTTGAACTCGGCGGGGTTGCTGTCGCTACCGGCGATGAGCATACGGCCCTCGGCGGCAAAGTTGTCGGCGTTCTCGACGGCCTTGAGGTCGACGGTAACGTAGTCCTCGGACTCGACAGCGCGGCCCTCGACGTCCTCGAAGGTGGCACGGTAGTTGAGGAGCATCTCGACCTGGTTGTTGATCTCGGACTCGGTGACCTCCGCAGGGGGCATCTCGATCTCGACAGCGTCGAAGGAGGAGAGCTCAGCGGCGGGACGCAGGGAGAACTCGACGGTGTAGGTGTAGTCCTCGTGATCCTTGGCGAGGTCGAGCTCCTTGTAGTCACCGCTCTTGGTGGGGACGATGTCCAGCTCGTTGAGGACGGCGGGCTCGTTGGCGGCGATCAGGTCGTTGGTGGCCTGAGCAAGGGTAGCCTCGGCGCCAAGAGCGGAATCGATGACCGGACGGGGAGCCTTGCCGGCACGGAAGCCCGGGAAGCGGTACTTCTTGGCGGTGTCCTTGTAGGCCTTCTTGATCGCGGCGTCGACGTCGGCGGCCGGGATGGTGACCGTAGCGGTGAGCTTGGCGTCCTTGACGTCAGAAGCGGTGATGTTCAACACGTTCCTCCTCATACTGCCCAGCTTATCTGAGGTGCTGGTACCTTTATGCAACAAAGAGTCGCGACGGCCGAAGCCGACGCAGATGCGTTGGTGCGGGCGAAAGGACTCGAACCTTCACGGGAATCCCACCAGAACCTAAATCTGGCGCGTCTACCAATTCCGCCACGCCCGCATGAGCGCACAGACTAGGAATGATAGCAGATACGAACGACAAGCGCACGCACACGTTTTACAGGCTCACGACCTCACCACGAGTGCGAAAGGCGGGGCGAGTTGCCCCGCCCCGCCCATTACGACTTGTTCGCCGACCCGCTACTCCCCCAGCAGGGCCTTCTCGGGCGTGATCGGCAGCGAGCGCACCTGGTGGCCGGTGGCGTGTGCCACGGCCGAGGCCACGGCGGCGAGCGGCGTGTTAATGACGACCTCGCCGATCGACTTGGCGCCAAACGGGCCCGTAGGCTCGTAGCTCGGCTCAAAGGCCACGCGAATACTGCCGATGTCCAGGCGCGTGGGCAGCTTGTAGCTCATAAAGTTGCCGGTGCGCAGGCGGCCGCGGTCGTCGTGCTCGACGATCTCGTAGAGCGCGTGGCCGATGCCCTGGGCAATGCCGCCCTCGGCCTGGACGCGCGCGAGTGCCTCGTTGATCACGGTGCCGCAGTCCACAGCCGCCGCGTAGTCCACCACAGTCACCTTGCCGGTGGCCTTGTCGACCTCGACCTCGGCAATGCCGGCCATAAACGGCGGGGGCGAAACGGGCAGGCAGGCAGAAGCATGCGAGGTGAGCGCGTCGCCGCCCGCGATGTTCTTGACGCACAGGTTGGCAAAGTCGCGCAGCGTGAGGTAGCGGTTCTGCTCGCGCGCGGCGCGCTCGTCGGACAGACGCACGTACTGGCCATCGAAAACCACGTCGGCGGCGTCCACATCCCACATCTGGGCGGCCTTGGCACAAATCTTCTCACGCAGCTCGGTCGCGGCGTTCTTGGCGGCAAGGCCCGTCACGTAGGTACCGGAGCTCGCGTACGAACCGGCGTCGAACGGCGACACGTCGGTGTCCACGCCGCGCACCACGATCAGCGAGCTCTCCACGCCCAGCTCCTCGGCGGCAATCTGCGCCAGGATCGTGTCGACGCCCATGCCGTTATCGGTGGCGCCGGTGCCGATGGTAATGAAGCCGTCCTCTTCCAGGCGCATGTCGATGCCGGCGATATCAACGTTGGAAATGCCCGAGCCCTGCATGGTGAGCGCACAGCCCAGAGCACGCACGCGGTCGCCCAGGTCCACAGCCAGCGGCTTGTCGCGCCAGCCGATCATGTCCATCGCGCGCAGCAGGCAGCGGTCGAGCGCGCAGGCGTTGAGCTTCTCGTTGTAGTACTGCGGCATGATCTCGCCCTCGCGCACGATGTTCTTAAGGCGCAGGTCGGCGGGGTCCATGTGCAGCATGTCGGCAAGCTCGTTGACGGCGCTCTCCACGGCAAACTGGCCCTGGGTGGCACCGTAGCCGCGATACGCGCCGCCGCGGTTGGTATTGGTGTAGACGGCGTCCCAGCTAAAGCGGCTCGCCTTCACGTGGTTGTAGATGGGCAGGCTCTTGTGGCCCGACAGGCCGATCGTCGTGGTAGCGTGCTCGCCGTACGCACCGGCGTTGGACAGCGTATGCAGATCGATGGCCGTGATGGTGCCGTCGTTCATGGCACCCAACTTGACGGTCATCTGCATCTGGTGGCGCGAGTTGCCCGCGGTGATGGTCTCCTCGCGGGTGTAGCAGCAGTAGCTCGGACGGCCGGTCTGCTGGGTCACGAACGCAACGAAGATCTCGCAGCAGCCCGTCTGCTTGGAGCCAAAGCCGCCGCCGATGCGCGGCTTAATGACCTGCACCTGCGACTGCGGAATGTCGAGCGACTGCGCGACCATGCGGCGCACGTGGAAGGGCACCTGCGTAGAGGTGGTCACCGAGATGCGGCCGAACGCGTCGGTCGTCGCGAAGGCGCGGAAGGTCTCCATGGGCGCAGTCTGCGTGGCCTGGCTGGTGTAGGTGCGCTCAAAGACGATGTCGCTCTGGGCGAAGGCCTCGTCAAGGTCGCCAAAGTCGCTCGTACCGCTGCACACCAGGTTGCGCGGGACATCGCCGCCCTGCGGGAACATAAAGGTCACGTCGCCCTCGGGGTGGACCACGATATCGTTATCGAGTGCCTGGGTAAAGTCGAGCAGGGGCTCGAGCACCTCATAGTCGACCTTGATGAGCTTGAGCGCCTTGTCGGCAGCCTCCTCGGTCTCGGCAGCGACGATCGCCACCTCCTCGTTTTGGTAGCGCACAAGGTTCTCGAGAATCAGGCGGTCGTAGGGACTCGGCTGCGGATAGCTCTGACCGGCGATAGTAAAGCGGCGCTTGGGCACGTCCTCGTAAGTGTAGACGCCCACGACGCCGGGCACCTTCAGGGCGCGCGACGTATCGATGGAGCGGATCTTGGCGCGGGCATAGGGGCTGCGCTTGAGTTTGACGATGAGCGCGCCGGCGGGCACCATATCGCCCGTGTAGACGGGACGGCCCTCGAGCAGCGCCTTCGAGTCCTTCTTGGGCTGCTTATGGGTGATCTGCTTGTACGAGACACCGTCGCAGCTGGTGTCGTTGACCGGCAGTTCGGGCATCTCAAAGCCCACCTGCACGCCGGACTCGTTGAGGAAGCGGACAATGGCGCGCAGCTGGCTCTCGTAGCCGCTGCAACGGCAGAGGTTGCCGGCGAGCTGGCGCGACAGCTCCTCGCGCGTGGCGACGAGGCTCGGGTCCTCCTTGGCGGCGCGGGCAAGCGCCAGCACGTTCATGATAAGGCCGGGGGCGCAAAAACCGCACTGCTCGGCGCCTTCGGCAGCCATCGCGCGGGCAAGCGCCTCGGACTCAGCCTTGAGACCCTCGAGCGTGGTGATGGTATGGCCCTCGACGCGCGCGGCGGGAACCGAGCAGCTCAGCACCGGGTCGCCGTCGAGCCACACCGTGCACAGGCCGCAGTTGGTGGTCTCGCAGGCGCAGCGCACTGACACGCAACCCTGCTCACGCAAAAGCGCAAGGAGCATAGTGTCGGGGGCAATCTGAACCTTGACCTTGCGGCCGTTGAGCGTAAAGGAAAGATCGATGAGTTTGGCAGCCATTAGCGCACCTCGCTAGAATCGACACCGGGCACACGGCGGCAGGAATACTCGTCCGTGGCAAACTTAGGGACCTGCACGGTCTCGAGCTCGCGGGCAAGCGCGGCCGAAAGCTCGATGCCGGCGGCGCGGCGCACGGCCTGGACGGCGAGCGGGGCCGAGATGCGACGGCGGTAGTCGGCCGAGCCCCACAGGTTGGTTCCGTAGCTCAGGGCACGCACGGATGCAGCAAGGGCGCGAAGCTCGTCCTCGGAAGGCTGCTCGTTGGTAAGGCCGCACGCCACGCCCTGCAGCAGGGTCGCGCGCAGCGGGCGGGCGCCCACGGTGACGTGCCAAGTGTTGTTCCACCAGGCGGCGGTGACGTTTAAGGAGGGGAAGTCGGTCGCGGCCTTGCGCACGGCCTCGTAGCTCGCACGGTAATCGTGTTTAACGACCACGATGTGCTCGATCACGTCGCGCACGTAACCCATCCGCACGAACTCGGCGAGCGGCACGCGGCCGGCGCCCGTCAGCTCAACATACGAATCGAGCGCCAGGAACGCCGAGAGAACGTCCGAGAAGCCAAAGCGGCCGTAGATGCTGCCGCCCACCGTGGCGGTATTGCGCAGCTGCACGCCCACGATGTCGTGGACGGCGAACTCAAAGACATTGTTGACAAGCGCGTTGAGCCCGGCATGACGCTCGAGCTGGCGCAGGGTGCACATGGCACCGATGCGAAACTCGGTCTCGGTCTCCTCGATCTGATCGAGTCCGCAGGCCGAAAGGTCAATCGCCGTCGCCACGCGACGCGAACCCAGACGCATCCAGATGCCGCCGCCCACAATCTTGTTGTTGCGGTTCTTCTGTAAGAGCTCATAGGCTTCGGCCGCGTTTCCAACACGGACGTAGGTACCGAACTTGAGCACGTTCTCCCCCATCTCTTCACTTGTCCAGTGTCCTCTAGTGTACCAAACGAGGGCGCACGGCCCTCACCACCATAGAAAAAGGCTCCCGGCACAAATGCTGGGAGCCTCATCAGTTGCTATGTCGAGCTGGATTTAGCAGACGCCCTGGGCGAGCATGGCGTCGGCGACCTTCAGGAAGCCGGCGATGTTGGCGCCCATGACAAAGTTGCCCTCCTCGCCGTACTCCTTGGCGGTGTCGTCCACGTTGTGGAACATGCCGCGCATGAGCTGCTCGAGCTTGCCGTCGACCTCCTCGAAGGTCCAGGACAGGTGCTCGGCGTTCTGGCTCATCTCCAGGCCGGACACGAGCACACCACCGGCGTTGGCAGCCTTGCCGGGCATAAAGGCGACGCCGTTCTCCTGGAAGTAAGTCGTGGCCTCGATGGTCGTGGGCATGTTCGCGCCCTCGCCGACCACCTTGCAGCCGTTGGCGACGAGCGCCTGGGCGTCCTCGAGCAGCAGCGTATTCTCACGAGCGCAGGGCAGCGCGATGTCGCAGGGCAGCTGCCACACGCCACGACCGTCGCCCTCGTGCCACACGGCACCGGGCTTCTCGTCAACGTACATGGCGAGCGTGACGCCCTTGTCGTGGCCGGAGCGCTTCTTGTTGTAGACGTGCTCGAGCACGGAGTAGTCGATGCCGTCGGGATCCTCGACCCAGCCGTGGGTGTCGGAGCAGGCCAGCACCTTGCCGCCGAGCTGCGCAACCTTCTGGACGGCGTAGATAGCGACGTTGCCGGAGCCGTGAACGACGACGTTCTTGCCCTCGAAGGAGTCGCCGCGGCTCTTGAGGTACTCGTCCACAAAGTAGACCAGGCCGTAGCCGGTGGCCTCGGTACGGGCGAGCGAGCCGCCAAAGGAGAGGCCCTTGCCGGTAAGGACGCCGGTCCACTCGTTGGTCAGGCGCTTGTACTGACCGAACATGTAGGCAACCTCGCGGCCACCAACGCCCAGGTCGCCGGCGGGAACGTCGGTGTTGGGGCCAATGTGGCGATAGAGTTCGGTCATGAAGGACTGGCAGAAGTGCATGATCTCGTTGTTGGACTTGCCCTTGGGGTCAAAGTCGGAGCCGCCCTTGCCGCCGCCCATGGGAAGGGTGGTCAGGCTGTTCTTGAGGATCTGCTCCAGGCCCAGGAACTTGAGCATGCCCAGGGTGACCGTCGGGTTAAAGCGCAGGCCGCCCTTGTAGGGTCCGATGGCAGAGTTGAACTCGACACGATAGCCGCGGTTGACCTGAACCTTGCCCTGGTCATCGACCCAGGGGACACGGAACATAACGATGCGCTCGGGCTCGACGAGGCGCTCAAGCAGGGCGGCCTCCTCGTACTCGGGATGGGCGTCGAGCGCCGGCTGGATGGTGCCGAGGATCTCGGTCGCGGCCTGGATGAACTCAGGCTGCTCGGGATAGCGGGCCTTGAGCTCGTCGAGAACTTTCTGCGTGTAGCTCATGCTTCCTCCAATGATGGGAAACGAAAAATGTTGATCGCGGCACCCCATGCGCCGCGAACTTTATCGTTTATGGATAATATCGCACTGTTGCGGGAAAATTTCGCATAAGCCGACGAGCAGATGTTTCGTTTTGATTACGATGCAGGTAGAAGCGTTTTTGAGCACCCGACGTACAAATCGCGTGTTTCGAAGCTGTTTCGTCCGCATGTTCCAAACCACCACATTGGGGACAGGCACCTTTGTGGTGGTTTTGGCGAGATGCGTTGGCGGGAACGTATGTGAATCGAACACATCCAAGACGTTTTGCACGCCTCGCAACGGTTTTGAGGACCGCGGGGCCCACCGGAGCCCATCCGTTCCCAAGCGTGGCGGTATTTTACCAAACGAGCAGGGTCGCGCCACGAAAACGGCCCATCTACTACGTTTAACCTGCAGGGGTTGACCATACCCGCTTTTTCGTAACATCGGCAAGTCGTCTACCTGCGGTTTTGTTTTTGCGGTTTTTGAAATGGTCGAGGGTAGTCACTTAAACGTAGTAGATAGGCCGGTTTTGTGGCGAGCGGCGATTCGGAGCCCTAGCGCAGGGATCTGAGACCGCCGGCCTCCTTGTTGAGCGTCGTAAAACGCACCGCATCCAGGTGCTCCAAGATGCTAATGGCTCGTTTGCGCGACACGCCTAAGGCCTCGCGCAGCACACTCGTCGTGGCAACGCCGCCAGCAGCCTCGATAGCCGCGGCGACGACCTCACGCGCATGGGCCTCGGCGGCGGCAGACAAGGCAACGTCGCGTTCGATCTTAACGATCGCGCGGTTGAGCGAAAGCTCGCGCAGGGCACGCGTCATGGTGTCGCGATCGAGCTGCAGACGCTCACCCACCTCGGGCAGCGTCGCCGCACCGAGACCCGCCTCGTCGAGGGCGGCCACGATGCGCTGGCTCGCCTCGCGCACCACACGTATCGCCGCAGCGGCAGAGTGCGGGTCGAACACCTCGGCACCGTCGACGGTGCACACGCCGCGCGCACAGCCCTCGAGAACGAGCGCGGACGCAATGTCTTCGCCCGCTGTCGGCCAGGCGGCATGCGCGACCTCGCCCGGCGTGAAACCCGTCTGCTTGGGCGCGGCCCCGTGCATGGCGGCCAACGTGACGGAGAGCGTGGCGAGGGCGGCATCGAGCACAGCGGGGGCGGCATAGAGCTCCTCGGTCGAGCGCTCGGCATGAAGCGCCACGGCGTCACCCGAGGAAACCGCCCCGTGCAGGAGCGCAGCCGCCTCGGCACCCGAAAGATCGAGAGCACGGGCTGCGGCCGCGGCAGGCACGGGCAGGCGCTGCAGCCCCAACCATGCGGCAACGGCGGCGGCGCGGTCGTCGGCATCCAGGGCCCCGAGCAGCGCGCACTCGCCCGCGGAGAGGACGCGCGAGCGGCGACACCGCGAAAGAAGAACACGACCGCCGCCGATAAGCACCACCGGCGAGAACGCGAGCACAATGAGGCCGTCGCCCGATCGCACGGGAAGGCGCTCCTCCAGACGGACCTGCACGATGCGGGTCTCGCCAGCCTCAATAGGACCCTCACCCTCCATGAGCATGATACGGCCGAGGACCTCTGCCGTGCCCACCATCACGTGGACGCGCGTGCCGGACTCGAAGGGCACGGGCTTGGCGCCCTCGCGCCCCAGATAGGTGAAGCGCGCGATAAGCCTGAGCGTCGAGCCCTCGGCACCAGACCCGCAGAGGACCTCGCCGCGCGGAAGGTCGCCCGCGCCGTCGCCCACGATGTTGAGCGCCACGCGCTGTCCGGGCAACGCCCGAGGAGTATCGCCATGCACCTGAATCCCGCGAACGCGGCAGCGCACGCCCGCGGGACTCGAAACGAGCTCATCGCCCACCGCCACGGGGGCATCGTGAAGCGTGCCCGTGACGACCGTCCCGGATCCCTTGATGGTGAAGCAGCGGTCGATGGGCAGGCGCGGGGCCAGACAGGGGCGCACCGGGCGGGATGCGGCATCGGCCAGGAAAGAGTCGATAGCGGTATCGAGGGCAAGGCGAACGTCCTCGATACCCGCACCCGTGCGAGAGGAAACGGGCACCACGGGCGCATTGGCAAAGACGGTATCGCCGAGGAAATCCATCACGTCGAGCTCGGCGAGCTCCGCCGTCTCGTCATCGGCCAGATCGCGCATCGTAAGCGCAACGACCATTTGCGTCACACCCAACAGCTCCAGTACGCGAACATGCTCGCGGGTCTGCGGCATCACGCCCTCAACGGCAGAAACCACCAGCAACGCAACGTCCACGCCGGTGGCACCCTGTACCATCGCGCGCAGGTAGTGCGCATGCCCGGGCACGTCGACCAGGCCGACAAGCTTGCCGCTGGGAAGCTCGAGCTCGCCAAAGCCGAGCTCCGTAGTCATGCCTCGGCGTCGCTCGACCTCCAGACGGTCGGGATTTTTGCCGGTCAGCGCCTCGATAAGGGCCGACTTTCCGTGGTCGACGTGTCCTGCTGTTCCAACGACAACGGGACACTCGACAAGCTTACGCGCAGTCATCGACGCAAACCCGCCCGCACGGTATCCGCCAACGCAGACGCACACAGGTCAAGGTCGGTGTCGTGCAAAAGCGTGCGAACGTCAAACAGCACCTGGTCGTGGCGCACGCGTGTCACAACCGGCGTATCGGGCTCCTGTACCATAGCGCGCTTTAGGCCATCGGCGGATAGACGCCCATCGACGGGACAGACGGCAACGCAAAATGTAGGGAGCTCGACAGTCGGCAGCGATCCGCCGCCGGGAGTAGAGGCGCCCTCGACAACCTGCAGCTCCACGGCCTCCTCGCACTGAGCCTCGCGAAGCTTGCGCAGCATGCGGTCGTGCAGGCGCTTGGCCTGGCGCTCGAGCGGAGCCGGCGCGCCGGAAAGCATGTTGAGTACCGGGATCTCCCGATGCGCCGCGTCGGGACCGGTCACATACAGTCGCAAAGTGGCCTCGAGCGCCGCGAGCGTGAGCTTGCCAGGGCGAAGCGCGCGCATAAGAGGATGCGAGGCACAGGCGGCGATTACTTGGGCGCTGCCGAGAATAATGCCTGCCTGCGAGGCGCCGAGCAGCTTGTCACCCGAGCACGAGACGACGTCAACGCAGGCGCAAAGCGAGGCGGACGTGGGCTTCTCCCCCGCATCGGCGAGCACCCCGTCTGCAAGCAAAGCGCCCGAGCCCTGATCCTCGTACAGCAACAGCCCGTGCTCATGCGCCAGCGCGGAAAGCTCCGCCGCGGAAACCTCCTCGTGGAAGCCCTCGATACGGTAATTAGAAGGATGAACTTTCAAGATCATCGCCGTGTTGGGCGTAATGGCGCTTCGATAATCGTCCAGATGTGTGCGGTTGGTAGAGCCAACCTCGACAAGCTTGGCACCCGAAGCCGCCATGATGTCGGGGATGCGGAAGCTGCCGCCCACCTCGACAAGCTCGCCGCGGCTCACGATGACCTCTTTGCCAGCCGCGTGCGCGGCAAGCACCAGCAGCACCGCGGCGGCATTGTTGTTGACAACCAAGGCGTCCTGCGCCCCCGTGAGCGTGCGCAGCAGGCGTGCGGCATGCTCCTTGCGGCCCCCGCGAGCGCAGATTGAGACGTCATACTCAAGCGTGCTGTAGCCTCGGGCGACATCGGTCACCGCCTGCACCGCCGCGGGAGCGAGCGGAGCGCGGCCCAGATTGGTGTGAATCACAACGCCCGTCGCGTTGACGGCAGGGCGCAGGGTCGGCAGCGACAGGCGATGGGTCCGCTGCTCAATTGCCAAGGCGAGCTCGCGCTTGTTCCTTGCAGGGGCGCCGGAGCGAATCGCCGCGCGCTCGGCATCGAGCTCGGCGTCAATCGCCTCGCGTACCATCGTGTCGCCTGCATCGCCAGCAGCCTTCATGACCGGCCACTCGGCAAGCAACTCGTGAACGGCGGGAATGGAACGCAGGCGGCCGCGCACCTCGGCAGACATGGATTCGCAGTCGCTCATGAAAAGCCTTTCGACATGTTCAATAAATAGCTGGTCCCCCGCGATCGTCATCGGGCAAAAAAATACCGGCGCGCACGCAAAAGGGACAGATCCATTATGGCAGCTCGTGACAAGACGTCGAAGCGCCTCGTCCAAAACCTGCCAAATAAACCTGTCCCTCTTTGGTCGGTTATGTCTTGGGTCCTTAGGCCTCCCTGTTGGCGTAGATAAACCAGTAGCCCAGCGCCACGATCAGGGCGCCACCCACGATATTGCCCAGCGTGGCGACCGTAAGGTTGAGCGCCAACCCGGCAGCATTGAGGGCATCGGCGCCGGCGACATCGGCTCCATAGCCGCAGGAGTGCATCAAAATGCCCATAGGCAAAAAGTACATGTTGGCAACGCAGTGCTCAAAACCGCAGGCCACAAAGGCGGCAATGGGCAGCAGAATGCCCACGACCTTATCGACCACGGTCTTGCCGGCGGTACCGATCCATACGGCCAGGCAGACAAAGATGTTGCACAGAATGCCGCGGAAGAAGATGGTAACGGCGTCGATCGTAACCTTACCGGCAGCGACACTCACCATGGTGTTGGCGACGGCCTCGCCGTTGAGTTTGTAAATGGCTGCCATGTAAATCAAAAAGACAACGAACAGGGCGCCGGCAAAGTTGCCGATCCACACAATAGCCCAAGCCTTGAGCATCTGGACGAGCGTGATCTTTTTGCTCTTAAGCGCGCAGACCATAAGCGAGTTGCCGGTAAACAGTTCCGCGCCGCAAATGAGCACGAGCACCAGTCCCAGGCAAAAAGCAAGACCGCCCACGAAGCGCTGGGCGCCCCAGCAAAGCGTGGGATCGCTCAGAAAGACCGTGAAGAACAGGCCGCCGAAGGCGATGAACGCGCCGGCGAACATGGCGAGCAAAAAGGCCTTCGAGACCGGCAGGTTGGCCTTGGTAACGCCTGCGGCCTCGGTCTTGGCCTCGATCGCGGCGGGCGCCAGGCAATCGGAGGTGGGGTATTCTGCCTTACTCTGTGCCATGGAAATCACTTCTTTCTTACGATTTGGGACAAACGCTCCTGGTTCATTTGCCCTGCGAGGTCGGACGGTATAAAAATAAACGCGAGCCAAATTAGCATATTGGCCTGCGATTATATAGCTTGGAGCGGGCGACGGGAAGTCCAAGGATTTGCTTCGCTGCGGGCCTTCGGCCCTTGCGTGCTGCGCTGGAAAATGCTCACGCATTTTCTCAGCTCCGCACCCTGGCGGGTTCGATTCCCGTCGCCCGGCGCGTAAACGAAAACAGCTCTGAT
>CALLSU010000160.1:0-11394 GCA_938011935.1 uncultured Collinsella sp.
TGGGGGTACATGGCCCATCGGGCGCGGCCCCGACCACTGAAAACCTTTTTTCACTCCGGCTGCACGCAGTGTCGTTCAAATGGTTATCTGTGGTGGGGCCCGCTCCCTTATGTACCACCATTGGGAACTTTGGCTGATAGTTGTAGCGCGATGGGGGTTTGGCTGAAGGGACCTTTGGTACCCGTTCGGACACTTTGGCCCTTGATGAGCGTTTGGCTGATTGCTGCTTTGGGTACTGTTTGGGTTACTTTGGGTTTGTTTGATTTTTAATTGTTGGAGGGCTTGCATGTCGTATTTGGATCTGGCTCGGGGTCGTTATTCTTGTCGCGAGTTTGAGGATCGTTCTGTTGAGCAGGCTGTGGTGGATGCCATTGTTGAGGCTGGGCGGATTGCTCCTTCTGCTTGTAATAATCATCCAGCCCGTGTGATGGTGCTGGATACGCCTGAGCTGTTGGAGAAGGCTGCTGCTTGTCAGCCTCGGTTTGCTCGTGATGGGTCCATCTTTGGAGCTCCGCTTGTCTTCCTTATTTGCAGCGTTACCGATGATGCTTGGGTACGCCCGTATGACCAGATGAATTCCAGTGAAATCGATACGTCCATCGTGTGTGATCAGATGATGATGGAGGCCACCGAGCAGGGCCTAGGAACGTGCTGGGTATGCCATTTTAAGCCTGAGGTGGCACAGGAGCAGTTCAACCTGCCCGAGGGCGTCTATCCCTATCACATGCTCGTCTGTGGCTATCCCGCCGACCACATCGCCGATCCCGAGCATCGCGAGGCCCGCACCATTCCCCTCTCCAACTTCCTCCTCAAGTAGATTTTTGGGACATGCCTTAAAACCTACCCTTGACCGCTCACCCGTTCGCCGAGTTCTGCGCCACTATGTGCAGGGCTCGGTTTTTTATGTTACGCACCCCGGCACAGTCATAAAAAAGGACCCGCAAGCTGCGGGTCCTTTCTAGGCACTAAATTGTAGGCCGAATGTTAGTCCAGGTCGTCGGCGGCAAAGTTGTCGATCGGGGCGAAAGGATCGGCCACGGGGACAACCGGGTCAGCGACGGGCAGCGGCTCGGCGGGAACAGTCACCGCAGGAGAAGCGGCAGAACCGACCGGCGTGGAGGCCATGAGGTCGGCCGGGAAGGAGTTCTGGGCATCATCCATGAAGTGCTGGATGAGCTTGAGGTACTCGGCCTTGAACTCCTCGCGGGAAGCCTTAAGACGATCGATTTCCTCGAGCTCGGCCTGTTTTTCGGTCAGGGCCTGGCGGATAACCTCGCGGGCCTTGGCGTCAGCCTCGTTGCGGATACGCTCAGCATTCTCGTTGGCATCGTTGACGATGGTCTCAGCGGTCTGCTGGGCAGCGATCAGAGCAGCGGAAATCTGACGCTCCTGAGCGGAGAAGTCAGGGGCGGGAGCAGCCACGGGGGCGGCAGGAACGGCCTGGGCGGTGGCATCCTGAGCCTGGGCAAGCTGAGCCTGCGCGTCGGCAAGCTGCTGCTCGGTGGCGGTCAGGCGACCCTTAAGATCAACGATCTTGGCAAGCATAGCGTCAACCTCGGAGGACAGCGTCTCCAAGAAGACGTCGACCTCGGCAGGATCGTAGCCACGCTTGGCCTCAGAGAAAGTCTGAGCCTGGATGTCTGCAGGGGTAATAGCCATAACAAGTCTCCTTTTTCATCGCCTCGGCGCTACACGCCCGACGTAAGTTACTAAGTCAGTTCTATACGAGTATACCTATAAGAAGCTGCAGAATCAGCCTCTGCACCAACTGCAACGCAATAATCGCAACGACCGGCGAAAAATCAACGCCGCCCATCGGCGGGATAAACCGACGAAAGAGGTTGAGCCACGGGCCGCAGACGCTATCGAGCACTGCAGCGATATCCTGCAGCAGGCCGCCCTGCTTCATGGGAATCCACGTCATAAAGCAATAGACCACGATGAGCGTGGAGTAGAAGTTGAACAGCGTGTTGACCAGCTGGACAATGGTGTAGATGTTGATGAGAATCTCCTCGTCTTGGGTTTACTTAAGGTAGCCGTCGGCACGAAGCTTCTTGAGGTCCGAATCCTTAACCTCGCAGCCGGCGGGCAGCACCATGAATACGCGATCGCCCACTTCTTTGACCGTGGCGCCCAGGCCACAGGCAAAGCCATAGCTAAAGTCCAGGACGCGCTTGGCGACCTCGGTGCGAACGCCAACAAAAATCAGTGCGACAGGCTGCTTGGTGCGAACGCGGCGCACCACGGTCTCCACGTCGTCATAGCTCTCGGGGCGCAGGACATAGGCCGGCAGCTGCGGCGTGGCGTTGATGATATTGCTCGCATAGGCCGAGGCATCGCTCGGTGCAGGCGCGGGTGCAGCGGCGGCACGGGCGCGGGTGTTCTCGGCGTAGCTCGACGGCGTGTCATAGGCACCAGGACGATAACCGCTCGCAACGCTGTCCTGCGAGCGCGAAGGCGGGTTATACGTCGTGGCATGGCGGGAGTCATCGCCGACCAGCTGACCGGAGCGCGTATACACGGCAACCGACTCAGCTTCACCGCGGCGCGTCTGACCAAGCAGGCCGTTGCTCGGCTCGTCTTGGGTGTAGAAGCCCTCGCCCGAAGCACCGCTGTAGCCGTTGCCCTGATAACTATCGTCATAGCCGTCATCGTAGCCGTAGTCGTCGTCCTGGCCATAACCCTGGTCGTAACCCTGCTGGCCGCCCAGGTGCATCTTATTTTTAATCTCGTCAAGGAAGCCCATGGTTGTGTCCTCTCGCGGTTTAGTGCAGGCGCCCCGATAATCAGTGCGCACTTCAGAGCCTTATTTTACTGCAAACTCCGGGCTAAATACTACCCTGCCCAGGCGAACGAGCGTAGAGCCCTCCTCAAGGGCAGGCTCAAAGTCCTCGCTCATGCCGCAGGAAAGCTCAGGCAGGTTCAAATCGGGATGCGCCGCCTCCAGCTCATCCCTCAGCTCACGAAGCCCCGCAAAGGTGCGGCGTGCCACATCCTTATTCCCCCGGGGCGCCATAGTCATAAGCCCCTGTACGCAAATTCCCTCAAGTTCCGCAAGCTCACCCGCGGCGGCGCGAATCTCATCGGACGAAAAGCCTCCCTTCGACTCCTCACCACTCACATTGACCTCGATGAGCACACGCTGGGGGCCGGCGAGCTCGCCTGCCTCAATCTTGCGGACAGCACGGCTCGAGATCGCCTGTGCCAGATGCAGCGAACCCACCGAGTGAATCAGCTCGGCTGAGCCCAGCACCGCATTGATCTTATTGGTCTGCAGGTTGCCGATCATATCGAAGCGCACCTCGGGCAGCTCCTGATGCTCCGCCAGACCCGTGAGCTTGCGAACCAGCTCCTGCGGGCGGTTCTCGGCAAAATGGCGATACCCCGCCTGGATGGCAGCAACAGTCTCATCGACACCAACGGTCTTGGACACGGCAATGAGGCGCGCGGCGTCGTGGGGGCGGCCCGCGCGATCGAGCGCCGCATAAAAACGTTCCAGAATCTGCTCGCGGCGAGCGCGCATCAAATCCAAATAGTTATCCATTGCCAATCGCCTCCGCTGACAGCCAAACAAGTAGTCCCATGCTAACGCAAGAGCGCGGCCCCGCATGTGCAAGGCCGCGCTCACTTAGGTATTTACAATCTTTCGACGAACGGGGCCGCCCTACTCCTCGTCGTCCTCGGCGTCGTCCTCGTCCTCGAGGTGCTCGAGCAGGTAGCGGAGACCCTCGCTCACCTCGTTAGCGGGCACTTTGGCAACATAGTGTGCATCGACGGCAGGCCTCATGATGACACCCTCGCCCGAAGGCACGCGCATGCTCTCGAGCTCATCCTCGTCCACACGGGCGATATCGCCGGCGTTCATACGCTGACCAGTCAACAGGAAGGTCAGACGGCAAGCGGCATCGATGGAAATGGAAGCGATGCGATCGAGGTAGCGCGAAACCATGATGGCGCGGCGCAGGTCGTCATAGTTGCTGTCGTCGTCCATAAAGTCGCCCGTATCCATACGGTTAAAGGTGCGGAAGAACTTCTCGTAGGCGGCGTGCACCGGCTCGTCCTCGACGGCCAGGTTGCAAATGATGGACATGTCGTTGGTGACGAGCGCAGAAAGCGACGAGCCTAGCACCTGGTAGACGGCCTCAGCCTCGGCCTCAACCGTGCCGACAAGCTCCTTGGGCAGCGAGATGTCGGCCTTGATCATATGACGCGTGGCACGGCAGATCTGACGGACCTTATCGGTCATGCGCTGCAGGTTAAAGTCGACGTAGATGATCGTCTGAAGCAGGCGGAAGTCGGAGGCGACCGGTGACTGCGTGGCGATCAGGTTGTAGCAGACGGCCTCCAGGTTGGCGCAGCGCGCGTCAATCGAAAGCGTGCGCTTCTTGGTCTTGGTGGCGAGCTTGCGGTCGTCGGTCACATAGGCCTTCACGGCATCGTGGAGGGCCAGATCGACGGCCTCATAGATGCTCAGCATCTCGTGACGGGCCTCGACGAGCTGACGGGAAAACAGTTTGCGCATGGTTCACTCCAATCAGTTGGGTGCGGTCATGCCGCCCGCACAGTGAATACGCACCGGACTAGGTCCGATCGGCTTGGGACTAGTCGCACCGATCAGCCAAAGCGGCCGGTGATATAGTCTTCCGTCCGCGAGTCCACCGGGCTGGTGAAGATCGCGTCGGTTTGACCATACTCGATGAGCGTGGCGGGCTCGCCGGCAACTTCCTGCAAGAAGAATGCGGTGTAGTCGCTGATACGAGCTGCCTGCTGCATTGAATGCGTGACGATGATGATCGTCATCTCGGGCGCCAGCTCGGCCATCAGATCCTCGACCTTAGAGACGGACGTGGGGTCGATGGCGGAGCAGGGCTCGTCCATCAGGAGAACATCGGGTTGCACCGCAAGCACGCGCGCGATGCACAGACGCTGCTGCTGACCGCCCGAGAGCGCCAAACCATCCTTGTTGAGCTGATTGGATACCTCTTTCCAGAGGTTGGCGCGCTTGAGCGATTCTTCCACGATGTCATCGAGGTCGCTTTTGCTAGTCACACCCTGTAGACGAGGGCCAAAGGCGACATTCTCGTAGATGGATTTGGGAAACGGGTTGGGCTGCTGAAAGATCATGCCCACGCGACGACGGAGGTCGACCGGGTCGACGCCCTCGGCATAGATATCATTGCCGTCGAGCGTCATGGTGCCCTCGACGCGCGTACCCTCGATCAGATCATTCATGCGGTTGATGCAGCGCAAAAACGTCGACTTGCCGCAGCCCGAAGGGCCAATGAAGGCGGTGATGGCGTTTTTGGCGATGTTGAGGTCAAGCCCCGTCAGCGCATGAAAGTCACCGTACCAAAAGTTGAAATCCTTGGCCGTAATGGCCGCTTGCTCCAGCGTGGGAGCGGACTGATAAACGGACATGGGACTCCTTAACTAGCGACGCTTGCGCGACAGGAAGCGCGCAAACAGGTTGAAGGCCAGAATGATCACCATCAGCAAGAGCGCGGTGCCGTAGGCTGCGTTCATGTTGATGCCGTCGTTGGCAAGCAGGTACAGGTGAACCGTCATGGGGCGGCCGGAATCGAGCGGCGAAATAGGCAGATTGATGGCTTGGCCCATGGTGTAGAGCACCACCGCGGTCTCGCCAATGGCGCGGCCGATGGCGAGGACGATGCCCGTGGCAATACGGCCAAAGGCAGAAGGAAGCACAATCTTGGAGACAACCTGCCACTTGGTGGCGCCCAGGCCGTACGCGCCCCAACGGATATAGCGCGGGACGGCGCGAATGGCCTCTTCGGTGGTGCGCATGACAATGGGAAGCATCAAGAGCGCGAGCGCCAGAGCGGCCGAGACCATCGAAAGGCCCAGGCCCATGGCCTCGACAAACAAGGCGTAGCCAAACAGGCCCATAACGATGGAGGGCACCGAGGCCAAAGCGTCAGCAGCGTAGCGAATGAGCTCGACGACCTTGCCCTGCTTGGCGTACTCGGCCAGATAGACGGCTGCCAGCACAGCAATCGGCGTGCAGATAAGCATGGCGAGCGCCGTCACATAGACGGTCGAGACGATCGTGGGCCAAATTCCGCCCTCGGCGTTGACGCCCTGGGGCCAACCGAAGATAAAGTCGAGCGAGATATGCGGCAGGCCGTTAATGACCACATAGGCAATGATAGCGACAAGCACCAGCGTGGTGATGTATGCCGCGGCACGGAACACGCCAAGCATGATCTTGTTGGACAGGTCCTTGTTGATGCGGCCCTTCTTGCCATGGGAAAGGGCACGCTTGATGCGCTCGCGCGACGAGGTCGTATCGACCGTCGTGTCAACGGAATCGGACATAGCCTACCCCCTCTTCTTCTTGGAAATCAGACGGACGACGCCCACCAGCGTGGCGGAGATGATAAACAGGACCACGCCCATGCCGAACAGCGCCGAGCGGTGCAGACCCGAGGAATAGCTCATGTCGAGCGCGATCTGGCTCGTGAGCGTCGAGATGGGGCTCGCAATGCTGTCGGGAATAACCGGGGCGTTACCCACGACCATGAGCACGGCCATGGTCTCGCCGATGGCACGGCCCATACCCAGCACGATGGCATCCACGATACCCAGCTTGGCGGCAGGTAGCACGACCTTATAGATGGTCTGCCACTTAGTAGCACCCATGGCATACGATGCCTCGCGAATACCCATGGGAATGGAATTGAGGGCATCGATGGTGAGCGTGGTGATGGTAGGGACGATCATGATGGCAAGCACGAACCACGCCGTCAGCGCACCAAAACCAAGACCACCGGTCAGTTGCGCGATAAACGGACGGATGATGATCATGCCAAAGAAGCCATAGATGATAGAAGGGATGCCGGCCAACAGGTCAACGGCAGGGCTGATGAGCTTGCGCACGCGCTTGCTGGCGATCTCGACCAGATACACGGCCGTGCCCACGCCTAGGGGCACACCCATGGCGAGCGCACCGACGGTCACCAGACCCGAGCCGGCAAGCAGCGACACGATGCCGTAGTGGCCCTCAGAGGGCGCCCACGTAAAGCTAAAGAAGTCCGCCAGACCGATGTCGGTAAAGACGGGCAGCGCCGAGTACGTGGTAAAGACAAAAATCAGGATGACGGTAACAACCGCCAAGAACGCGCAGGCAAAGAAAATCCACTGCAGCGCCTTCTCCTTGATATAGGTGCTGCGCGATACGAGCGCCAGCTCGCGCTTCTTGGGCGCCTGAGCATTCTGCTCAGTCTGGGAGTTTTCCTGTGCTTCCATGCTACTCACTCCCCTTCTCGTCGTTGGTGACGGGAATAAAGCCCGCCTCGCGAATCTGCTTGTCCATCTTTTCGGACGTCACGTAGTCGATGTAATCCTG
Source organism: uncultured Collinsella sp. (assembly GCA_938011935.1). GTDB lineage: Bacteria > Actinomycetota > Coriobacteriia > Coriobacteriales > Coriobacteriaceae > Collinsella. The sequence goes on from CALLSU010000160.1 coordinate 7,367, forward strand.
CGCCTGCTGCGAAGGCGCACCCTTCACAAAGAAGTAAAGGTCGCGCGAGATGGGATAGCCGCCACTCGCAACCGTCTTCTCGGACGCCTCAACATGATTGACCGAGACGGCCTTGACCGAGGTCTTGGCGTTGAGGCTATCGACGAAGCCCAGCGAAATGTAGCCGATAGCCCCGCGCGAACGAGATACCACGTCGCGCACCTGGCCCGTGCCCGAAAGAACGGCGGAGCGGCGATCGAACGGGGTGCCGTCCATCACGATGGTGCGGAAGGCTTCACGCGTGCCAGACGCCTCATCTCGGTTGATAACCTGAATCCTCAGGTCCTCGCCACCGACTTCTTTCCAGTTGGTGATCTTGCCGGCATAGATATCGCGGAGCTGCTCGGTCGAGAGGTTATCGACGGGGTTGTCTTCGTTCACGATGACCGCGATACCGTCGTGGGCAATGACGATGGGAGTCAGGCCCAGATCCTGCTCGTCGGCATTGAGTCCACGGGAGGAGCTGGCGATATCGGCCGTGCCAGCGCTGACGGCTTCGATGCCAGCGGAAGAGCCCAAACCGGAAACGAGCACGTCGATGCCGGTCTCCTCCTTAAAGCCCTCTGCCGCAATTTCGGCGATAGGAAGGCAGGTCGTGGAGCCGGCCACGGTAATGGAAGAGGTAGAAGATCCCGAAGAACAGGCGCACAGCGTAAGCGTAAGCACAGCGGCGCTCAGGACCGATACGATCTTTCTCATAGCATCACGCCGATCGCAGCATGGCGCCCACAGGTGCCGTCCTCGTTACGGTAGGAATAAAAGCGGTCGTTCTGACGCACAGTCGAAAGCTGGGTATCCACGATATTATCCGCGTCCACACCGGCATCTACCAGCGCCTCACAAATGGCAGCGGAAAGATCGAGCATGCGAGAGGCACTCGCATCGATGCAAGAGAACTCGACGGCAAAGCGATCCATGAGTTCCTGGGATACCTCATATTCGTCAGCCAAGATATGGGGGCCGATATAGGCGGAAACGTCGCTCGCATCGCAGCCGGCAGCATCGCAAAGCGCCTGGCACGCCTTGGCAGAAAGACGTGCAATCGTGCCCTTCCAACCGGAGTGCACCACGGCAAATCCGCCAGGGGCCACCAGCACCACGGGAACGCAGTCGGCAAAGCAGAGCAGCACGGGCACGTCATGGGCCGTACAGACGATGGCATCGCAGCCCTCGGCAATCTGCTCGCGAACAGCCTCAAGATCGTCGGCGCCGTTCGAAGTCACCGTAACGATATGGTCACCATGTACCTGATTGGGCACGAGCAGATTATGCTCGCACTCAGTGGCGCCCATAGCTTCGAGCGCTCGACGACGATTTTCTTGAACAGCAAAGGGGTCATCGCCTACATGCGAGCCCAGGTTGAGCGAGGAGTACGCATCTTCAGAAACGCCACCGGTGCGCTCGGTAAAGGCAAAGCGGACATCGGATGTCGCGCCCTCCACCAACGTAACTCCATCATGGTCGACACGCGAAACGTTGTCCGCACGTGCTGCCATACTAAAGCCTCCTAATAACACAAGTACCGCGGCGTCGCCGCGCAGTCCGCGTTTATACGGCTGTCATACTTCCTTAAAAGGATACCCGCAGCGGTAGGGACCAAACGTAAAGGGAACGTAAGGAGATTGGAGGCTTTCGTTTACAAACGAGAAACAAAACGGGGTGCATCCAAATGGACACACCCCGTGCAGGTCGTTGAGAAAAACGAACTAGAAGCTACCGCGCTTCAGGAAGTCGGGAAGCTCGAACTGGTCGTTGCCAAAGTTGGGCAGCTCGGTACCACCGACGTTGCGGGTCGGAGCGGCCTGAGCCGGGCTGGCAGCCGGAGCGGTGCGCTGCGGCTCAGCGGAGGCAGCGGCCTTGCTCTGAGACTGCTGAGCAGCAAAGAGCTCATCCTGACGGTTGACGTTGGAGTCGGAGAAGCCCGTAGCGATGACGGTGATACGCACCTGATCGCCCAGGGACTCGTCGACAACGGTACCGAAGATGATGTTGGCCTCGGGGTCGACGGCGTTGGCGACAACGTCGGCGGCGTCGCTGATCTCCTGGATGCCCAGGTCCTTGGAACCGGCGATGGAGAGCAGCACGCGCGTGGCACCATCGATGGAGCTCTCGAGCAGCGGGCTGGAGATGGCCTGCTGGGCAGCGTCGACGGCACGAGTATCCCCAGAAGAGGTACCGATACCCATCATGGCGGTACCGGCCTGCTTCATGATGGTCTTAACATCGGCGAAGTCCAGGTTGATGATACCGGGGACGGTGATGAGGTCGGTGATGCCCTGGGTGCCCTGGGAAAGGACGCCATCGGCAATCGCGAAGGCCTCGAGCATGGTGGTCTTCTTCTCGGCGATGTCGAGCAGCTTATCGTTAGGAATGACGATCATGGTGTCGACGCAATCGGAGAGGGTCTTGATGCCCTCCTCAGCGCTCTTCTTACGCTTGCGGCCCTCGAAGGTGAAGGGCTTGGTCACGACGGCGACGGTCAGTGCGCCGACCTCGTTCATCGCGATATCGGCAACGATGGGAGCAGCGCCGGTACCGGTGCCGCCGCCCTCGCCGCAGGTGATAAACACCATGTCGGCGCCAGCGAGCGCCTCGGCGATGTCGTCGCGGGACTCATCGGCAGCCTTGCGGCCAACCTCGGGATTGGCGCCGGCGCCCAGACCGCGGGTAAGGTCGGTGCCGATGTGCACCTTGATATCGGCATCAGAGATCGCGAGTGCCTGAGCATCGGTGTTGATGGCAACAAACTCGACGCCGCGGATGCCCTCTTCGATCATTCGATTGACCGCGTTGGTACCGCCGCCGCCGACGCCGACCACCTTAATGACGGCAAGGTAGTTGTTGATCTCTGTCTCGTGCATGTCGGTCCTCCGAACAAAGGTTATAGCCATAGCATGGGTCGACCCCTGCGCACATTAACCTTCAGGTTGAAAGTAAATGCAAAGGTAAACCGTATTATGTTTGCACATTATGAACGTATCAGTCAAATAATTGACCGTGAAAACCAAACAAACCAGATAAACGGCGTGGTATGGCCCCTCAACAAAGCATCAACCAGCGCTACGAGGTCGGAGCATTCCTAAATGTGTAGTTGCCCGGAGAGCGCACATTGATATACGTTACGCCCTCTACCTGCGAAAGCAACTTGGTGACTACGCGTTCCTTCTTGGCGATATCGTCCGAATCGCCCAGCGACACCTCAATGCCGTTATTGAGGTTTGCCGAGATGGCTTCGACCGAAGGCGTGGAAATATCCTTGACTTGTCCCAAGAACTCGCTCGAAAAACCACGCACATAATCCAGGCCGGCCTTAACGGCTTTGGAGTTCACCGCCTGGCCGGAAACCGGAGCGACATCCGCCGAGACATCAGTCAACAACACCGCGCCATAATGCTTGGCGAGCGCCAGCGCGGCATCGATTCCGGTCAAGGTATTTGAGCCCTGCCCTGTCGTGATGACGTTGCCCTGGTCGTCCACTTCGACCGACGTCGACAGCGGGGCGATCCAGGTGTCATCGTCTCCGATAGCCCAGGCAAGGTCGTCGGAGCTGATATACGCAATGGCGATAACTTTACGCTCCGTCGGCGTGATGATAAGCGTATGGGGAAACTGGCGCTGGACATCCACGCCCGAAACCCACGGGTTCTGCTTGAGATCCTCGGTAATCTGGTCGGGATCGACGTTAAAAAGCGACGTTCCCTCGGGCAAGTCGATCAGCTGGATAGCATCGTGCTTCGTCACATGCTCGCTGCCTTGAATCTGAATATCAGTGGCAGTAAACAGTCCAGAGTTGATCACCACGATGGCAACGACGACGAGCACGGCCAAGACGGCCAGAACGCCGCCCACGATTTTGCCTTTGCCTGTAACGACAGAAGCGGCGTCTGATGTTTTATTTGCCATCGCTCCAAGTGAAGATAACGGGTTGAAACCTTTTTTACTCGAAGGCTTCTTGGCGGTAGCCGGCACCGATGTCAGCGAGCGCGGTT
>CALLSU010000161.1:0-17946 GCA_938011935.1 uncultured Collinsella sp.
CATGCTTCACTCTCAAATCAACGCGCATAAAGAAAGCCTCCCATTTCTCATGTCCAAGAAATGGGAGGCAGTTCATTCGGACGGGCTTCTGTGCTCGATATAAGGTTTACGCGGCGGGGCTGCAAGGCCCGGCGGTGTAGCTTAGCGTCGACGCTTCCAGATAATGCCGAGAATGATGACGATGATGCCGCCGATAAGGCACGTGCCAACTACTGCCAGCGTGCGGTCTCCCGTTGCGGCGAGCTTGCCGGTCGTCTTCTTGGTGATGACCTTCGTGGTCGTCGTGTCCGTCTTAGGCGAGGGCTTAGGCGTCGGGGCCGGTGTGGGCGTGGGGTCAACGGCTGCGGAGCCGAAGCTGATGGTGCCCGCGAGCGAGGCCATCTTGCTCTCCCAGCCGTTTTGCCCAATCAGCGCCCTCAGCGCCGCCTCACACGTGCCCCACTCGGTGCGCTTGGTGGCGTGTGCGAAGGTGGGGAAGTCGGTCGTGTTGGTAGTGATGTAGTTGTTGGTGGCGACGGTATAGGTCTTGGTGGGATCGAGCGTGCTGCCGTCCTTGGCAAGTGTGGCACTCACAATGCGCTTGCCTTCGGGCTGCGTCCAATCAATCGTCACGTTGATGCCGCCAAAGGAGAGAACGCTGCCAGAGTCATCGCGCCACTTGTACTTGTCTTGCGCTTCCTGCTCGGTATGGCCGGCTGCCACGTAGGCTTGCTGAAGCTCATAACTGTGATTGCACTCGTCGCTGATCTGCAGCGAGTGCTCGAGCGCTGCAAGGAAGTCCGCACCGGTCATGGTCCAGGTCTCCACGGTGTTGCCGTAGGGCGAGATAGCGATGACGTTGCCTGCGGTCACATCGCCTGCAGCGATGCCGCCGCGGATGCCACCCGCGTTCTCGATGGCAAGGTCTGCGCCCGTCAGGTCAAGATAGGAGCCGCAGATCACATGGCCGATGGTCTGGGCCTTGGTGGTGTCGCCCTCCTTGCTGGGGCGGAAATCGGTGGTGCGCACCATTTCCCAGCCGTGCGTGCCAGATGCGTTCTCGCCGTAGAAATAATTGGTAGAGCTCGTGCCGATCACCTCGCTCGATGCGGCGCTAAAGGCATCGTCGAGCGGCTTGATCTTGTTGTCGTGGACCTCATCAAGGATGCTCTGATAGGTGGAGCCCTTGTTGGGATCGGTCAAAAGAACGTTTACATCCTTGGCGGTATAGAGCTTCTCGTCGCTTTTGTCTGCGTATACTGCCACCGTGTCATCGTCGGTGCTTTCGGTGCCCTTGGTGTCGTACTCGTAGGGGACGGAAAGCAGTCCCACTTCGGCAAAGGCGCTGCCCGCCTCGACAACGTGGATTGTCTTGCCGTCGGCTCCCGTCACCTTCTCGTTAAGGTTGATGTGTTCGTGGCCTGCGACCAGGGCATCGACGCCGGCGAGCCGTGCGGCAAAGGGCTTAGCGTTGAGCGTGTGCGCAATGCAGACGATAACGTTGCAGCCCTCGTCCTCGCGCAGTCGCTTGGCCTCGGCATTGATGGCGTCCACCGCACCCGAGAACGACGTGCCCTCGATCAGGTCCGCGCGCAGCGAGGAGCCCAGCGACTCATCCATGGCTCCGACGACACCGACCTTAATCTTGTAATCAAACGTGGAACTGCCCTCGTCGTCCTTCCAAGTGCGATCGAGCGTCTTGGTGATACTCGAGCTCCATACGCCGCTCGTAGGCTTCGCGTTCGCGCAGAGCATGGCGAAGGGCGTGCCGGTGGGGCTGTAGCCGGTCATGGTGCGGAGCTTGTCCGCGCCGTAGCTCCAGTCGTGGTTGCCCGGCGTGGTCGCGTCGTAGCCGTCTGCATAGAAGGTGTCCATGAGCTCGGCGATGCTCTTGCCCTCGCTCATGGTGGCAAAGGACTGCCCGTGGAAGATATCGCCCGCATCGAGCAAAAGATCGGGGGCGCTGCTTTGGGCGCTATAGAGAACCGCCAGTCCGTCAAAGCCCACAGTGCCGGTGCCCTTGCTTGCGTTGTAGCTGTACTTGTAGCTGCCGTGGATATCGTTGGTGTGCATGACGGTCACGGTGCCGTCAATAGCGGCGGGCAGGTTCCCCGCGAAAGCGAGGCTGGGTGCGCCAGTGAGCACGCCGGCAAGCAGCGCGGCGGTTAACGCAAGGCGGGGGACGAATCTTTTCATGGCGGTCTCCTTAGTCCTTAACAAAAACCACCACAAAGGTGCCTGTTCCCTTTGTGGTGGTTTTCTAAGTCGTTAGCTTAGTAGCATGCGGTCGTTGGCGAGCTCGCCGCCCGAGACCTCCTCAAACTTCTGAAGCAGGTCGGCCACGGTGAGCGACTTTTTCTCGTCGCCCGCCACGTCGTAGATCACGTGGCCCTCGTGCATCATGATCAGACGGTTACCCAGACGGATGGCGTCGTTCATGTTGTGCGTGACCATGAGCGTGGTCAGGCGGTTCTCGTCGACGATCTCCTCGGTCAGGTTGAGCACCTTAGAGGCCGTCTTGGGGTCGAGGGCCGCCGTGTGCTCGTCGAGCAGCAGCAGACGCGGCTTGGTGAGCGTGGCCATCAGCAGGGTGAGTGCCTGGCGCTGGCCGCCCGAGAGCAGGCCGACCTTGGCGTTGAGGCGCGTGTCCAGACCAAGGTCCAGACGCTTGAGCAGTTCAACGTACTCGTCCTTCTCGGCCTTGGTGACGCCCCACGAAAGACCGCGACGCTGGCCGCGGCGCTTGGCGAGGGCCAGGTTTTCGGCAATTTGCATGTCGGCTGCGGTGCCGCGCATGGGGTCCTGGAACACACGGCCCAGGTACTTGGCGCGCTGCGACTCGCTCAGACGCGAGATGTCGGTGCCGTCGAGTTCAATAACACCCGAATCGAGCGGATACACGCCGGCGATCATATTGAGCAGCGTGGACTTGCCGGCGCCGTTGCCGCCAATCACGGTTACAAAGTCGCCATCGTTGAGGGTGAGGTCGACGCCGGTGAGCGCGCGCTTCTCGGTGACGGTGCCCTTGTTAAAGGTCTTCTTGACGTGCGAGAGCTTAAGCATCTGCCTCATCTCCCTTCGTGTAGGAGCTGCGGAGCTTATAGCGCTCCCAAACCACGGGCACGCACAGGGCCACGGCGACGATCACGGCAGAGAGTAGCTTCATGTCGTTGGCGTCCATGCCCAGCTGCAGCACGATGGCGCGGATAAGGAAGTACACCACGGAGCCAAAGACGGCGGAGGCAAGACGGACGCTAAACTGCGTGAGGCCGCCGGGCAGCAGGCGACCGAGCACCTCGCCGATGACGATGGCGGCAAGACCGATAACGATGGCGCCGGTGCCCATGCCAATGTCAGCGTACTTCTGGCTCTGGCAGATGAGCGCACCCGAAAGGCCGATAAGGGCGTTGGAGAGCACGAGGGCGATCATCTTGGTGGAGTTGGTGTTGACGCCCAGGGCGCGGATCATGTACTCGTTGTTGCCGGTGGCACGCAGCGCCGAGCCGATCTCGGTGCCAAAGAACCAGTACAGGATGGCGACGATGGCCACGGCCAGCACAATGCCCAGGATAATGGCAACAGTGGACTGCGGCAGGCCCGTCATGTGGCTGACGGATGAGAAGATGGTGCCCTTGGCAAGGATGGGCGTATTGGACTTGCCCATGATGCGCAGGTTGATGGACCACAGGCTGATCTGGGTGAGGATTCCGGCGAGGATTGCGGGAATCTCAAAGACGGTGGTCAAGATGCCCGTGACGGCGCCCGCGATGGCGCCGGCGCACATGCCGGCCAGCACGGCGAGCAAGGGGTCGACGTTATTGTTGACGATGAGCACGGCGCAGACACAGCCGCCGAGGGCAAAGCTGCCGTCGCAGGTCATATCGGGGATGTCGAGCAGGCGGAACGTGATAAACACGCCAAGCACCATAATGCCCCAGAGGACGCCCTGCGAAACGGCGCCCTGCAATGCAATGAGCATGCTTCATACCTCCTAGGATAGGGTGGACACGTGATTTTTCATAATAGCGGTACCAATGCATAAAAGAGCGGCGGACAGACGTTTTGTTTTACCTGAAACAAGCAGGGCGAACGCCGGCCTTTAGCGTTCGCCCCAATGACTCAGATATTGAATAACGCAGCCGTGGCGCGCGTGCGGGCCCTAGACGCGTTACCGCGCATGGCGCTACTCGTCCAGAGCGGAAAGGTCGATGCCTAGGGCCTCGGCCATCTCGTCGTTCTTGACGACGACCAGGTCCTTGCTCGAGAGGTGCTTGATCGGCATATCCTCGGGCTTGGCCTCGCCCTTCAGGATCTTAACGGCCATCTCGCCCGCGGCGTAGCCCAGGTCCTTATAGTTGATGGAGAGGGTGAACAGGCCGCCGGCCATGCACATACCCTCCTCGCCGGTCACGAAGGGGAGCTTATTCTCCTTGCAGATCTGGCCGACCTGCGAAGCGCCCGCGGCGATGGTGTTGTCAGTGGGGGAGTACAGCGCGTCGACCTTGCCCACGGCAGACTCGACGACGGACTGAATCTCGTTGGAGCTCGAGACGGTGAAGTCAGTGTACTCGAGCCCCAGCTTGTCGAGCTCCTTCTTGGCGGCCTTGATCTGGACGTCGGAGTTGGACTCGGCGGTGCAGTAGAGCAGGCCGACCTTTTTAACGTCGGGCAGGACCTTCTGCATCATCTCGAGCTGCTCGGCGACCGGGGTGAGGTCGGAAGCGCCCGTGACGTTGGTGCCGGGCTTGTCGTTGTCCTGGACCAGGCCGGAGGCGGCGTAGTCGGTGATGGCACAGCCCACGATGGGGATATCGGCCGTGGCGCCGGCGGCAGCCTGCGCGGCGGGCGTGGCGATGGCATAAATCAGGTTGACGTTGTCGCCCACAAACTTGTCGGCAATGGACTTACACGTGGACTGGTCGTTCTGGGCGTTCTTCTGGTCGATCTTGACCTTAAGGCCGCTCTCCTTGATGGCCTTGACAAAGCCGTCGTTGGCGGCATCGAGTGCGGAGTGCTCGGTGAGTTGCAGAACGCCGATGGTGTAGTCGGAACCGGCGGCAGCAGAGCCGGAACCAGAGTTGCCGCCGCATCCGGCGAGCGGGGCGAGCGCGAGCAGACCGGCGGAGACCAGAAGGCTCCTGCGGCTGATGGTGATGTCCTTCATATCATTACCCCCAGTATAAAAATGGCTGGAAACACTGCACTGGGACAAAGTGCAAGTGGAACTATAGTAGCGCTGATGTCCATTTTTACAACAGCCTGGCGGGTTTTTTAATACAGAATCGGATGGGCGGTACGGGTAGTCGAATGGGCGGCGGAGGGTCTTATGCGGCGGAGGAGGCATCGTCCTCGTCCAGGACGGCGAAGAGCTTCTTGCCGTCAAGGAGACGTGTGGTGACGTTTCTCATGCGGCCGATCTCAACGGTACGCAGCGTGTCGTCGGCGCCTCGCGCGTCATAGACCGTTCCCAGCAAATACGAGATGCCGTCTCGTTGCTTGATGGCAAAGGGGCGGATTGTCATCCGCGCCACTTCGACCTCTCCGCGTGCCGTGACACTCGAAATATCAAAACTCACCGTGGTTCCGTGGTCGATGGCCTGCTCGATGAGCTCGCAGGCATCGATGCGCTTGACGGGCGTGCGTGTGGCCTTGGTGGATTTGTCGCCTGCGCTTGGAGCAGGCTCGGGTGCATCGAGGTAGCCGCGAACGTCGGCACTCGCCATGGCGACCAGGTGCTGCGCTATGCTCTTTCGAATGGCGATGGGCGTGGAGCGGTTGCGCATGACCATGCCGTGGAGCCGGATGATCTCTTCGTCGGTGAGCGGACGGGTCAAGAGTCGATAGCCAACGCCGCGCTTGTACTCAATTTCGTATCCGGCATGGCGAAGTGCGGAGATGGCGGTGTAGATGCTGCGCCGCGCCGCCGAGATGGGCATGCGGGCGGGGTCGTCGGGATGGGCGAGACGCCGGATCAACTCATCGGAAAGCATGGCCTTGTCCTCGCCGGTGTTTTCGCTTAATAGTTGCAGGATGCGAACGGCGCGATAGGCTGCCATCGAGGCGGCGCCCCTCGTCGTGGTCTCGTAAGTTTCAACAGCGGTTTCGGTCATGGCGCCCACGTCCTTTCCGTTTTGGGTGGCGACGGTATGGAGCCTAGGGCGCGGGGCTTTCCCAGGGGTGCAGGACGCCCTGGGCGGTCGGTAGCCGTCGGCAAGCGGCGGGTCGAGTTTTCAACAGCCCTGCCCAACTGACCAAAAACTTGCCAAAAGATTGACGGATGCTGTTGAAAAAAGCGCCCCTCGGCTTGCCGAGAGGCGCTGGCGTGATGCGCTGGAACGTGTTTGGTGGCGCTGTGGCGATTAGAAGTCGGCGTTGCCCACGGTGCGCGGGTGCGGCAGGACGTCGCGGATGTTGCCCACGCCGGTCAGATACATGACCAGGCGCTCGAAGCCCAAGCCGTAGCCGGCGTGCTTGCAGGAACCGTAGCGGCGCAGGTCAAGGTAGTACTTGTACTGCTCGGGATTCATGCCCAGGTCCTTGATGCGGGCCTCGAGCAGATCCAGGCGCTCCTCGCGCTGGGAGCCGCCGATAATCTCGCCGATACCGGGAACCAGGCAGTCGGCGGCGGCGACGGTCTTGCCGTCCTCGTTCATGCGCATGTAGAACGCCTTGATCTCGGCCGGGTAGTCGGTTACGAAGGTCGGTCGCTTAAAGTGCTCCTCGGTCAGGAAACGCTCGTGCTCGGTCTGCAGGTCGATGCCCCAGCTGACGGGGTAATCAAACTGGTGGCCAGCAGCGACTGCCTGCTCCAGGATTTCGACAGCCTCGGTGTAGGTAACGCGGGCAAAGTCGGAGTTTGCCACATGGTCCAGGCGCTCGATCAGGCCCTTGTCCACAAACTTGTTGAGCATATTGAGCTCGTCGGGGCAGGTGGCCATAACGTCCTTAAGGACGTACTTGAGCATGGCTTCGGCGTTATCCATGTAGTCGTTCAGGTCGGCAAAGGCCATCTCGGGCTCGATCATCCAAAACTCGGCGGCGTGGCGCGTGGTGTTGGAGTTTTCGGCGCGGAAGGTGGGGCCAAAGGTGTACACGTCGCCAAAGGCCATGGCAAAGTTCTCGGCATTGAGCTGGCCGGACACGGTAAGGCTCGCGTGCTTGCCAAAGAAGTCCTGGCTCCAGTCGACCTCGCCGGACTCGGTGAGGGGCGGATTTTTGGGGTCGAGCGTGGTCACGCGGAACATCTCGCCGGCGCCCTCGCAGTCACTCGTGGTGATGATGGGGGTGTTGACGTAGACAAAGCCCTGCTCCTGGAAGAAGCGGTGGATGGCGGCAGCCGCGACAGAACGGATGCGGAACACGGCGCGGAACAGGTTGGTGCGCGGGCGCAGGTGCTGCTGGGTGCGCAGGAACTCGACGGTTGCGCGCTTCTTCTGCAGCGGGTAATCCGGGGCGCTGACGCCCTCGACCTCGATGGAGGTGGCAGAAAGCTCGAAGGGCTGGGGCGCATCGGGGGTCAGCTTGACGGTGCCGGTGCAAATGAGTGCGGCCGAGACGTTTTGATGGGCGATCTCGTCGTAGTTGTCGAGTGCCTCGCGGTTCATGACGACCTGCAGGTCGCGGAAGCAGCTGCCGTCGTTGAGCGTAACAAAGCCAAAGTTCTTCATGTCGCGGATGGACTTGACCCAGCCGGCGACGGTGACGGTCTGGCCGCCAAGCGACTCGGCATCGGCGTAAAGCTGCGCGATTTTGGTGCGGTTCACGTATCCTCCCATAACGGTTGAATGATAGTTATCCATACAGTTCGATATTCTAGCAGCTCGGCTCATTTGGGCTATACAGATAAGGCATTGGCGGGATGGTTTTTCAAACGAAAAGCGCCCACGGCAAATGCTCGTGGGCGCTTTTCGTGTTGCCTTTTGGCTGTGTGGAGCGGGGCCTGGCTACTTGGTCTTGGCTACCAGCAGCGGGTCGCCCAGCTTGACGAGCGGGTTGCCGCCGATAAGCGTTCCGGACTCGCCGACATGGTCGATGCTCTTAAGACGATCGAGCTCGGAGATGATGACGGTCACGATGTCCTCGTGGCCGGCGGCCTTGATGGCCTCGCGATCGAAGCTGATGAGCGGCTGGCCGGCCTTGACCGTGTCACCCATCTCGACAAAGCGGGCAAAACCCTTGCCGTTCATTTCCACGGTGCCCAGGCCAACATGGATGAACACGCGAAGACCGTCCTCGGTGATCATGCCGATGGAGTGGTTGGTGACGGTGGTGGCGCCGATACGGCCGTTAGCGGGGGCGTAAATGGTGCCGGTAATGGGCTCGATGCCGTAGCCCTGGCCGAGCATGCCCGAGGCGATGGTCTCGTCGGGAACCTCACCCAGATTGACGAGCACGCCGTTGACAGGAGCGTAGATGACGCCTTCGCGGGTGGCGAAGCTTGCTGCGGGCGGAACGGACGCCTCGCCCGACGAAGTGAACGTGGACTTGAGCGAATCGAGCAGACCCATAGATGCCTCCAACGTATCAGGCGCGCATGTTGCACGCGTGTGGTTTGCCGGAAACGTTTCGTACGTGTTTCCCAGCACGGTCAGCGCTCCTATTTTACGCTGTCCAACGATACCTCTGAACAGCGATTTTGTGATATATCAGTTGAAGGCCAACTTATTGCGGGGGTGTTTCTGCGCCGCGGGCTCAAGTGGGGTACGCTAAGGTGCGAAAAACGAGTGCGCACGAATCGCACGGAGGGAGCACCTATGATTATTGAGAACCATGCGCTGTGGGGCGAGGAGCCGACCGAGGATTATCCGGCGACGTTTACGTATCTGGGTGCCGAGCCGCTGCCCGACAAGCCCAATGGCCGCCGCCCCGCGGTGATCATCTGCGGCGGAGGCGGGTTTACGCATATCGCTCCGCACGAGCAGGACCCGGTGGCGTTTGCGTTTTTGGACCGCGGCTACCAGGCCTTTGTGCTCAACTATGTGACGAGCGCCACGGGCGACGTGAGCTTTCCGCACCCGCAGGCGGACCTCGCCAAGATGGTCGCTACCGTGCGCGCCAACGCCGACGAGTGGCATGTCGATCCCAAGCGCGTGTGCATCGTGGGTTTCTCGGCGGGCGGCATGATCTGCGCCTCGTTGGCAACGCAGTGGAAGACCGGACCTTTCGCGGGCCTTGCCGGGGCTCGTCCGGAGGATATTCGTCCCGACGCCGTGGTGCTGGGCTATCCGTTGCTCGACCTTGCCTATGTGCGCGATATGCAGACGCGCGACCCGCGCATCGACCTGCGCGTGCCCAAGACGGGTGGCAAGACGGGGCGCGATTTGCTCAACGACTATCTGTCGATGGTGACGGGCGGCGAGGCGACCGATGAGCACCTGGCCGACATTTGCCCTACCACGCACGTTTCGCGCCAGATGCCCCCGACCTTTGTGTGGGGCGTTTCGGACGACAAGACGGCGCCGATTGCGCAGGTCTATCCGTTTGCGCAGCGCATGGCCGAGGAAGGGGTCGCATGCGAGATGCACGTCTTTGACCAGGGTGGCCACGGCCTTTCGCTCGGCAACGTCAATACCGCGATCGACAACGAGGACAAGCAAGTGGCAGTCCGTCCTTGGATCCGCCTGGCCTTCCGCTTCCTGGAACGCCATATGTAAAAGTAGACTACTTGCCCGTTTCAAAAAGTCTGCTTAGAGGAGGAGCCATGCTTGAGGGTACGTATGTGGTTTTGGCCCAGACGCCGGTGGGGAGCAAGCGCGGCGAGGTGACGTTTTCACATGGGGTGAACGGCGCGCTCAGGGCAGTACTAAACGTCAGGGGTCTCAATATCGCTCTCTCGGGTGCCCGCGCTGAGTGCGATTTCTTTGAGCTCTCGGGTACTATCTCCCACGTCTTGATGGGCAAGGCGCCCTTTACATGCACGGGGTCGGTTGAGGGTGATCGACTCACTGCTACCGCGCGGTCGGGTTCCATTTCGATCTCGCTGAGCGGTATGCGCAAAGAGCTTTCGGGGCGCACCGCATAAAGTTTGCGCAGGTAAACATCGGTATTTGACTTTATATAATAGTTCAGAGCGTTATCATTTGTCGTTACGAGTTGGTTAGCCCCGGTAAACGGTTAACCGCGTCTAACGAAAGGATGAGCGCGTGAAGCTCGATACACTCGAGATTGGAAAGGACGCCGTTGTCGCATCGGTGGCATCGGACGATCAGGCACTCCGACAGCATATTTTGGACATGGGCCTAACGCCGGGCACCGAAGTCACCATGATGAAGTACGCTCCTATGGGCGACCCGCTCGAGATTCGCCTGCGTGGCTACGAGTTGACGCTGCGCAAGGACGATGCTGCTCGCATCGAGCTCGTGGGTGTTCACGACACAGACACGGGTCCGCGCACTAACGCCGCAATCGGCACGACGGAGCACCCGGCACTTGGCGAGGGGACGTATTCGCCCCGTGCGGCAAAAACGGCCGTGCCCGAGGGTGCGCCGCTGCATTTCGCCCTCGCCGGCAACCAAAACTGCGGTAAGACCACGCTGTTCAACCAGCTTACGGGCTCCAACCAGCACGTCGGTAACTTTCCCGGCGTGACGGTCGACCGCAAGGACGGCACCATCCGTAACCATCCCGAGGCAAGCGTTACCGACCTGCCCGGCATCTATTCGCTGTCTCCGTACACGGGCGAAGAGATCGTCAGTCGCCAATTTATCCTGGACGAAAACCCCGACGCCATCATCGACATCATCGACGCTACTAATATCGAACGCAGCCTGTACCTGACGCTGCAGCTTATGGAGCTCGACCGCCCCATGGTCATCGCGCTCAACATGATGGACGAGGTGACGGCCAACGGCGGCGCCGTGGACGTCAACCTGCTCGAGAGCCTGTTGGGCGTGCCTGTTGTCCCCATTAGCGCTGCCCGCAACGAGGGTATCGGCGAGCTGGTGGATCATGCCTTGCACGTGGCACGGTTCCGCGAGCGCCCCGGTCGCCTGGACTTCTGTGCGCCCGATGGCTCGGACGGCGGTGCACTGCATCGCTGCATCCACGGCATTGCCAACCTGATCGAGGACCATGCCGTGACGGCGCACATTCCGGTGCGTTTTGCGGCGACCAAGCTGGTTGAAGGCGATGAGCTGGTGACCGAGGCGCTTCACTTGGATCGCAATGAGCTCGACGCTATCGAGCACATCATTACCCAGATGGAGGGCGAAGCCGGCACCGACCGCCTGTCCGCGCTGGCCGATATGCGCTTTAGCTTTATCGGCGACGTGTGCGGGCGCTGCGTCGTCAAGCCGCGTGAGAGCCGCGAGCACGTGCGCTCCGTCAAGATCGACCGCATCCTGACGGGTCGCTACACGGCCATTCCGGCGTTCCTGGTGATCATGGGCCTCGTCTTTTGGCTGACGTTTGGCGTGATCGGCGCGGCGTTGCAGGGACTCATGGAGGACGGCATCGCTGCCATCATCGCCTCGGCCGATGCGGGTCTCAAGGCGTTCGGCACCAACGACGTGGTGCGCTCGCTGGCTGTCGACGGCGTGCTTACGGGCGTGGGCAGCGTGCTGACCTTCCTGCCGATTATCGTCGTGCTCTTCTTGTTCCTCTCCATTCTGGAAGACTCGGGCTACATGGCACGCGTTGCCTTTGTCATGGATAAGGTGCTGCGTCGCTTTGGCCTGTCGGGCCGCAGCTTCGTGCCTATGCTCGTCGGTTTTGGCTGCACCGTGCCGGCTATCATGTCGACCCGTACGCTCCCATCCGAGCACGACCGCAAGATGACGGTCATGCTCACGCCGTTCATGAGCTGTTCGGCCAAGTTGCCGGTCTACGGTCTGCTGTGCGGGGCGTTTTTCCCACAGGCGACGGTTCCCGCCATGGTCTCGCTCTATCTGATTGGCATTGCGATCGGTTGCATCGCGGCTTTGGTGCTCAACCGCACGGCATTTAAGGGCGACCCGGTGCCGTTTATCATGGAGCTTCCCAATTACCGTCTGCCGAGCGTCAAGACGACGGTGATGCTGGCATGGGATAAGGCCAAGGACTTTATTACCAAGGCCTTTACCATTATCTTTGCCGCTACCGTGGTCATCTGGTTCCTTCAGACGTTCGACATTCGCTTTAATGTGGTCGCCGATCAGTCGCAAAGCCTGCTTGCGGGTCTCGGCAGCATCATCGCGCCGGCGCTGGCGCCGCTTGGGTTTGGCGATTGGCGTGCATCCACGGCGCTCGTCACCGGACTTATCGCCAAGGAGAGTGTCATCTCGACACTCACGGTGCTTTTGGGCGCAACCTCGCCCGCGGCACTGTCGACCATGTTCTCGCCGTTTACCGCTTACGTGTTCCTGGTCTTTACGCTGCTGTACCCGCCCTGCGTAGCGGCAATCGGCGCCGTCAAGAGTGAGCTGGGCGCGCGCTATGCCGTGGCCGTGTTCGCATTTCAAGTGACGGTCGCCTGGATCGTGGCGTTTGTCGTGCATTCGGCGGGCATATTGCTGGGGCTGGCTTAGTTATTTATTGATGGCGCAACCTCTGTGTATTGAGTTGATTACGGCCCCGCATCTGTTGCTGACGGATGCGGGACCGTTGCTATATAATCGCCTCCGCTCAAAATGATTGGAGACGTTATATATGAGTCAGGCAAGACAAGATGGCATCTCACTCAGGCAGTGGCTCCCGCTTATCGGGCTCGCCTGCTGCGCATTCGTGTTCAACACGTCGGAGTTCATGCCCATCGGCCTTCTGACCGATATCGCCGCGTCGTTCTCGCTCACCGAGGCCCAGGCAGGCATCATGATCTCGGTCTACGCCTGGGGCGTCATGTTGCTGTCGTTGCCGCTTATGGTGTTTGCCTCGCGCTTCGAGTTCAAGCGTATGCTGCTCGGCGTGCTTGCCGTGTTCTCGCTGGGTCAGTTCCTGTCCGCCGTGGCGCCTACCTATCCTATTTTGGTTTGCGCGCGTCTGGTGGTCGCCTGCGCGCATGCCGTGTTCTGGTCGGTCGCCTCAATCATGGCCTCGCGCCTGGTTGACAGTCGCCACGGGGCGCTCGCCATTAGCATGATCGCCACGGGCTCGTCCATCGCGCAGATCTTTGGCCTGCCGATCGGCCGCGCCATCGGGCTGGCCGTGGGCTGGCGTATGACGTTTGCCGTGGTCGGAGCTTTTTCTGCCGTCGCGGTCGTCTACCAGGCCGCGGTGTTCCCGGCCATGCCGGTGGGCGAGCGCTTTACCGTTAAGCAGCTGCCCGAGCTGCTCAAGAATCCGTTCCTCATCGCGCTTTATGCGGTCACGGTCTTTATGGCGACCGGCTACTACGCGGGTTACAGCTATATCGAGCCCTTCCTGGCGCAGGTCGCCCATGTCGACGCAAGCGCCATCACCATGACGCTGACGGCGTTTGGCTGCTCCGGTCTGCTCGGAAGCTGGCTGTTCGGCCGACTGTTCGATGGCCATCGCTTTCCGTTCTTGGCTATCACGCTCTCCGGCGTGCCGGTGGCTCTGCTGCTCATGGGTCCGGTTGCACCGTCGCTCGTCGCCGTTCTCGCTGTTTGCGCGCTATGGGGCTGCTGCTCCACGGCCTTTAACGTGGCGTTTCAGGCCGAGCTCATCAAGTACACGCCGGCGGATTCGTCGGCCGTCGCCATGTCGATCTTCTCGGGCCTGTTTAACCTCGGCATCGGCACGGGCACCGCGATCGGCGGCGCCGTGGTTTCGGGTCCCGGTATCTCCTGGATTGGCTTCGCGGGCGGGGCGATTACCGTCGTGGGCGTCATCCTCGCCATCACCGTACTGTTCCCGGCCATACGCCGCGCCAAGCCCGTCGCCTAATCACGTTCCCTCATCAGTTGCGGTGAAATACGGACTGTTTGCCCGGTTTATTGGCCCCAACAGTTCCTATTCCACCGCAGCTTATTTTGGGGGAGAGGATACAAGCCGGCATACAATGGATGTCGTTGTGTTGAGCTTACCGGGAGGTTGCTATGTGGGCATACGAGACGACGTTCTACCAGATCTATCCGCTGGGCTTTTGTGGAGCTCCGCGCGAAAACGCCGCGCCCGTTGCCGAGGATGAGCTCGCCCAGGCTGCCAACGCTGCGCCCAACCCCGATGCGCCCATCATGAAGATCGCCCAATGGGCCGACTACCTGCAAGAGCTCGGTATCGGTGCTGTGCTCATTAACCCGCCGCTCGAATCCGACAGCCATGGCTACGACACGCGCAGCCTGCGCCATATCGACCGTCGCCTGGGTGGGGATGCCGATTTTGCCGCCGTGTGCGAGACGCTGCGCGCCCATGGCATCCGCGTGGTGCTCGATGCGGTCTTCAACCATGTGGGCCGTGGCTTTTGGGCCTTCCGCGATGTGCAGGAGCGCAAGTGGGACTCGCCCTACAAGGATTGGTTCCACATCAGCTTTGACGGCGACTCCTGCTATGGCGATGGCTTTTGGTACGAGGGCTGGGAAGGCCATTTTGAGCTCGTGAAGCTCAACCTGCAAAACCCCGCCGTGGTCGATTACCTGCTCGAGTCCGTGCGCCGTTGGGCCGACGTCTTTGGCGTCGACGGCCTGCGCCTGGACGTTGCCTATATGCTCGACCGCGACTTTATGCGCCGCCTGCACGCCTTTGCCCGTGAGCTCAAGCCCGACTTTGTGCTGATCGGCGAGACGCTCCACGGCGACTACAACCAGATCGTCAACGACGAGATGCTCGACTCCTGCACCAACTACGAGTGCTACAAGGGCCTGTACTCCAGCTTTAACTCGGTCAATATGTTCGAGATCGCGCACTCGCTGCACCGCCAGTTTGGCGGTGACCCGTGGTGCATTTATCGCGGCAAGCATCTGCTGTCGTTTGTCGACAACCACGATGTGCCGCGCCTGGCGAGCATCCTTACCGACAAGTCCTGTCTGCGCCCCGCTTATGGCATGCTCTTTGGCATGCCGGGCATTCCGTGCGTCTACTATGGCAGCGAGTGGGGGATTCCTGGCGAAAAGGGCGGCCCCGATGGTGACTGGGCGCTGCGACCTGCGCTCGATGAGCCTGCGCCCAACGAGCTGACGGCCTTCATCAAGCAGCTCGCGCACCTGCGCTCGGCAGACGACGCGGCGGCCCGTGCCCTCAACTATGGTGCCTATCGCAACGTGGTGATTCAGAACAAGCAGCTGCTGTTCGAGCGCGCCTGCGACGACGCGACGGTGCTCGTGGCGGTCAATGCCGTGGGCGAGCCTTACACCTTTGGCGCCGGCGAGCTCAATGGGTCCTTTGTCGACCTGCTGGCCGACGGCGTGCCCACGGTCGAGCTGGCGGGCTCCCTTGAGCTTGCGCCCTACGAGGTGCGCTATCTGCTGAGGGCTTAGCTCGTGGCCGCGCCGGACGAGGGCTATCAACATATTGAGCATGGGTTTGAACCCGTGTTTGACGAGCACTCGCGCGTTTTGCTGCTGGGGTCGTTTCCCTCGGTGCTTTCGCGCGCCAATGCCTTTTATTACGGCAACCCTCAGAATCGCTTTTGGCGCGTGATGGCCGCGTGCCTCGGTGTGCCCGTGCCGCCCAACGAGGGAGACTTTTTGGCGAGCGGCGAGCCCGCGACGCTCGACGCCTCGATTGCTGCCAAGCGATCCATGCTGCTCAACGGCGGTGTGGCCCTGTGGGACGTGATCGAGAGCTGTGATATCAAGGGCTCAAGCGACGCGAGCATTCGCAACGTTGTGCCGGCACATATCGAGCGCATTACCGGCGCAGCCCCCATTGAGCAGGTGATATGCAACGGTGGTACAGCTGGCCGGCTCTACAAGCGCTATCTACAAGAACACACCGGGCTGCCCGCTATCGTCCTGCCCTCGACAAGTCCCGCCAATGCCGCCTGGCGCCTGGAGCGTCTTGTTGAGCGTTGGCACGAAGCCGTTGACTGGGCTGTTATTTAATTTAGATTTTTGTTTGAGCGTGGGTGCCCAGACGTTTTAGAACGCCTCGCCAGATCGGCGCGGGCACGGCTGGCTCGGCGCAAACCATGCCGTCGGCGTCGACGTTGGCGGCATTGCCACCGCCAAGTCGCTGTGCATGCTTGACGGAGCAGCCCATGCGCACAGCGCCCACAAGCTTATCCATCGCTTCCGAAAACGGTCGCCGCAAGAGTCCCATGCGCGGGGAGCGACGAAGCGCCGCAATGCCGCTGCCGGCGCAGATGGCAACGCCGCCACACCACAATTGGTCATGGCGCTCACATGCCTTGTGCAGGCGAACGGCGGCCCCACGCGCCTGCTCAGTGCCCTCTTGTGCGGCTCGAATCGCGGCATAGACGCGCGTTCCCGTACCGCCAAAGCGCTCAAGCGTCTGCTCGATAGCTGTCAACGTCTCATCGTCAGCCACATCTTCAATGGCCAGCACGATGCCATCGGCAACGCTGCCGGCGTCATTTGCCTTCAAGTCGACTGGGAGGGGGAGTGTAGTGCCGGAAAGCTGTGCATAGGCGGCGATGGCATCCTGCAGGTCCCAAAGCAAAAACTCAAGATCGGCGCTATTGGGAATGCTGATATACGCAATGGTTTGCAGCGTTTTTGGTACATCGCCGCGCGCGGTCGTCTCCATGCCATCTCCTTTCCGGCTCGTTTCCGTTTAGGTTACACCGTCTGACGGCGCCTCGCCGCGCTATCCTAGTGCAACCCTTACGAAAGGAACGCCATGCGTCTGCCCATGAATACCTCGCTTGCCACGCTCAAGCCCTCCGGTATCCGCCGGATCAACGCGCTCGCCGCCCAGCATCCGGGGTGCATCGCGCTCGCGCTCGGCGAGCCCGATTTTCCCACGCCCGATGTGATTAGCGCCGAGGTGACCGCCGCACTGGACCGCGGTGACACGCACTATCCGCCGAACAACGGTCGCCCCGCCCTGCGCGAGGCGTTATCTGCCTACATGGGGGACGCGGGCCTTGCGTTTTCGGCCGACGAGGTCATCCTGACTGATGGCGCGACCGAGGCCCTGTCGGCAACATTCATGGCTATGCTCAACCCCGGCGACGAGGTCATTATCCCCACGCCGGCCTTTGGCCTGTACGAAAGCATCGTCGTGGCCAACCACGCCAAGGCGGTCTTTTTGGATACGGAGCCTGCGCAATTCCAGATCGATGAGGAAGCGCTGCGCGCTTGCGTTACGCCGGCGACCAAGGCCATCGTCATCTGCTCGCCCAACAATCCTACGGGTTGCATCCTCAATACGGCGTCGCTCGACGCCGTGGCGCGCGTGGCAGACCAGGCGGGCATCTACGTGGTTTGCGACGACGTATACAACCGCTTGGTCTACGCGGACGGCTACGAGCGCTTTGCCCAGCGACACCCAGAACTGCGCGAGCAGACGGTAGTCATCGAGAGCTTCTCCAAGCCCTGGGCCATGACCGGCTGGCGCTTGGGTTGGCTCGCAGCCGCAGCCCCCGTCATCGCCGAGATCGCAAAGGCCCACCAATACCTAGTATCGAGTGCCGTCTCCTTCGAGATGGACGCCGCAGCTCGAGCCCTGACCGTCGACCCAACCCCCATGCTCAAAGTCTACAGAGCCCGCCGCGAACGCGTACTCGCAGCCTTATACGCCATGGGCCTCGACGTAGTAGAGCCCGCAGGAGCCTTCTACACTTTCCCGAGCATCAAAAAGTTCGGCCTAACCAGCGAAGACTTCTGCATCAAAGCCATCGAAGAGACAAACGTAGCCCTAGTCCCGGGCGACTGCTTCGGCACCGAAGGCCACATCCGCCTAAGCTACTGTGTCTCCGACAAAGACCTTGACGAAGGCCTAAATCGCCTGTCCACCTTCGTTTCAACCTTGTAGCCCAACGAGATCCAAACCATCAGCCCACCGACATAAGGGTTATGCGTGGGGCGCGTCGCTCAACGGGCGCGAGGATTCGCAGCAAAGTTACCGCAGCTCCGGTCCGAGGGGCCGGGTTGAGATTTTCGTAGATTCCGCACGAGCCGAAGGCCACTT
>CALLSU010000162.1:0-17952 GCA_938011935.1 uncultured Collinsella sp.
GCTCCCCCTTGCTTCGCAAAGGTCGCGCGGGGGTTTCTTCTGTTCCGGCGGCTCGCTCTGCCGCGGCCGCGCTTTTGTCTGGTGGGATTTCGCTGAAACGAAGTCTCGCCTTCGGCGGGCGTGGTAGCCTTTGTCGTTGAACGAACTACTTATGTAACGAAAGGAAGCCTATGGCAGCTGCACAGCCGCTTAAGATTCGCATGGTTGCCGGACTCGGCAACCCGGGTGAGGAATATGCCGAGACCCGCCACAACGCCGGCTTTAAGGCGATCGATGAGCTGGCCCGTCAGGCCGGCGTCACGTACTGGAAAAACCAGGCCGGCGCCGAGGTCGCGCTCATCAATATCAACGATGCCGAGGAAGAGGGCGGCAAGCGCCAGATTGTGCTGGTCAAGCCGCAGTCATACATGAACACCTCGGGCGGCCCCATCTCCAAGCTCTGCCGCGAGTACAAAATCAAGGCCGAGGAGCTGCTCGTAATCCACGACGAGCTCGATATTCCCGCCGGCGATGTGCGTGTTAAGGTGGGCGGCGGCCACGCCGGCCACAACGGCCTGCGCTCCATCATCGACAAGATGGGCAGCCGCGACTTCAGCCGCATCCGCACCGGTATCGGCAACCCTCCCGGCAAGATGGCTGTCGCCGACTACGTGCTCAAGCAGCTGCGCGCCCGCGAGGCCGAGGACTTCCAGGACACCTGCGCCCGCGCCGCAGACGCCGCCGGCCTGGCAATCGTGCACGGCGTGATCTATGCCCGCGACCACGTCAACGGCTCCGCCTCCGCCAACGGCAAGCACTAAAACCTACCATTTAGGGACAGGTTTATTTCGGCAGGTTTTATCTGCGTAAACGCCGCAGTCGGCACATCGCAATAAACACGCTGCCACCATACATGCATAACGCCCCAAAGGGGGCCGGCCTCACCGATGCGCGAGGCCGGCCCCCTTTGCCGTTTTGCCTGATAAAACCTGCCAAAATAAACCTCTCCCCCTTTGGTAGGCCGAAGTGGATAAACCCTTTTCCCGACCGCCGAAGACACACGTAAGCGACATGTCCATGAGGGTATAATTTGCACCGTATGTCTGCACAACGCCTGTGCGCGTACGGTTTTATTCGGGCTACCGTCCATTTCCGTGGAGGCACGGTTCGGCGGCCTTAACAATAGAGGGGTTCTATGTATAAGATCCTGGAGAA
The DNA here is from genome assembly GCA_938011935.1 of uncultured Collinsella sp. Lineage (GTDB taxonomy): Bacteria > Actinomycetota > Coriobacteriia > Coriobacteriales > Coriobacteriaceae > Collinsella. Next base: position 1,195 of record CALLSU010000162.1, read on the forward strand.
GACGCAGTTCTCGGAGAAGGTGTTCAAGTTCCGCATCGAGGCGCCCGCGATCGCCAAGCATGCGCACGCTGGACAGTTCCTCATGGTTCGCGCCAACGAGACGGGCGAACGTGTCCCGTTTACCCTGGCCGGCTGGAACGGTGACGAGGGCTGGGTCGAGTTCATCTTCATGGTGATCGGCAAGACCACCGAGATGCTTTCCACCTACGAGGCCGGCGAGTCGCTGCGCGACGTCGTGGGCCCGCTGGGCGTTCCCACCGAGATGGCTGAGGGCCCCTGCGCCGTCATTGGCGGCGGCGTCGGCCTGGCAATTGCCTTCCCGGTCGCCAAGCACCTGGTCGAGACCGGCCACGAGGTGCACGCCATCATGGGCGCCCGCACCAAGGACCTCCTGCTCATGGAGGACCAGTTCCGCGAGCTCCTCGACGAGGACCACATCCACATCACCACTGACGACGGCTCCTATGGCGAGCAGGGCGTTGTCACCGCTCCGCTGGAGCGCCTGCTGCAGGACAAGGCCGTGAGCCAGGTCTTCTGCGTCGGCCCCGTTCCGATGATGAAGTTCTCGACCCTCACCGCCCAGAAGTACGACACCCCCATCACCGCGTCGCTCAACCCCATCATGGTTGACGGCACCGGTATGTGCGGCTGCTGCCGCGTCGAGGTGGGCGGCGTGACCAAGTTCGCTTGCGTCGACGGCCCCGACTTCGATGCCACCCTGGTCGACTGGGATGACCTTCGTGCCCGCCAGGCCGCTTACCGTTCCGAAGAGGGCGCGTCCCTCAAGGCCTATGAGGAAAAGAGCTGCGCATGCCACTAGTTAACGGTCGTTTCGTTGCCGATATGAAGTCGCCCCGCACCCCCGATAACGAGGAGCCGGCTGCCGAGCGCGCCTGCGACTTCCGCCCCGTCGACAAGGGCTTCACCGAGGAGATGGCGCTGGCCGAGGCCGAGCGCTGTCTCAACTGCAAGAAGCCGTTCTGTGTTGAGGGCTGCCCCGTCAACATCAACATTCCCCGCTTTATCGAGCAGATCCGCGCGAAGGACTTCGGCGGCGCTCTCGATACCATCCGCGAGGACTCCATGCTTCCCGCCATCTGCGGTCGCGTCTGCCCGCAGGAGAACCAGTGCGAGGGCAAGTGCATCCGTGGTAAGAAGTCCGAGCCCGTGGCCATCGGCCAGCTCGAGCGCTTCCTGGGTGACCGCCCCGAGCTCGCCTCCACGCCCAAGATGGCCCCCAAGAACGGCAAGAAGGTCGCCGTCGTGGGCTCTGGCCCGTCCGGCATCACCTGCGCCGGCGAGCTCGCCCGTAACGGCTTTGACGTCACCGTCTTTGAGGCCTTCTTTACCGGCGGCGGCGTGCTGGTCTACGGCATCCCCGAGTTCCGTCTGCCCAAGGCGGTCGTCAAGCGCGAGATTGACGGCCTGGAGGACATGGGCGTCAAGTTTGAGTACAACTCCGTCGTGGGCAACATGGCCACGGCCGAGGAGCTGTTCGAGCAGGGCTTCGACGCCATCTACGTGGCGACCGGCGCTGGCCTGCCCAAGTTCCTCAACGTCCCCGGCGAGAACCTGCCCAACGTCTTCTTCGCCAACGAGTACCTCACCCGCGTGAACCTGATGAAGGCCAACAAGTTCCCCGAGTACGACACCCCCACCAAGCACGGCAAGAACGTCGTCGTCTTTGGTGGCGGCAACGTGGCTATGGACGCCGTCCGTACCGCCAAGCGCCTGGGCGCCGAGCACGCCATCATCGCCTACCGTCGTACCGAGGACGAGATGCCCTGCCGTCGCGCCGAGCTGCACCATGCTAAGGCCGAGGGCGTCGAGGTTCTGCCGCTCGTCTCCCCGCTCGAGTTTGTCGCTGGCGAGGACGGCTCCGTGTGCGCCGTCAAGGTCCAGAAGATGGAGCTCGGCGAGCCCGACGAGTCCGGCCGCCGTCGCCCGGTGCCCATCGAGGGCGCCATCGAGGAGATTCCCTGCGACGTCGCGATCTCGGCTATCGGCACCAACGCCAACCCCTTCGCAAAGAAGATCGGCGGCAAGATGGAGCTCAACAAGTGGGGCTACATCGTTGCCGACGAGGAGACCGGCCAGACCACCGATCCCCGCATCTGGGCCGGCGGCGACATCGTCACCGGTGCCGCTACGGTCATTCTGGCGATGGGCGCCGGCAAGAAGGCCGCCGCTTCCATCACCAAGAGCCTGCTGGGCGAGTAATCACCTGCAGTGCTAGCCATCAAACGGCAAAGTCCCCGTCGAGCACACGCCCGGCGGGGACTTTTTTATGCCGGCCGCCCAAACCACCACGATGGGGCAGGCACCTTTGTGGTGGTTTGGGACTTGCCCGGTCGTTTTGTCTCAATCTGTAACAGCTGGAGTCCGTTGAGCCCTGCAGTTGTTACAGATTGAGATATTGTGCCGGCCGGCCACGCTGCATCTCAATCTGTAACAGTTAGAGACCAAATATGCCGCCTGGTGTTACAGATCAAGACGTTGGGCTGACGGCCGAACGGTTCATCTCAATCTGTAACAGTTAGAGCCATTTTCGCTGGCTTGGTGTTACAGATCGAGACTATGCAAAAGCCGAGGATAGGCACTGCCGCCAAGGCCTTCCCCTCAGCCTAAAACAAAAACCACCACAAAGGTGCCTGTCCCCTTTGTGGTGGTTTTGGTCGGCTAGCCTTCGAGCTGCGCCACTTTATAGCGGTAGGCTGCGGCGATGACGTCTTTACAGCCCTCGCGGCCCAACTTGGCGCGGTTGACGACGATGTCCTTGCCGCTCGTCATCTTCCACTTTCCGGCGCTGTAGCGCTTGTAGAACGCCTCGCGCGCCTTCTGCTGCTGCTTGACCAGCTTGGCGCCCTTCTTTTTGTTAAGGCCGCGCTTCTTGCGCACGATCTCGACGCGGTCCTCAAAGGGTGCGGTCACCAACACGGCAATGTGGTTGGGGTTGTTGTGAAGCAGATAATCGGACAGGCGGCCTTCGATAATGCAACTCTCGGTCTCGCCCAGGTCCAAAATCACCTGGCTCATCTTTTGGAACAACTTGTCCGAGTACGAGCGCGCGTCGTAGCGGTCGGGCAGAAACGCCATGTTCTCCACAGCCAGACGCTCGTCGTAGGCGGCCATCTTATCGAGCGACTCGCCCGCACGCAGCGACGCGCGCACCAGCAGCTCGTTGTCGTACAGAGGAATCCCCAACTCGTTGGCGAGGATGCGTCCGATCTCGTGGCCCTCGGCACCAAAGTCGCGCGCGATGGTAATGACCACAGGACTCTTCTTGTTCTCCAGATCGCTCATCGCGATTCCTTTCTAACAAATGAGAAAAGGCAATTCCTGATTCCCATTTTGTCACTTACGACCGTCCTGGTTTCCCAAGTGCGGCAGATTGCCCCGAAAGAGGAGCGCCGCGTACTAAATGTACGCAAGCGACGATTGAGGGGCAAGGTGCCGTGCTTGGGGAAGCAGGACTATGCGGCCACGATGCGGCGTTGATATGCCCTCACCAACAACGAGATACCAAAGTTGAGCATAAAGTACATCGCAAACACCAGGCCGTAGAGCATAAGTACCTGCGACAGATCAATCGCGTGGGCCATCACGACGTTTGCCGTGTACATGAGCTCGGCCACGTTAATGCCCGAAAGATACGAGCTGTCCTTAATGACGGTCGTGCATTGGCTAAACAGCGCCGGAATGATCGTCTTAAACGTCTGCGGCAGAATGATGTAGCGCATGGTGGCAAAAAAGCCGAAGCCTTGGCTCTGCGCTGCCTCAAACTGGCCGCGCGGAATCGAGTTGAGGCCGCCGCGCACAATCTCGGCCATAACAGCGCTGGTAAACAGCGTAAAGGCGATGGTCGAAATCACAATGTCCAAGCCCTGCACCGTAAAGTAGATAAACAGGATCCACAGCAGGTTCGGCGTGCAACGGAACAGCTCGATATAGGCACTCACCAAAATACGGAACGGGCGGGGCGCATAGCTTTTAACAAGCGCCAGCACCGTGCCAAAGATGAGCGAGAAAAAGATCGACAGCGCCGAGATCTCGATCGTCTTAACAAAGCCGCCCCAAATGTAGAGCAGGTTGGTCGCGTTGAAGATTTCCATGCGCTAGGCCTCCTCTACGTTGTCGAGCCCCAGCTCGGCGAGGCTCACGCCGCGCGGACGCTCCTTGGAGCGGCGCTCGAGCCACTGCACCAGCATGGCGAGCGGAAAGCAGATGATGAAGTACATAAGGCAGCAGACGATGTATCCCTGCAGGTAACCGTACAGACTCACAAAGTTGTCGGAACGGTACATAAGGTCGCCGCCGGCCACAAGCGCCAGCACCGACGTGTTCTTGACTAGGTTGAGTGCCTGGTTGCACAGCGGCGGCAGAATGATCTTGAATGTCTGGGGCAGCACGATGTACCAGTACGCCTGCGCACGGGTGAAGCCCTGGCTCTGCGCCGCCTCCATCTGACCGCGCGGAACCGCCTCGATACCGGTGCGGATGACCTCCGAGATGTAGGCCGCGTGATACAGGCCCACGCCCAAGAAGCCCAGCACGAACGGCGCGATGCGCACCGGCTGGTCGGCACCGGTTATGGCCTGCAAAAACTGCGGACCAGCCATGTACATAAAGAGCACCTGCACGGGCAACGGGGTGTTCTGGTAAAACTCCACGTATACGCGGCTTATGGCGCGCAGCACGCGCGAACGGGTGGTAGAGAACACACCCAGCAGCGTGCCCAGCACCAGCGACAGCAGCAGACCGGCAACGACCACCTGTAGCGTCACGCCAAAGCCCTCCCAGAAGGGCCCCATGTTTTGAAATGTCGTCGACCAACGGTCGGCGTCAAATAATCCTTCGAGCATTTGATTCCTTCCTTGGACGATGCGCCTATACAAGACCCCAGGTCTTGACCTCTTGGTCGAGCCAGCCGTCGGCCAGACGATCGCAAATCACCTGATCGACCACGGCCGAAAGGTCGCAGCCCTTCTTGGTCGCCACGCCGTAGCCCTGCTCGCCAAACTTGACCTCGGGCTGCAACAGCTCAACGGTCTCGTTCATGTAACCGGCCAGCGTGGAGCGGTCCATGGCAAAGACGTCGATATTGCCGGCGTCGAGCGAGCTCTTGATGATGGGGTAGCCGCTAAAGGCCCTAAACTCGGGCTTGCAGCTAAAGCCGTTGTCCTTGATCATCTGCTCGATCAGGCCCTGCGTGGTGGCACCCTGGCTCACGCCGATGACCTTGCCGTCCAGGTCCTCAATCGAGGTAAAGCCCGAACGCTTCTTGACCATGAGTCCCACGTAGTCGGTGCGGTACGGCGTCGAGAAATCCCAGCTCTTCTTGCGCTCGTCGGTGATGGTGTAGGTCGCTGCGACCACGTCGAGTTGGCCGTTATCGATCAGCGGGCCGCGTGTCTTGGGCGTTACGTCGGTAAACTCGACAAGCTCCTGGGCACGGGCTTCCTTGTAGCTCACGCCAAAGACAGCGGCGGCGATCTGGTAGCACAAATCGACTTCCATGCCCTCAAAGCGGCCTTTGGCGGTGTCGTAATAGCCGTAGCCGGGAACATCTTTCTTGACGCCGGCATTCAGATGGCCGCGCGACTTGATGGCCGCAAGCTTGGATCCCTTGTCGGAACCCTCGCCGCTGGTGGAGTTGCCGCAACCGGTGAGCGCGGTCCCCGTCAGCGCGAGCATGCCGGCGCCCGCCAGCTGCAAAAAGTGACGGCGCGACACGGCCGCCCTCGTCATATCCGTCATGTCCATCACCGCGCCTAGTGCAGAATCTTGGACAGGAACTCGCGGCAGCGCGGGTTCTCGGGGTTATCGAAGAAGTGCTCGGGCGTGCCCTCCTCCAGGATGCGGCCGTCCTCCATAAAGATGACGCGGTCGGCCACCTGGCGCGCAAAGCCCATCTCGTGCGTCACGCAGATCATGGTGATGTCCTCCTGCGCGAGCTCAATCATAACGTCCAGAACCTCCTGGACCATCTCGGGGTCGAGCGCCGAGGTCGGCTCGTCAAACAGGATGATGGGCTGCTTGGTGCACAGGGCACGGGCGATGGCGATGCGCTGCTGCTGACCGCCCGAGAGGTTCTGCGGATACTCGCCGGCCTTATGCGCCATGCCGACGCGCTTGAGCGCGGCGACGGCGATCTCGGTCGCCTCCTCCTTGCTCTTCTTTTGCAGCTTGATGGGCGCGAGCGTCAGATTGCCCAGCACCGTCATGTTGGGATACAGGTTGAACTGCTGAAACACCATGGAGCTATATTTGCGAGCCATTTCCAGGTGATTCTTCTTAGTGAGCGGCGTACCGTCGATGATGACCTCGCCCGACGTGGGCTCCTCAAGATAATCGACACAGCGGATGAGCGTCGACTTACCCGAGCCGGAAGGCCCGATCATTACGAGCTTCTCGCCGCGCTTGACGGTGAGGTTGATATCTTTGAGCACATGCAGGTCGCCAAAGTACTTGTTGAGATGCTTGATCTCGATCATGTCTGCCATGAATGTCCCTTCCCTGCGTTTACACGAGTTGAACTATTGTACGGAAAGAACCACGTTTCCGCAGCCCACACTACATTCCCGTAAAGAACCCGCAATCTTCCACCCACTCATTGGGCACTCATTTAAGTCTGTCCCCAGTGAGCGCCCAACCGCCCTTGTTGAGCATAAGTCAGCGAAAACCCGTACACGCGAGCAAGGTGACGTGAAATGAAAGGGCGCAGACCTTATGGTCGCGCCCTTGAAATTGAACGTCAGATTGCCGCGTGTACGGGTTTGCAGCGTCGAGCCGTTACGCGGTTTGGTAAAACCGCGTAACAAATTACGCGAGTTTGGCTCCGACGATCTTTGCCGCGGCCGGCTTATCGAAGTTGCCGCCAGTGGCCTTGCCGAGTGCACCCATAACCTGGCCCATCTGCTTCTTGGACGTGGCGCCCAGCTCGGCGATGACCTGCTCGATCAGAGCCTCGAGCTCCTCGCCCGAAACCTGCGCGGGCAGCAGGCTCTCCAGAATCTTGACCTGCTCGGTCAGGTTGTCGGTACGCTCCTGGTCGGTGCCGGCCTTGATGGACATCTCCAGTGTCTCGCTCGTCTGCTTGATCAGACGCTTGATCATGCTGTTGACGTCTTCCTCGGTCACATCGCGGCGCTCATTGACCTCGATATTCTTCACCTCGGCCTTAACCTGGCGAATGATGGACAGGCGAACCTTGTCCTTGGCCTTCATGGCCGCGATCATTTCCTTCTGCAGCTCTTCGTTGGTCATCTGCAAATCCTCTCTAATAGCGTGGGCGGCACTCGCGCGAGCACCGCCCCATGATTACTCAGTCGTCGACGAATCGTCGGTCGAACTCTTGGTGATGCCCTTCAGACTCACGTTATAGGGTACGTCCTTGGGCATGGGGTTGACGGTAATGTCGGCGTCCTTCTTGTACTGCTCCAGCCACTCACTGTACGCGGTACTGGCCGCCTGCGTCTTCACCACGTTGGAGACGTACTTCTTGATGGCCTTGGGCACCTGGTTGATGTCATCAACCTGATTATCGACATGGAAGTAGTCGGTGCACTTGATGATGTGGTAGCCATAGGTCGACTCGATGACTTCGCTCACGTCGCCCTTGTTGAGCCCCTCGAGCGCCGTCTGGTAGCTGTCGACAAAGGTGGTGAGCTTATCCCAGCCCACATCGCCCTTCTTCTCCTTGGAACCGGTGTCCTCGGAGTACTGCTCAACGGCGTCCTCAAAGCTCAGCTCACCGGAGTTGATCTTGTCCAGGCACTCCTGCGCCTTGGCCTTGGCGGCAGCCTTGTCCTCGTCGGAAGCGTCGGAATCAACCTTGATCAGGATGTTCGACGAGCGACGGGCGTCGTTGTAGCTGGACAGGTTTTCGTTGATGTAATCGACAATCTCGCTGTCCTTGGGTTTGCTCGTGGGCGCGGCGGCATCCTTGAGTTTCTGCTGCGCCAGACTCTCCTTGAGCGAATCCTTGTAGGTATCCTCGGTATAGCCGTAGGTCTTGAGGGTCTTCTTAAAGGCCTTGGCACCGCCCGCGCTCTTGCACGCGTCCTTCCAAGCCTTCTCGACCTCCTCGTCCGACACCGTCACGCCGTTCTCCTTCTGTGCCTGTTGAAGCAGAATCTGCTGCGTGTAGGAGTCGATGAGTTGCTTGCGATACTTCTTGGGCGTGAGGTCGTTGTCGACCAGATACTGCGCCCAGTCCTTGTCCTTGGTGTAGCCGTAGGACGTGCGCATGCTCATGATCTGCTTGGTCACGGTGTCCTCGGTGAGGTTGGTGCCGTTGATAGTAGCAGCAACACCGCCGGTCAGCTTGTAGCCCGAGGTGTCCTCGGCCTGCGACATAAGGCCGGAGCACGCCATCGCCGAGACGGAAAGCAGCATCGCCAGCACGCCGATGACCACCAGAACGATCTTGACGGTCTTGGACACGCGGGTCTTGCGCTGCTTCTTGCGAGAGTTGGAGGCGGCGCGAGCCTGCTGCTCGGGCGTCGGCTCGAGTGCGGGGTTCTTTTTCTTATTTGCCATAGTTGGCCTTTCGCATAACGAATCGAACAAACGCCATTGTGTCACAACGCAGCCCCCGCGGCACACCTGGTGCATGGGGGACAGGTTAATCTGCACCATTTTGGTGCAAAGGGGACAGCTCTGGCAGCCGGCAGTTAGGGACGTTCCTTTTCTGCCGGCAGTTAGGGACAGTCCCCAAGTGCCGGCACATAAGGAACGTCCCTAGGTGCCGGCTTAGCCCCACCTTAGAAGTGGCGGCGGATGGCGTCGACCATGCCCTGCGGCGTGGTCTGGCCGAGCACGTCGGCTGCGGCATCGGCGTCCATAAAGATGTTCATGAGCGCCTGCAGAGCCTCGACCTGGCCGCCCGGCTCGGCGATGCCCAGATTGATGACGATCTGCGCCGGCACCGGAGCGCCCATGCCAGCCATAGCGTTAAATGTCACGGGCGCGGAGGGCTTCACCACCGCGATATAGGGCTTGGCCACAAACCCCGGATCGGTATGCGGAATGGCAATGTTTGCCGCCGGCATGGCAAGACCCGTGGGATAGGCATCCTCGCGCGTGCGAACGGCGTCGAGCCAACCGTCGGCAATGTAGCCGCGCGGAGCAAGCTCACTCTCGAGTTGCGCAAACACCTCACCCGGCGTCGCACACTCCCAATCAAAAAACACCAGCTCAGGCGTAAACAGCGCTTCGTTATCCGCCATGCGCTCACCTCTCTCACCTAGTCATTCAGGAACGTCCCCGATGACCACCCAAAACAAAAGGTGGCCACGCGCGCCTTGGCGCCAATGACCACCCTGACCACTCAACTAAATTGTACTGTGCGCCGCTAGCCGCGGGGCGCATCAATTGCGACCTTGCCGCTCTCCAGCACGTGGACGCGGCCGTCGGCGAGCATCTGCACGACCTCGGGATACAGCACGTGCTCAATCGCGTGGATATGCTCCTCGAGCGTGTCGACGTCCCAGCCTTCCTCGACAGCCAGCGCACGCTGGGCGATGATGGGGCCGTTGTCGTAAATCTCGTTGGCAAAGTGCACGGTCACGCCGGTCACCTTGACGCCACGCGCAAACGCATCGTCAATCGCATGGGCACCGGTAAAGCTCGGCAGCAGCGCCGGATGCAGGTTGACCACGCGATTGGGGAACGCCGCCAGCAGCGGCGTGTGCACCATGCGCATATAGCCGGCCATCACCACGTACTCGCAGCCACGTTCGAGCAGCTCATGCGCGATGATCTCGTCAGCCGCGATGGGGTCGGCATAGACATCCTTGGACAGCGTGAGCGTCTGGATGCCCGCACGCTCGGCGCGCTGTAGGCCCTTGGCCGAAGGACGGCTCGACACCACGAGCTCAATCGAGGCGTTGAGCTTGCCGGCGGCGATTAGGTCGATCAGCGCCTGCAGGTTGGTACCCGAGCCGCTGATAAGCACGCCAATCTTAAGCGGCTCGGCCGTATCGGTGCCGGTCGGACGGGTGTAGGGCACAAAGCCCAGGCCCTCGGCAGCAGCCATCTGCTCGTTAGCGCTCATCGGAGTACACGACCTTACCGGAACCCTCGACGCACTCGCCCACGCGGAACGGCTTCTCGCCCAGCGCGACCAGTGCCTCGGTCACGGCGGCCTCGTCCTCGGGGGCGACGATCAGGCACAGGCCGACGCCCATGTTGAAGGTCTTGCATGCCTCGTTGGGCGCGAGCTCGGCCTGACGCGACACGTAAGTAATAACGGGCGGAACGTCCCAACCCACCTCGGCGCCGTTGCGGGTGACCACGGCGTCAACGTCGTCGGCGAGCGCGCGGTTGAGGTTCTCGGTAATACCGCCGCCGGTGATGTGGGCGATAGCATGCACGTTGGCGCCGCCGCGCAGCAGCTCCAGGATCGGCTTGACGTAGATGCGCGTAGGGGCCAACAGAGCGTCTGCCAGCGATGCACCGCCGAGCTCCTCGAGCGGACGGCTCAGCTCCTCGGCCTTAGCGACGGCCTCGGGCGTGCCCGGCTTAACGCCGTCGACGCCGATGACCTTGCGCACGAGCGAGTAGCCGTTGGAGTGCACGCCGGTGGAAGGCAGGCCCAGGATCACATCGCCCGGGCGAACGTTCACGGGGTCGAGCATCTTGGGACGATCGACGACGCCCACGGTAAAGCCGGCGAGGTCGTAGTCGGCCGGAGCCATAACGCCCGGGTGCTCGGCCATCTCGCCGCCCACGAGCGCGCAGCCCGCGAGCTTGCAGCCGTCGGCCACGCCCTTGATGATCTTTGCCATGTGCTCGGCCTCGATGTGACCGATGGCAACGTAATCCAGGAAGAACAGCGGCTCGGCGCCCGAAGCCAAAATGTCGTTGACGCACATGGCGACCAAGTCCTGGCCCACCGTCTCGTGACGGTCCATGATCTGGGCGAGCACGAGCTTGGTGCCCACGCCGTCGGTGCCGCTAATCAGGATCGGGTCTTCCATATCCTTAAGCGCGGCGGCCGAGAACAGGCCACCAAAGCCACCGATGCCGCCGATGACCTCGGGGCGGTTGGTGTCCTTGACCATCTGCTTAATAGCGTCGACGGCGCGGCCGCCCTCGGCGGTATCGACGCCGGCGTCCTCGTACGTCACATGCTTGCTGTCGCTCATCTGAGCCTTCCTCTCCCACTACCGTGGCGCCGCGCAGGCGCCAAACGGTGCTCATAGTTGCGCCATTTCGGCGCGCGCCATAACAGCACGCGCCGTCATATCAACAAAACAGCAGGTAAAACCTACCAAAATAAACCTGTCCCTACATGGCAGGTTTTAGGCCTCGCCGTGCTCCTCTTCCCAGCTGCGGTCGACATATTTCTCGACCACAGCGTCGTCGTCAAAGTGCAGCGGCTTGTCCAGGTTGCGGGGCTTAAAGCCCTCCATGAACTTGTCACGGCCAAAGCTCTCGGGAATCGCCACGGGATAGCGGCCGGTAAAGCACGCGTCGCAGTAGCCGCCCTTGGGCATGACCTTCAGCAGGCCCTCGACCGAAAGGAAGGCCAGCGAATCGGCGCCAATGTACTCGCAGATCTCATCGACCGTCTTGTTGGCACTGATGAGCTGCGACTGCACGTCGGTATCGATACCGTAGAAGCACGGCCAGATGACCTCGGGCGAGTTGATGCGAATGTGAATCTCCTTGGCGCCGGCGTTGCGCAGCATCTTGACGAGCTGCACCATGGTGGTGCCGCGCACAATGGAGTCGTCGATGACGACCAGGCGCTTGCCCTCGATGTTGTCGCGCAGCGGGTTGAGTTTCATACGCACGCCCATGGCACGCAGCTCCTGCGTAGGCTCGATAAACGTACGACCCACGTAGCGGTTCTTGATAAGGCCCTCACCAAAGGGAATGCCACTCTCGTGCGAATAGCCCTCCGCGGGCGGCAGGCCGGAGTCGGGCACGCCGATGACCAGGTCGGCCTCGACGGGCTCCTCATGTGCCAGCTGACGACCCATGTCATAACGGCAGGCGTAGACGCTCTTGCCGTTCATGATGGAATCGGGGCGAGCGAAGTAGACCTGCTCAAAGATGCAGTTAGCAGGCTCTTCGGCAGCAGGCACGCCCTGCTCGGACACAAGGCCCTCGGCGCTGATGCGCAAAATCTCACCGGGACGGACGTCGCGGACGTACTCGGCGCCCACAATATCGAGCGCACAAGTCTCGGAGGCGACGACCCAGCCGCCGGCGCGGGTGACATGGGTGGCAACGTCAACCGTCGCGGCGCCGTCCTGCGACGGCAGCTGCGAAACGGATGCGGCATCGGCCTGGTCCAGGCCCTCGTCCACCAGCTTGCCCAACACCAGTGGGCGAATGCCATGCGGATCGCGGAAGGCGTAGAGCGCCTGCTCGTTGATGAGCGTCATGGCGTAGCCGCCGCGCACAAGCTCCATGGTCTTGCGAATGCCCTCGCGCAGATGGCCTGTACGCTGAGTAAAGTAGCCGATGAGTTTGGTCGCGACCTCGGAATCCGAGTTGGAGAGGAACGGTACGCCCAGCTCGATCAGCTGGCGGCGCAGCTCGTCGGTGTTGACGAGGGTGCCGTTGTGCGCGAGCGCGATAATGACGCTATTGATGGTAGAGAGGTGCGGCTGAGAGGCTTCCCAGCTCTTGGCGCCGGCGGTGCCGTAGCGCACATGACCCACGGCCAGCTGACCGGAGAGCGTCGACAAGTCGGCATTGGAGAACACGCGGTCGAGCAGGCCCAGATCCTTGCGGACCATAACCGTACCGCCGTCACCAACGGCGATTCCCGCCGATTCTTGGCCGCGATGCTGCAGTGCACGCAGGCCAAAGTACGTCAGTCGAGCCACGTCGCGATCGGGCGCCCAGACACCAAAAACGCCGCATTCCTCATGCAGCTGGTCAGAGTCCGGATCATACGTCGACATGGCGTTCACCTGTCCCGCGGCACGCTCGGCCGCGCGGATGGTTTCTTGAGACATGGCATCCCCTCAGAGCCTCGTATTTTGGCGTTACCCGCCTTATTATACGCACGGCGCGACGCGCTCCCCCGCGCATGAGCAGCGCTTTTTAAAAGCCCACCGAGCTTATTATCCGTTTTGCGACCAAACATTTTATTGGGTAGTCCACTCTCAGGGGCAACGGCCTCGAAGACTTCCCGTGCGCCGTGTCTCGCCCGCGCTAGGGGCTACATTGTTGCAATTGGGACGTTCGTCCTGTCTTTTAGCTGGTCGTCGGCGTATCCTTGTAGGCTACTACAAGACGAGAAAGGTAGCGTATGGATCGAAATCAACTCGACCCCAGTGTCCCCAGCACCACGGAGGCCAAGAAGATCCCCCTTATCATCAAGGTCTACGCAGTCCTGTGCACCCTATCTGGCGTGGGCACGCTCCCGTCAGTCGCCGTCTTTATGTGGCAGGTCATCACCGCACTCATTAACGGCAACGTCGCCGCTAAGCTCGGTGATAACACCCTGGTCGCGGTTGGCCTTATCGTCGCCGGCATTATGCTCTCGGCGGCAAGCGCGATCATCTTGATCGTCTTTGGCCTGGACCTCATCAAGGACCAGCGGCGCAATGCCGCCCGCCTGTCTTACGTCCTCATCGCATTTACCGTCGTGGAGCTTTTAGTTGACGTGATGCTCCAGGGCATCGGACCCTTCCTGCTGCGCCCCGCCGTCCAGCTTGTCATCCTCATTGCGCTGTCGGCCACCGTCGACCCCACGCTACGCCAGGAGCGCGAACTGCAGCGCCGTCTGCAAGAGATGCTCGACCGCGATGCCGCCGCCGAGGGGATGCTCGGCCGCGACGAAACCGGCGAGGGCTACATCAAGCTCAACTACTTCAACCTGTTCTGGGTATTCTTCGTCTGCAGCGTGTTAGGTCTCATTCTCGAGGAAGTCTGGCATATGGTCGTCGTCGATCCCGGCGTCTATCAGGACCGTGCCGGTATGCTATTTGGCCCCTTTAGCCCCATCTACGGATTTGGCGCGGTGCTCATGACCATGGCGCTCAACCGCTTCTATAAAAAGAATCCTCTGATCATTTTCCTGGTAAGTGCCCTGATCGGCGGCGCTTTCGAGGTGTTTGTAGGCTGGTTTATGCAGACCTCATTTGGCGTGGTGTCGTGGAGCTATTCACACATTAGGCTATTCGGCATGCCCGATCCCATCGCGGTATTGACCGGGGGACGCACATGCACGCCGTTTGCCTGCATGTGGGGCCTGGGTGGCCTCATCTGGATCAAGGTCTTGCTGCCGCGCCTGCTTAAGCTCATCAATATGATTCCATGGAAACGCCGCTACTCTGCTACCGTCATCCTGACCGCCGTCATGTTGATCGACGGCGTCATGACGTTGCAATCGCTCGACTATTGGTATCAGCGCGTCAACGGAACCATTCGAAATATTCCCGTCGCACAGTTCTATGACAAGCATTTCGATAACGAATATATGGAGAACCGTTTTCAGAGTATGACCATGAGCCCCAAGGACGCCACACGCGTGTAGCAAACGCCCGAGCAAAATAGCTCCAACACATCAAAGCCCGCTGGCAGATCTACATGAACTGCCGGCGGGCTTTCGCTATAGACAGACTCGGATTGCCGACGAGGCCTTACGCCTCGCGCTCGACCTCGCTCACGCACTCGTTCTTGATGGTGCCGACGAGCGACTGCAGCGCATCGACCACATGCGGGCGAATGTCTCCGCCAATGAGCACGAGCATGATGTCGTCGCCCACGGTAAGCTCGCCGCTCGCCAGCCACACGCGCACATAGCCGATACCCGGCATCGTGCGCGTCGCCTCGATAGCGGCCTGCACCTTTTCGGCATCGAAGCCAAACGCCATGCCGCCCACCTTGTGGCCTGGCGCCACGCCATCGGTCTCGACTCCGCGCACTTCGGCCTTGGGCGTCGCGCGCACCACGCCGTTGTGTGTCAGGTACATCCCACAATCAGCCGCCGAAACATCGGCCTTGGCTTCGCGCAGCCAAGCATCAACCGAAGGCATCGATTTGCCGTTCTCAAGCATCATTTCTCCTTTTGATTTCCAGGGTAGTCTTTTTTGGGACGGGGCCCGGACACTTTATTCCTCGACCGGCGTGAGCACCATGACGGCACGCGTATTGCTAAATGACAGCGAACGGCAGGTCACAAGCGTTACGACCTTGGTTGCCGAAGCGGCACGATCGGTGGCATCGCTCGCCACGGCAGAGGCACCGTCGAGCATCTCGGACAGATAATTCTTCAGTCCGTCATCGCCCTCAAAGTTGGGCGTGCGCGCCTTGGCATACGTGTCCTCGACCACCTTGGTCGCCAGCGGACGCAGCTTATACGTTGCATCGCGCGTGATGTAATACACGTACTCGATGCTATCGAACGTCGCTTGGTCGGTGGTGTCCGAAATCACGTTGAACATCGACCCATCGTTCATATGGTGGCCGTAGATCGTGGTCTGCTGATCCACCATGCCCGGCGCGGTGTCGTCGCTATCCAAGAAGATGGCACCGGACGCGTTAGCCGTACCGTCAAACAGCGTGTTGAGGTATTTGGAGTTGTTGTTGGTCTGCACGACGGGATAGTTGATGTTGGTGCCGGGCGCATAAATCCAACCCACAACCTCGGGATTCGTCTGGGCAAGTGCATCAAAGTCGATAATCGGCACGCCGCTGGCGTCCTTGTCGCTCACATATTGTTTTTCGATCTTTTGATACGACTCGCTCGCCTGCTTGTAGCCAATCTGGGCGTTGATAAAGATGGCGGCAGCAGCAACGATTAGGCCGATGCCAATAATGATGAGCAAGATGGGGATAACGGAGCGGCGCTTTTTGCGCGGCGGCTCGGTATAGCTCGACGGAGCAGCGCCCGACTGTTTCGTAGAACGCGATTCTTTCTTGGCCGTATCATACGACGAAGGGCGATATGCAGCCGGCGTATCCTGGCGATGATGGGACATCGGCGTTACGGGACGCGGCGCGCGCGGCTGCTGAGGAGAGGATGTCCGACCCTGCTGTGCCGCATGGGCAGCACCCGGCTTCGACGGATCGGGAATCTGAGAAGCCTTGAATCGTTTTCCCTGATAGTCGGACATGGCTCTCCTTATACTGCGGTGAAACGGCGGAACGCCTAGGCGTCGGCCATCTCCTGCTTCATCTTCTCGATAACCTTGCGGTACTCGGGGTCGCAAGCGCCCAGAATCTGCGTGGCGTAGATGGCGGCGTTCTTGGCGCCGTTGATGGCAACGCAGGCCACGGGCACGCCCGAAGGCATCTGCACCATCGACAGCAGCGAATCCATGCCGCCCAGGTCACTCGTCTTCATAGGCACGCCGATGACCGGCAGCGGCGTAAAGGCAGCCACGACACCACCCAGGTGAGCGGCCTTGCCGGCGGCGGCGATAATCACTTTGATACCGCGATCGGCAGCAGTCGAGGCCCACTCGTGGACCTTCGCCGGCGTGCGGTGTGCGCTCGCAATGACGAGCTCATAGGGCACACCAAGCGCCTCGAGCTCGGCGGTGCAGCCTTCCATAACGCCCAGATCGGACTTGGAGCCCATGATAATCCCGACAACCGGCTTTTGATCTGCCATAAACAAAGACCTCCTGTTGAGAGCGGTGACGCGGCCAATCCGCGACCCTTAACTACTGAGAGTAGTATAGCTGCTCCCGTCCCTGCGGTCTGCGGGTGCCCCGCGGCGGTCTGGTGTTTTCATCTTCACTCCGGTTGCTTCGCAAAGTCGTTCAGATGAAAACACCAGACCGC
>CALLSU010000163.1:0-11560 GCA_938011935.1 uncultured Collinsella sp.
TAGCTCTTGAGCTCCAGCGTGATCTCCTTCTCCTTGGACAGGGCATTGAGGCAGCCGAAGATGTAGTGGTAGTTGAAGGCGATGGTACCCGACTCGCCCTCAGCCTCGACATCGATCGTCTCCTGCGCAAGGTCCTGGTCATTGGAAATGGAGGACAGGCCCATCTGCCCGTTCTCGACATCGATCTCGAACTTGACGGCGGGGTTGGCGCTCGCGATAACGGCCACGCGCTTGAGGGCGGCGTTAAAGGCGGCGACATCGATCTTGACGCTCGTCACGCACGAATCGGGGATGAGCTGCTTGTAGTTGGGGTACACGCCCTCGATGCGACGCGACACGTAGGTGGTGTTGCCGGCCTCGAAGACGACCTGGGTGTCGGTAGCCCCGATCATGATGGTCGCCTGGCTGGCCATGATGTTCAGCGCGTCGTTAAAGGCGTCAGCCGGAACGTTGAGCTCAAAGGAGCCCTCGAGGGTCGAGGTCTCGACCTGCGTATCGCACACGGCCAAGCGGAAGGAATCGGTCGCCACCAGGCGTACGGTGTTGTTCTCGACCTTCATGTGCACGCCGCCCAGGATGGGGCGAGCCTTGTCGGTCGAGGTGACGCGCCACACGCGGCCGACCATTTCGGACAAGACATCGGTCGGCAGCTCCACGGCACTCTCGATGGCATAGGCCGGAAACTCGGGGAAGTCATTGGCATCGAGCGTGTTCAGCCTAAAAGAGCTCTTCTCGCAACCAATCAGCACCTGGCGCTCGGACAGCTCAAAGGTGACCGGGGCATCGGGGAGGGTCTTGGTGATATTGGAGAGCATCTTACAGGGGATAACCATCTCGCCCTCTTCTTCGACATGCGCCGCGATGCGATGACGGATCGAGATAGTGTAGTTAGAGGTCTGGAATTCCAAGATGCCGTCTTGGGCCTTAACGAGCACGCCCGACAGGATGGGAAGGGTGGATGCCGAAGCGACACCCTTCATAACGACGCCGATGGCTTGTGTAAGCGAGCTCTGGCTGACGGTGAACTTCATCTTTTAATACCTTTCTATAGATATAAATATCTTAATAATAGTAATAGCACTGACGAAACTGTTGATTACTCCCAAAGACGCAGGTCAGACCAAGAAAGAGAATCGACAGCAACCTGTGTGCAACAGGGGTGGTTTTCCACGTTCAAAACCTGCGCAAAACTTTTCATCACCGCGGGTTGGGTTTTAGACACCTTATGCCCGTGGTTTCGACAAGTTTTCAACAGGTGTCTCTATTTCCCTACGAGCGCAGTGTAATTTTATCGCGCAGCGACTTGAGGTCTTCGGTGACGGTGCGGTCTTCCTGGATCATCTTCTGGACCTTTTTGTAACTCGTGCTGACGGTCGAGTGGTTGCGGTTGCCAAATTCGGCGCCCACCGCCGTGGTCGTCATCTCGCACATCTCGATGGCCAGGTAGATAGCGATATGGCGTGCTTTGGCGATATTGGCGTTGCGACGCGGGCCGATGAGCTCCTCGTGCGTCACGCCGTACTGCTCTTCGATGACGGACTGAACCGTCTGGACGTTGATCTTTTTGGCCGATGTGTCAAAGTACTGGCTGGCGATGGCGTCGATATCGTCAAAGGTGAGCTCCCCGCCCTCGCGCTCGCGGTCGCCCGCCTCGCCGGCGCAGCGCTCGCAAAAGCTCTCGAGTTCGCGGATGTTGGTGCCCGAGACCTCGGCCATGTGTTTAAAGTGCTCGTCGGTTAGGTGCCCGCCGTCGCCCCCATAGGCCGCCAGCAGCGAGTCGTCGCCTGCCTCGGGAGCGGCGACGATGGTGTTCTCGTAATAGCGCTGCAAGATCTTGTATTTCATTTCGTAGCTGGGCTCTGCGACCAGGCAGAGCATGCCGGCGTTGAAGCGGCTGGTTAGACGCTCGTCCATGCTCAGGTCCTTGGGGGCGCGGTCTGCCGCGATGACGACCTTCTTGTTGTTGCGGATGAACTCGTCCATGAGCTGGAAAAAGTAGTCCACGCTCGCGCGCTTGCCGATGATGTTTTGGATGTCGTCGATGATGAGCACGTCCACGCCGTGGTATGCCTGCATGATGGGGGCGTTGCTCTTCTTTTGGCGGTCGAACTCGGTCATCAGGTCGTCCAGATATGCCTGGGAGTTGGCATACTTGACCTTGATCTCGGGCGACTTCTCGGCGAGCTCGTTTTTGATGGCAAGCAGCAGGTGCGTCTTGCCCAGGCCCGATTTGCCGTAGATGAACAGTGATGTGCACGTGCCGCGCTCGTCCGCGAGGGCGGCAAACTTGAGTGCCGAGCGATAGGCATGGCTGTTCTCGGGGCCGTAGACAAAGTTCTCAAAGGTAAATTTTGAGTTCGCGGCGAGCGGGGCTCCATCCGTATTCTGTTCGGCCGGCGCGGTCGGTGCTGGCATGGGTGAAGCGGGGGTCGCAGCTTGCGTGGATTTAGTTGGCGCTCCGCCCTTCATCTGGTTCATCATGCGACGAAAATCATCGGCCGAGAGCGTGTTCTTGATTGCAATGCCCGAATCCGCGCCCGTCGTTGCGTCGTGAGCGATGGGCATGTGCGTGACGGGTGCGTTCGTTGACGTCGCCGCCGCGGTCGGCAACGGTGCCATGGTTTCACGGGAAACATCGCTGTGCTGGTGCTCGATTGCCGGCACGTCGCCTGCGGAGGCCGGCGCCGCCGGGGAAGCAGCGGGAGCCGTGGCGGATTCCGCTGCGGCGCCTTGCGGTGCCACGATGTCGAGCGCAATCGGTGCAAAGGCGATTTCTTCCAGATAGGCCTCAATGGTCGGCTGATGCTTTTTGAGCTGCGCGATGGCAAAGCGCGAGGGGGCCTCGATCGTGAGCGTATCTTCGGTCAGGCTTATGGCGCGCGATTGCCCCAGCATGTTGATGAGGCGTGCATCTTGGCCGTCGCGCTGGCAAAAGGCGATGGCATCCCCCAGGATGATGCTTGCTTCCTCGTCCACTATCTCTCCCGTTCTTTAGCTCTGAGCTCGCACGCGAGCGGCGCCGAGTTCGGTCAGATGGTATTTCTGGCCATGCTTGATGACCAAGCCGGCCTGCGCCAAGTCATTGAGCGTGCGTGACCAAGTGGGGGCCGAGTTTCCAAACGCCCTCGCCAGATCGGTAGCACCGCACGCTTGATTTTGCGCCAGATAGCCCAGCGCGGCGTTGCCGCGATCGCTTACGAACACGTCCGGTTGTGGCTGCGCATACTGATTTGCTGCATTAGGATACATCATTTGAGCTGCTGGTTGTTGAGAACTCTGCATCGGCGGTATTTGCTGTTGAAAACTTTGAGGCCACTGTTGGTAAGGCTGCGGAGGCATCTGCTGGGCCCAGGGGTTGTACTGCTGCTGCGGCATCTGCTGGTACGGCTGCTGATATCCCTGCTGGTACTGCTGCGGGAACTGCTGGCCATACCCCAGTGGCTGCATCTGCTGATATGGATATCCCTGTTGGTACGGCTGATAGCCCATTTGCTGGCTACCCGGTGCCCCCGTCGCCTGCTGCATTGCTGCTGTATCCTGATCCGCCAGCGGCATGGCCTGTGGCACGTTTGGCGGCATCGACATCGACGCCGCCTGGGGCTCTTGTGTAGGAAGCATTCCGGGCTGCTGCTTCTGTCCCACGCGGGGCTGCATCTGTTGCGTTGCCATGGGCTGCTGCGCAAAAGCTCCCGGCAGGGGATATGCGGGCTGCTCCGTCTCGGGCCGCACGGCAGCACCGCGCCCGCCGGCGCGTTCGATTTCCTGCACGCGTTTAGGGTCCAGGCTTACCGTAACCACGGTGCCGTTGCCCATATTGTCCTCGATGGACACGGCCCCGCCGGCGTTTTCCAAATACTCCTGCACCATGGGAAACCCTGCTCCTGTTCCACGGATATAGCGCTTCATCTTGCTGTTTGCGCTGGTAACGCCAAAGTCGAAAGCGCGCTCCTTGTCGTCGATGCCGGGTCCTTGATCAGCAAAGCGGATGGTGTCTCCGCCGTCCAGAATCGAGATGATGGGCTCGGCAAAGTGTGCGTGGATAAAGTTTTCGACAATCTCGCGGATGACCATGAGCGAGATATGGCCACCTTGTTCTTTCATGCACTGGTAGACGGTGTTGGTCGTCTCTTCCAAATACGTGCGGACATCTTGCGGATCAATGACGATCACACGCGGTGTCGACAGCATGTCGTCATAGACGGCGATGCGCGCGGCGTACATGGCTTTTGGCGCCTGCGTGGTCGTCTGCTCGCCTTCCTCACGCTCTTCGCGCACGCCGGTGATGTGCTCGTTGTCGGGTGCCGGGTCTCCGGAATCAACCATGGTGTAAAAGTCGTCAGACATGCCGCTCGCAATCTTTCAAAAGGTTTCGAACAAATAGTAGCTCACCGTGCAATGTTTCTCATCTTTCGACAACTTTTCAAAACCTGTTGAAAACTTTGGAAAACGGACGAAAAGTTCTCAACATTGCCAACATGACCTGTTGAAAACTCGATGAAATATCGTGAAAAGTTGCCATGCACCGCTAAATCGAGCTCGGCTTATGGGGGAACCGTGTGAACTGCGCAACCTTTTACCTTTGATTTCTTGACATTTGAACATTGATTTCCCTACAATCTTCAAGCTCACGTGTCTATATCTGCGTCCGCGCCCCCGCGGACACTCGAAATGCAGCAGGAGGAACTTAAGATGAAGCGTACGTATCAGCCTAATAAGCGTAAGCGTGCCAAGACCCATGGCTTCCGTGCCCGTATGGCCACCAAAGGTGGTCGTGCCGTGCTCGCCCGTCGTCGCGCCAAGGGCCGCAAGCGTCTCACTGTCTAGCAGCGATACACACATCTCGCATGAAGACTATTAAGTCTCGGCAAGATTTCGAGCATGTGTTCAGTCAGGGGCGTCGTTTCAATCACCCTCTGATTCGAATGACCATATGTGAATCGGTTGGCGAAGGCGACTCCGGAAGGGTCGCCTTCGTTGGTGCTAAACGGCTCGGTTGTGCTGTCGTGCGCAACCGTTCTAAGCGTGTGATGCGCGAGGCCGCCCGCAGCTGTGGATTTCCCGTTGCGGGTTATGACATCATCTTGTTCGCAACTCCCAAGACGAGGGTTTCCTCGCCGCAGGAGATGGACAATGCATTGCGTTCGCTTATGAAACGCGCCGGCGTTGCCGGGGAGGAGCGATGAGCAATCACGTTTTGCGACGTGTTGCCATCGCTCCTATTCGCATATATCAACAGGTTATTTCGCCCTTATTGCCTGACGCCTGCATTTATTACCCAACGTGCT
The DNA here is from genome assembly GCA_938011935.1 of uncultured Collinsella sp. GTDB lineage: Bacteria > Actinomycetota > Coriobacteriia > Coriobacteriales > Coriobacteriaceae > Collinsella. Next base: position 5,286 of record CALLSU010000163.1, read on the forward strand.
CGCAATACGCCGTCCAGGCGATTGAGAAGTACGGTGTTTTGAGAGGCTGCTGGCTTGCCGTGAGGCGCATCGCTCGCTGCAATCCCCTGCACGTCGGCGGTTATGACCCTGTGCCCTAGCGGGCACTCGCTATCGGAGGAAAACTTACATGTGGGATTGGATCGTTAACATCCTTTTCGAGCTGCTCAAGCTCATCCAGACCTTTGCGGTCGACTGGGGCCTGTCCATTATCATCCTGGTGGTCATCATCCGTCTGCTGCTGACGCCGCTTATGCTCAAGTCGACTAAGTCGACGGCACGCATGCAGGTGCTGCAGCCCAAGATGCTCGAGATCCAGGAGCGCTATGCCGACGATCCCCAGCGTCAGGCCGAGGAAATGCAGAAGTTCTACAGCGAGAACAAGTTCAACCCGATGGCTGGTTGTCTGCCGCTGTTGATTCAGATGCCTGTCCTGTTCGCCCTATTTACGCTGCTGCGTAACCTGCCGGACTACTTTAACGACGGCACGTTCTCGTTCTTTAATATTCTGCCCGACCTGACCACCACGCCGAGTGCCTCCTTTGCCGATGGCTTTATGGTCGCGCTGCCTGCGCTGGTCTGCCTGATCCTGTTCGCTGTCCTGACCCTGATTCCGCAGCTCTATATGTCGCGCAACCAGACCGGCCAGCAGGCTCAGAGCATGCGTATGATGGCCGTTGTCATGACGGTCATGATGCTTTGGATGGGCTGGAGCCTTCCCGTTGGTGTTCTGCTGTACTACGACGTCTCGTCTGTTTGGCAGGTTATCCAGCAGATTTTTGTGACGCAGAAGGTCATCGACAAGGCGAAGGCCGATGAGGAGGAGCGCCTTAAGAACGCGCCGCTGCAGGTTGAGGTCACTCGTCGCGAGAAGAAGCCGCGCCCGCACAAGAAGAAGTAGTGGGATATCAATCTTATTTAGGTACCTAACTTTTGGAGTACGTTATGTCTGAAGAGATCATCGAGGATATGCTTGAGGAGGTTGCCCCGCAGGTCGCGGGCGATTATCCCGAGATTGCACAGCGCTACAAGGCTGGTGAAGAGCTGACCGACGAGGAGCTCGACACCATTGCCGATGTCGCGATTTCCATCCTGCGTTCCATCCTTTCGCACTTCGATGCCGCCAACTCTCCTATCGATGAGTATGAGGGCGACGAGGGTGAGCTGATTCTGGATGTAACGGCTCCCGACCTTGCTGTTCTCATTGGCCGTCATGGTCGCACCCTTGATGCCCTTCAGGTTGTGTTCTCATTGCTGGTGAGCCGCAAGCTCGGCTTTAGGTATCCGGTTGTAGTGGACGTCGAGGGATACAAGAGCCGCCGTCAGGACAAGGTTGCCTCCATGGCTCAGTCTGCTGCCGAGCGTGCCATCCGCACTCATAAGAGTGTTTCGCTTCCGCCCATGAATGCCTACGAGCGCCGACTGGTTCACATTGCACTTCGTGGCAATGACGCCGTCGATACTCATTCTGAGGGTTCTGACCCCGATCGCCATGTGGTGATTGTTGCTCGATAATCTACTCGAGCTTATGCTAAGGGGACGTGGTTTCCACGTCCCCTTTTTTTGTCAAAAGTTCTCGATACACTGATTTTTGTCAGAAAGGAGCTTTCGTTGTTAGTACTTACTGATCAGCAGGCTGACGAGATGTTGAGTCGTCTAACTTCCTATTGCAAAGAGTATTCCTTGAGCGTAACTGATACTGAGCTGAGGAAATGTATTCAACATTTGGATTTGGTTCTGGAAACAAATAAGACAACCAATCTCACCCGTATTCTTAACATAGAAGATGCTGCGGTACTTCATATCCTCGACTCACTTGTTTTGCTCCCCTATATCAATAAGGCTCCTGAGGGAGCTTTGCTCGATATGGGAACAGGTGCGGGCTTCCCTGGTATTCCGTTAACCATAACCATGCATCGTAAAGCTACTTATATTGACTCTGTTGGTAAGAAGGTTGATGCTGTCAATTCTTTTGTTGATGTTCTTGGATTGAAACATGCTCATGCGGTTCATGATCGCCTTGAAGAATATGCTCGAAGCCATAAGAAGCAGTTTTCTGTCGTAACCGCCCGCGCACTTGCCCCTCTACCGATTCTTGTTGAGTATGCTGCTCCGTTCCTCAAAGACGGAGGGCTATTTGTTATCACCAAGGGTAATCCTTCGGATGAGGAGCTTGCTTCCGGCATGTCAGCAGCTAAGATTTGCGGCTTCACTTTGCTTCTGAATGACGCAATCGATTTGCCTGAGGGCTTGGGCCACAGGGAGTTCATTGTTCTTAAAAAGAGTCATCCGGCATCCGTTTCATTGCCTCGTGCAAATGGCATGGCAAAGAAGAATCCGCTTGCCTAGATGTTTCACGTGAAACATAATGGATACTAACAACTTGCAGTGTTTCACGTGAAACATGGCGGTTGATATCGAATCGGAATGTTTCACGTGAAACATCCTCCGTTTGACAGCTTTAATACACACCAGGAGGGACCGTGGGATTTCGCGACGTTAAGCGTTCTAAGAGCGCAAAAGACACGCGTATCATTGCAATCATCAATCAAAAAGGCGGCGTCGGTAAGTCAACGACGGCTGTGAACCTTGCAGCAGCACTGGGTGAGCAGGGTCGTAAGACACTGATTGTCGATTTTGATCCGCAGGGAAACAGCACCAGTGGATTTGGAATTGAAAAAGAAGACCTTGATCGCTGCATCTATGATGCATTGTTGAATGATGTGCCGGCAGAATCGCTTGTTCTTGATACAAATTGCAAAAAGGTATTCGTAATTCCAGCTACGATTCAGCTTGCAGGTGCCGAAATTGAGCTCGTAAGCGCAATTGCTCGTGAAACCCGCCTCAAAGATTTGCTTGAGCCGATTCAGGACGAGTTCGATTTTATTTTCATTGACTGTCCTCCTTCGCTCGGCCTGCTTACTATCAATGCCTTGACCGCAGCAGACAGCGTTTTGATTCCGATCCAGTGCGAGTACTACGCACTCGAGGGCGTTACGAAGCTGCTAGAGTCAATGAAGATGGTCAAATCACGTCTGAACAAGGGCTTAGACACCTATGGTGTGCTTATGACCATGTATGACTCGCGTACTTCTCTATCGAATCAGGTTGTTGAGGAGGTTCAATCGTACTTTGGTGATAAGGCATTTAAGACGCTAATCCCCCGTACGGTTAAAATCTCCGAAGCTCCGTCTTTTGGAGAACCGGTAATTACCTATGCACCTCAAAATAAGGGTGCAAAAGCGTATATGAACCTTGCAAAAGAGGTGATCAAGCGTGCCTAGTGTAAAGAAACGTGGCGGATTGGGACGTGGACTCAATGCTTTGGTCTCAGAGGCCGAGTATGAGACCGGTGGTTCTGCAGTATCTGCTTCAAATGCCGCATCTGTAACAAAACTACCTATTGAGGATATCGTTCCCAACCCTAATCAACCGCGAATTCATTTTAATGAAACTGAACTTCGCGAGTTGAGCGAGTCAATCCAAGAGCATGGCGTTTTGCAGCCGCTCTTGGTTCGCAAGCATGGAAACGGCTATGAGATTATCGCTGGTGAGCGTCGTTACCAGGCGTCAAAGCTTGCTGGTCTTGAGGAGCTGCCTGTCATCATTAAAGATGTTAATGATGAAGAGATGCTGGCTCTTGCTCTTATCGAAAACCTTCAGCGTTCTGATCTGAATCCCGTCGAAGAGGCTAAGGGCTATCGCCAGCTCATTGATGCCAGCGGTATGACCCAGGAGGCATTGTCGAAGGCAGTAAGCAAATCACGCTCTGCAATTACAAATTCGTTGCGCCTTCTTGATCTCCCCGAAGTAGTTCAGCAGATGATTTTTGAGGGTGCACTTACTGCTGGTCATGCACGTGCGATTCTTGCAGTTCCCTATGAGGATGCTCGAATTAGACTTGCAGAAAAGGTTGTTGCAGAGGGGCTTTCCGTAAGAGCGACAGAAAATCTTGCTCCGTTGTTTTCTGCCGGAGAGACGCCTAAGACGCCGAGGCCTGCAACGCCTCAGTCTTTTAAAAAGGCTGCCCGTGTGCTTCGCCAGGTATTTAATACCAACGTGCGTGTGAAGAGCTCGCGTGGAAAGAATAAGATTGAAATTGAGTTTAAAGACGAGGAAGAGCTCTCTCGTATTCTTGGTGAAATGATTCAGTTTGATCAAGGGGGCCAAGATGAGGAATAAGATTTTTACTGCGATTGCATTGGCGACGACTGTCGCGGCTGGTGCCTTTGCTGGCTATAAGATCGCAACAGACGATGAACTTCGGGGTCGTTTGCTTCGTAGCGCGCAAGATATCGTCGATACTTCAAAGAAGAAAATGGATGTTATGACAGAAGATGTTGCCATGCGTACTGCTCAGGTAACGAAGAATCCCAAGATTAACCAAGACTGGGTTAACCATCAATGGGAAAATGTTGGTTATTAGGTACCTAACAATTACTTGCCTATTTTGAAGGGGTCCTTGTCTGATTCGTGAGACAAGGACCCCTTATTTTGGCTAAAACTAAGCTTGCGTAAATTAAATTCAGTAGCATGAAAACAAATGAAACAGCCCTGGTTGCATTATTTGCAACCAGGGCTGTCGGATGTTTCACATGAAACGTTATGGGGCACAGACTCCCCTATGCGTTCTTCTGAACTTTGAAGCGCTGCTTCAGCTGTCCACAAGCGGCGTCAATATCGTTACCACGGGAGTTACGAATCGTGGTCTCGATGCCACGGGACTCAAGACGACGCTGAAGATCCTCAACCTTATGAATCGGCGACGGCTTGAGCGGGCTGCCCTCGATGTCGTTAAGCTGAATCAGGTTAACGTGGCACAGCGTTCCCTCGCAGAAGTCGCAGAGCGCCTGCATCTCGGGATTCGTATCGTTGACGCCTTCGATCATGGCATACTCATAGGTCGGGCGGCGGCCAGTCTTCTCGGTGTAGAGCTGAAGCGCTTCGTGAAGGCGAAGCAGCGTGTATTTCTTAACACCGGGCATGAGCTTATTGCGCGTCGACTGGATGGCGGAATGCAGGGAAACGGCAAGCGTGAACTGCTCGGGGATATCGGCAAATTTGCGAATACCGGGAATAACGCCGCTGGTAGAGACGGTGAGGTGACGAGCGCCGATACCGATGCCATCGGGGTCGTTGAGGATACGCAGTGCCTTGAGAACCTCGTCGTAGTTGGCAAACGGCTCGCCCTGGCCCATGAAGACAACGCTTGTGGCACGCTCGCCAAAGTCGTTGGATACATGAAGCACCTGGTCGACGATCTCTTGAGCGGTCAGAGAGCGCTTGAGGCCGTTGAGACCGGTAGCGCAAAAGGCACAGCCCATGCCGCAGCCTGCCTGGGTGGAAACGCAGACGGAAAGTTTGTTACGGCGGGGCATGCCGACAGTCTCGACGGAAATGCCATCGTGGTACTCGAGCAGATACTTGCGCGAGCCATCTTTGGAAACCTGCTTGGTGATTTCAGTCGGCGTATCAAAGGCAAAAGCCTCTTTAAGCTGCTCACGGAAAGCCTTGGGAAGGTTGGTCATATCGTCAAACGAACAAACGTTCTTCTCAAAGACCCATTCGATGAGCTGCTTCGCGCGGAAGGCGGGCTGGCCAAGTTCGGCCACGAGCTCGCGAATATCGTTTTGGCTCAAGTCGCGAATGTCCTGAGATTTAGTCCTGGGATTCATGGAAGCCTTTCGATTTTGGGGAAACGTAGAGGGTATCGCTACAATATGGTATCAGCTGCAGAAATTATAGAGGAGGAGTCTGCCCATGCCGGGTAAAAGCCTAGAGAACATGCACGTAGCGGTCTTGGCGGGCGGTCATTCCGCCGAGCGCGAGATCTCGCTCGATTCGGGAAAGAACGTTGTGGTGGCACTGAAGGAAGCCGGCTACACCTCGGTGGAGCTGCTTGACACGGCCGCTGATGACTTTATGGTAACCATGGCGAACGGCGGATTCGATGTGGCATTTATCGCCATGCACGGCGCCGGCGGTGAGGATGGCGCCATGCAGGGTGCCATGGAGACCCTGGGTATCCCCTACACGGCCTCGGGCGTACTTGCCAGCGCCTGCGGTGCCGACAAGGAGGTCTCTAAGCTCCTATACGCCAAGGCGGGCATTCCCATTGCCCCCGGCCTTGCGCTCGAGGTGGGCGATGAAGTCGATATCGATCATATCGTCGAGGTTTGTGGCGAGCGCTGCTTTGTGAAGCCGGCCGTCAACGGTTCCAGCTATGGCATTTCCCTGGTCCATGAGCCCTCCGAGCT
>CALLSU010000164.1:0-4656 GCA_938011935.1 uncultured Collinsella sp.
GTTGGGTAGTCATTGGGGACGTTCTTAAACGACTAGTCAAACAAGAACGTCCCCAATGACTACCCACAAAGCGAGAGTGGATCTCGTCATTTTGCGGCACTTGGGGACGTTCCTTTTCTGCCGGCAGTTAGGGACACTCCCTGTACAAAAACCGCCCCGTCCTCTGTAGAGGACGGGGCGGTTTGTCTTTTAGGCTTGAGCGGCCAGGCTTATGCAAAGCGGGCGACGAGCTCCTGGAGCACGTCGGTCATCTTGACGAGCGAACTGACCGGGACGAACTCGTTGACGCCGTGGTAGCAATAGCCGCCGGTGGAAAGGTTGGGGCAGGGCAGACCGCGGAACGACAGCTGAGCGCCGTCGGTGCCGCCACGAATCGGCAGCACTTGGGGCTCAACGCCGCAGGCAAGGTAGGCTTCCTTGGCAACATCAATAAGCTCGGGATAGTCACGAACGATCTCGGCCATATTTCGATACTGCTGCTTAATCTCGACCGTCACGCGCTCCTCACCCAGACGCTGGTTGAGCAGCGAGGCGGCGGCATCAATAAGGTCGAGTTTCTGCTGGAACTTGGCGGCATCGTGATCACGGACGATATAGCGCGCCGTGGCGTGATCGACGGTCGTAGATACACCCTCAAGGTGATAAAAGCCCTCGTAGCCTTCCGTATACTCCGGGCGCTGCACGTAGGGGAGCAACGCGTTGAAGTCGCAGAACAGATTGCCTGCGTTGACCATACGGCCCTTGGCGTCGCCCGGGTGGATGGACTGGCCCTCAAAGCGGATGGTCGCCTCGGCGGCGTTAAAGCACTCCCACTCCAGCTCGCCGATGGGGCCGCCGTCGACCGTGTAGGCGTACTTGCAGCCAAAGGTATCGATATCCAACAGCTCGGCTCCGTGACCGATCTCCTCGTCAGGGCAGAAGCAAATGCCGAGTGCGGGATGGGGCAGAGAGGGGTCCTGAGCGATACGCGCGACAAGCGACATGATCTCGGCGACGCCTGCCTTGTCGTCCGCGCCCAGCAGCGTGGTGCCATCGCTGCAGACCAGGTCCTCACCCGCGAGGTCGTTCAGGGCGGGAAGCTTGGCGGTACTCATGGCAACGGGCTTACCGTCAACCGTGCCGCAGACCAGGTCGCCGCCTTCGTAGTGTACGATGTGCGGCTTCACGCCGGCGCCCGGTGCAACTTCGGTGGTGTCGAGATGGGCGATCAGGCCAAGGGCGGGCTTGTCCTCAGCGCCCGCACTTGCGGGGATATGCGCGCAGACATAGGCATGCTCGGTCACGTGGGCATCTTCCGCACCAAGCTCGCGCAGCTCTTCAGCCAGCACGTTGGCAAGGTCAAACTGAACGACGCTCGAGGGTACCTGGTCGCAGTTTGCATCCTCGGACTGCGTGTTGATCTGGACGTAGCGCAAAAAGCGCTCGAGGACATCGGGGTTCGTGGTGGTGTTTTCCATAAAGACCGCTCCAATCTTGGTCGTCGTGTGCAACAAGAACTCTAGCACGGTATGCCACGGCATACCGCGACGCTTGGATGGGGTAGAATCAGCCATTGAATGCAGAAGGGACGGAAGATCATGGATACGACAAATAGCTCGCGCGAACTACATCTGACGGTGGCGAACGAAGACTACTTGGAGTGCATGGTTCGCATTGAAAGCGAAGAGGGGGAAACCAACGGCGTGCGATCGGTCGACATCGCGCAGCGCCTTGGCGTCTCCAAGGCATCGGTCAATAAAGCGGTTTCGGCGCTCAAGGCATCCGAGCTTGTCGAGCAATCGCACTACGGCAAGGTAGTCCTGACCGATCGCGGCCGCGAGGTTGGCACGGCTATCTGGTACCGTCATCGCCTCGTCCGCACGTTTTTGGTTCAGGAGCTCGGTGTCGAATTTGAGCGAGCCGATTCCGAGGCCTGCATGATGGAGCATGCGCTATCCGAGGACACGATGAACCGCTGGCTCGCCTATCTCGAAAAGCAGGGAATCAGCGTCGAGGAATAGCGGGATATATATGGATACGAGTTATTACAATCGCTTTGGTGCCGAGGAACTTACGCGCCGCTTGTCGAGCGAGACCTTGTTGGCGCAGGGCCCCATGGGCAGTGTTCTGTTGAGTGAGTACGACGCCGCCGATATTCCACCGGCGTTTTGGAATCTGGCAGAGCCGCAGACCGTTTCTCGTATCCATCGCTTGTATGTCGCCGCCGGCGCGCAGGTACTCATTACCAATACCTTTCAGGCATCAAGCTATGCCCTCAAGCACGACCAGATTGCGCCGTCCGTGGCGGAGGTCAATCGCGGGGCCGTCGACGATGCCCGCCAGGCGCACCCTCAGCTGCTGCTGGGCTCGATGGGTCCGATCGGTATTGAGTGGTTTGCCGAGGACTCGGCCGAGTTTCGTGAGATCCGAGGCATTGCGCGCGAACAGGCGCACGCCTTGCTCAATGCTGGTGTTGACGGTCTGCTGATCGAGACGGTGACGTCTATCCGTAATTTGCAGCCCATGCTTGCCGGCGCCCGAGATGCCGCCGACAGCATGCCTGTTCTGGTGAGTTTTGTCGTTGACGATAAGGGCGACCTGTTGGGCGATGGCCTCAACATCGAGGCAGCCGTTTTGTACGCCGAAAAACACGGCGCAAACTCGGTTGGTGTTAATTGCTGTTCGCTTGCGGCCGCGAACGCGGCGGTGCCCAGGATGGTTGCATCGGCGACTACTCCCGTCACGGTGCGTCCCAACGTGGGCGATCCGGTCCAGACTCAGGATGGCCCCGTATGGCACGAGAACCCCGAAGCTTTCGCGCGCGCATGCATCGAATGGAGACATGCCGGTGCCGCAATGGTGGGCAGTTGCTGTGGAACCACGGCAATCACTACGGCAGCGATGGCCGAGGCGCTCGATATATAAAGGGCAAAACCGCTCCATACGGGGCGGTTTTTTTATTGCCTGCATGTCCTCGGCAGCATTTGCCCAAATGGTGAATGCTGGTGCCGGCAGGTTGCCGAGCGTGTATCGCGGGTATACCTCATGCGTACCATGATCCAAACACTGTGAGGTGTCTGCGCGTGTGCGCGATAATTCATTTTGGAACTGACGGTTGGCGCGCTCGCGTCGATGAGGACTTCACTGCCGATAACGTTGCCCGTATCGCCGATGCCGTCGGCGAGTTGTGGCAAAAGACCAATCCGGGCAAAACGGTATATATAGGGTTCGACACTCGGCCCCTGGCGCGCGAGTTCGCTGAGCTTGCGGCGGGTGTGCTAGCAGCGCACGGGCTAGACGCCGTGCTCGCTTCGCGACCTGTTCCGACCCCTGCCCTTACGTGGGCGGCGGCTTATGACGGTGAGGCGTGCGGCGCGCTCATGGTGACGGGGTCCCATCATCCGCAGGGTTATCTGTGTCTCAAGATTCGCATGGGTGACGGCTCGACCGCCAACCAGGATGTCATCGAAGAGCTCGAAGAGACCATGGCTTCCGAGCCAATGGGGATCGAGGGGCAATATCGCACCGCGGATATCATTCCTGACTATATGCAAGCGGTGGCATCGTTTGTCGATGCCGAAGCCATCCGCGCCGCGCACCTGCGCGTGGTTGTTGACCCCATGGGCGGCGCAGCCCAGGGCTATCTAGCCGACTTGCTGCGCGAGCTTGGCGTTGAGGTGCACGAGATTCACGCCGGGCAGGCGCCTGACCAAGAAGATATCTGCCCCGACCCCGTTGAGCCGTGGGTGGACGCTTGCGAGCATACGGTTATCGAGGACGGAGCTTGCGCTGGCCTGGTGACCGACGGCGACGCCGACCGTATCGGCGCGGTTGACGAGCGCGGCAGATATATACATCCGCATCAGATCATGGCGCTCGTTTTGGGCGACTTGGTTCAATTTCGTAATTTGGAGGGACGCGTCGTCGTCAATCTTTCGTGCTCGACGCTCGTGCGTCGCATTGCCGAGGCGCTTGGCTGCCGCGTGACCGTCAAACCAGTCGGTTTCAAATATATAGCGGCAGAGATGAAGAAGGGTGGCGTCCTCATAGGCGGCGAGGAAGCCGGTGGTATCGGCATCGCCGCGCATATGCCCGAGCGCGATGGAATCCTCGCCTGTCTGATTCTGTGTGAGCTTATGGCAAAGACGGACGCGCCTTTGGGCGTTCTGGTCGACCAACTCGAGGACAGTTTTGGTAAGACGAGTTACGGTCGACGCGATTTGCGCCTTGAGGCCGAAGATGCCGAAACGTTACGAACCCTGCTGCCGGGCGTAAACCCCAAGTCGATTTGTGGCAAGGTGCCGCAAAACGTTAGTCATATGGATGGCTTGCGTTTAGCATTCGAGGATGACACGTGGCTGCTGGTCCGTCCTAGCGGGACCGAACCAGTGGTGCGCGTCTACGCCGAGGGGTTCTCGGTGGAAGAACGTGATGAGTTGCTCGATGCTGGCTGTGCTTTAGCTAGGGGAACGTATCCGCTTTAACCATGAGACTGCCTTATATAAAGAGATGCTCGGTGAGCGGTAGTTAACGGCTGGCAAACGTTAGTCGGATCCCAAATTGTGTAGGAAATGTGTACGCCCAGATTCCCGCCCCCGGCGCCCCTCCGGTCTGGCAATATATCTCCTTGCCGCGCGGCCCGGTCGGACCGGATCAGCCGCGGGGCGTGCACCTTGA
>CALLSU010000165.1:0-30635 GCA_938011935.1 uncultured Collinsella sp.
TCTTCCTGCGGGGCATTTCCGATGCCTCCCTTTTCTCGAACCTTAATTTCAAAGTCCAAGAAATGGGATGCAGTTCAGCCGATTCGCTGGCCGGGCGGCAAGCACTCATTTAAGTCTGTCCCCAATGAGTGCCTAGCGACTCGGCGTTGTGCTTGACTTCAACCCCACTTCAACGGGTACCATCCTCTATGTCTGTAACGCCATATAGACCGAGGGGATAGATCTATGACCGCAACCGCACCCGCAGCACCGGCAAAGGTGTACTTCACCAACCTGCGCACGCATGCTCGCGAGAGCCAGCTCGACAAGCTCAAGCGCCTCATCCGCCGCGCTGGTATCGAGCGGATCGACTTTGAGAACAAGTTTGTCGCCATCAAGATTCACTTTGGTGAGCTGGGCAACCTGAGCTTTTTGCGCCCCAACTACGCCCGAGCCGTCGCGGACGTCGTGAAGGAGCTGGGCGGCAAGCCCTTCCTTACCGACTGCAACACGCTCTATGTGGGTAGCCGCAAAAATGCGCTCGAGCACATCGACACCGCCTACCAGAACGGCTTTACCCCGTACGCCACGGGCTGCCAGATCATCATCGCCGACGGCCTCAAGGGCACCGACGAGGCGCTCGTCCCGGTCGAGGGCGGCGAGTACGTGCGCGAGGCAAAGATCGGCCAGGCACTCATGGATGCCGACATCGTGATTAGCCTCACCCACTTTAAGGGCCATGAGCAGGCCGGCTTTGGCGGCGCCATGAAGAACCTGGGTATGGGCGGCGGTAGCCGTGCCGGCAAGATGGAGCAGCACGCCGCTGGCAAGCCGAGCGTCGATACCACCAACTGCGTTGGCTGCCGTGCCTGCGAGAAGATATGCGCGCACAGCGCCATCACGTTTGACGGTACGCGTGAGCGCGAGCTTGCCAACGGCAGCACTCGCACGGTTCATGTGGCTGCCATCGACCACGATCGCTGCGTGGGCTGCGGACGCTGCATTGCGGCGTGCAACCAGGACTGCATCAAGCCCGACTATGATGCCGCGGCCGACGTACTCAACTACAAGATCGCTGAGTACACCAAGGCCATCGTCGACGGCCGCCCGAGCTTCCACATCTCGCTCGCCATGGACATCAGCCCCAACTGCGACTGCCATCCCGAGAATGACACGCCCATCGTCAACGACATCGGCATGTTCGCGAGCTTCGACCCGGTCGCCATCGACCAGGCCTGCGCCGACGCCGTCCTGGCGTCCGAGCCGCTGCCTAACACCGAGCTTACCGACAGCGCGGCCAAGATGGAGCATAATCACGAGCATCTGGAGGGCGAGCAGGCCAAGGATCCCTTCTGCATCACGCATCCCGACACCGACTGGCGCGCGTGCATCGCGCATGCCGAGAAGATTGGCCTGGGCACGAGCGAGTACGAGCTCATCGAGGTCAAATAGCGCCTAGCTATTGGACATATCAAGCGCTTTTGTAGCGCAACGTTAGTAAAAACCGCCCGTGAGCACAGCGCCCACGGGCGGCTTTTTGGAAGTGCTAGGGGCCAGATAGACCAGTAAACCGTACTATTTGCTTAAAAATTCTTGTCGAGGAACTCGTCGACCGTATTCCAGTAGAGCTCGGGGTCAACTTGCGCGCTCTTGGCGTGGGTGGCGCCATGGATGGTGAGCTTTTGCTTGACCTTGCTGGCGCACACGTCGTAGTTTTGGTCGAGCATGTCGTACGGCACAAAGGTGTCCTGGTCGCCGTGGATGAACAACATGGGAACCGTCGCGTGTTTGAGTTGCTCCACACTGCTCGCCTTATGAAAGTCGTAGCCCGCGCGCACGTTGCACACCAAGTTTGCTACATCGAGCAAGGGAAAACTGGGCAGGCCAAATACATCCTTGAGCTGCAGGGAAAACTCGTCCCAAACGCTTGTATAGCCGCAGTCCTCGATAATGCATTTCACATTTGCGGGCAGAGATTCCCCCGCTACGTTCATGGCAGTCGCCGCGCCCATCGACTCGCCAAAGACCAGGATGCGCGCCTTGGGATCGGCCGCAACAATCCGCCCGATCCACGCGACGACATCGAGTCGCTCGGGCCAGCCCATGCCGATGTAGTCACCGCCGGAACGCTCGTGGGCGCGGGCGGCGGGTGCGAGTACGTTCATGCCGCGGTCGTGGAATCGCTTGACGTATCGGGCCATACCGATGGGCTCGTTGGTATATCCATGCAGGCAGACGGCGTAGTCGTGCGTGCTCTCCGACGCAGCATAATACCAGGCGGCAAGCTCGGTCCCGTCATCTGCGGTGAGGCTGCTGCTCTCGCGGTTTTCCTTAAACCACGCCCGTGCCTCGCCCTCCTCGGCGTCAATCTGCTCGCCCTTTTCGGCGTCCTTGCCGTCCTGCATCATCTTCATGGTGTATGGCGCGCGGGGATTCAGCGCGAAGTCAAACAGAAAGTTGCCGGCAAACCCCAGCAGCGCGACAACGACTACCAACGTAACAATGCCGGCTATCTTGAACTTTCGATGGGGGCGTGCGCTTTGAGGCATTTACGGTTCTCCTTAAAGATGTTAATACATCAACATTTAATGCAAGCGCATTATGGACGTTCACCGTTGATGCGTCAACAGGCAAAGAATGGGTAAACAAAGGGTCACGTATGGTGCAAATTTCGCACGCACCCAGACGCTTTGATATAGTGTTGAGAACTCTTTACGTTGGAGGATGTAACCGGCATGTCCGATTCGAGCGACAGTTCTAAGCCGCGACCCAAGACCGCGGCCGTTCCACACTACACGGTGGGTGAGGAGATCATGAACTCCGTCACCCATGGTGTCGGCTGTCTGCTGGGTATCGCGGGCCTGGTGCTCCTGATTGTATTCGCTGCCCTGCGCGGCGGAGGCCCGGCCCACATGGCTGCGGCAATTGTCTATGGCGTCAGCATTATCCTCGAATACCTAGCCTCCACGCTCTACCACGCGATTCAGCCCGCGCGCGCCAAGCGCGTGTTTCGCATCATCGACCACAGCTGCATCTACTTGCTTATTGCCGGCAGCTATACGCCGTTTTGCCTCATCACGCTCGCAAACGACGGCGGCCCTGCGCTGTTCTTTGCCGTATGGGCCATCGCCATTATCGGCATCGCCCTCGAGTGCTTTATGCGCGAACGTCAACCGCACTGGGTAAGTGGCCTGGTCTACTTGCTGATGGGCTGGCTCGTTGTCTTTAAGCTGCCCGAACTTGTGGCACTGCTCAACCCCGTGGCACTTGCCCTGCTCGCCGTCGGCGGCGTGTGCTACACCGCGGGCGTGCCGTTCTATATCGCCAAAAACGTGCGCTATCTGCACAGTATTTTCCACTTGTGGGTGCTCGCCGGCAGCATCTTCCAGTTCATGGCGGTGATCCTCTTCGTAATCTAGCGACCGCGCCCATGCCCTCGCTTCCACGGGCGACCGGCGCAATTGCCCTATCCGTCACCTACGCTTACTACCCAACGTCCCGAATCTTGGAGGTTCGAGAAACTCCCGATGGACATAACCATCTCCCTTATCACCACCCTCGTTTTGACCCTCATCAACGGCTACTTCTCTATGTCCGAGATGGCGCTCACCACGGCCAAGCGCGCCGTGCTGGAGCATGAGGCCGAGGAAGGCGACAAGCGCGCCGAGCGTGCCATTAAGCTGGCTGCCGACTCCGACCAGCTGCTCGCCACCATCCAGGTCGCCATCACGCTCGTGGGCTTCGCCTCGTCCGCCGTTGCCTCGACGAGCCTGTCCGACCCGCTCGCCACGTGGCTCATGAGCTTTGGCATCGTGCCGCTTTCCGCCATCGCGCGCGGCCTGGCGCCGGTCATCATCACCGTCGCCGTCGCCTTTGTGTCCATCGTGATCGGCGAGCTCGTGCCCAAGCGCATCGGCCTTGCTAACGCCGAGGGCGTATCCAAGCAGGTCGTGGGACCGCTCTCCGTGTTCCAAAAGATCGCCCGCCCGCTCGTGTGGCTGACCGGTGCCTGCTCCGACGGCCTGGCCCGCATCCTGCGCATCAAGAGCGCCGATGACCGCCAGAACGTCTCGGAGGAAGAGATCAAGTACATGGTCTCGGAGCAGGATGACCTGCTCGACGAGGAAAAGCGCATGATTCACGAGATCTTCGACCTGGGCGACACCGTGGCTCGCGAGGTCATGGTGCCGCGTGTGGACACCACCATGTGCGAGGACGACGAGACGGTCGCCGACGTGCTGTCCACCATGCGCCAGACCGGCTTTAGCCGCATCCCCGTCTATCACGAGGATCCCGACAACGTCGCCGGCATCGCGCACATCAAGGACCTGATCCAGCCCTCGCTCGACGGCAAGGGCGACCAGCCTATCGCCGACTTTTTGCGCGACGCCACCTTTGTGCCCGACACCAAGGACATCCTGCCGCTGCTGTCCGAGATGCAGACCTCGCACGACCAGATCGTGGTCGTCGTGGACGAGTACGGCGGCACGGCCGGCATCATCACCATCGAGGACATCGTCGAGGAGATCGTCGGCGAGATCGAGGACGAGTTCGACCCCGACAACAAGTATCTCACGCGCCTTTCGCGCCGCGAGTGGCTCGTTGATGGGCGTTTTTCGTGCGATGACGCGATTGAGCTTGGTTGGCCGCTCGAGGAAAGCGATGATTATGAGACCATCGCCGGCTGGATCTTGGAGCTTTGTGACTCGGTGCCCGACATCGGAGAGGTGTTTGAGGTCGCGGGGTACAAGTTTAAAGTGCAGTCGATGCGTGGCCAGCGCATCTCGCTCATTCGCGTGATCGCTCCGGCCGAAACCGATAAGAAGGATTCCGAGTCTTCGGTAGACGAGCCGACGACGTCGGGTGCGGGTTCCGCGAATCCGCACGACGGCGACGAGTAGGACAAGGAAGAGTAGGGGAGAGTTATGGCAGGCCTGTTCAACATCCTTAAGGTCACCGTCAGCGAGGACAAGATCTGCGCGCATGTGCTGGTGAACCCCGGCATGCCGCTCATGACCTCGGAGGATATCGAGGCCACGGCGCGCGTGTACTACCTGGTGCCGGCGATTGCCAAGCATCTGTGCCTGGGCGATTCCGGCCGCGAGTTCCAGGACTGCATGGGTCAGACCGAGCTCTGCCATCTGCTGGAGCACGTGACGGTCGAGCTCATGAACGAGACCGGTCTTGCCGGTAGCATCTCGTGCGGCCGCACGCGCGTAAGCGAGCATGACGAGCGTGTCTTTGAGGTTGAGCTTTCGTGTCCCGACGACGCACTGGCCATCGGTGCGCTGTCGTCGGCCACCTTTATGATGGACTGGGCGTACCTGCACGCCGACCAGCCTGCCCCCGACGTGGAAGGCACGGTCGCGGGCCTGCGCAACCTGGTGCTGGGCATGCGCGCCGAGGCCGAGGGCAAGGATCCTCACGAGGCCGTCGCCGCCGCGAACGGCGAAGATGCTGCCGAGGACGAGGGCGCTGACGAGGGCGATGTGCCGGTCGACGCCGAACCCGTTGCCGATGCGACCGCCGAGCCCGTTCCCGCCGAGCCCCAGGGCGTCCCCAACTTTGACGACGAGCCCCAGGTGGCGATTGATACCGAGGGCGCGGTTGCCGAGAACCACGAGGCCTCCGCTGCCGTCTTTGGCGGTGCGGCGACGGTTCCGGCAGGACCTGCGCATGAGGGCGGCCTGCCGCTCGTGGACGGCGCCGGCGAGGACCCGGGTGCCACGGTGGCCATGCCGGCTATGCCTCAGGAGTAGGCCTACGCGTTTATCACCATCACGTACCTGCGCCTTTGCCGTACGCAGATGAGCGGAGCGGCAAGTGATGCGCTGCGGGTATAATGGACAGCATTCAAACGGTGGGCACCGACGTGCCCGCAGGAGAGGAATGATCATGGGTAAGACTTTCAGCTTTGTCTCCGGCGCACTTTTTGGTGCTGCTGCCGGCGCTATTATCGGTGTTGCTCTGGCTCCGCGCTCGGGCGCCGAGACCCGCGCCATGGCTGCCGATATCGCCAACGACGCCTGGGACAATATGCGCGACACCTACGAGCACAGCGCCGAGGAGGCCCGTGCTGCGGTGAATGACTTTGGCCCGATGGTCGACGCCAAGACCGACGACCTGCGCGCCAAGGTCGACCTGGCCCGCGAGCGCATGGACCAGCTGCGCGAGCAGCTCAACGACGCCATTTCGGGTGGCAAGGTGACGCCTGCCGCCGACGTCGTGGTCGAGAACGCCGTCGAGGCTGATACCGAGGCTGCGGAGCCCTCGACCGAGGCATAATGCGCGCCGGGGATTTTGTCGGCGCCAAGATTTATCGCAAGCCTACCGAGGACAAGCGCACCAAAAAGGACGGCACGCCGCGCAGCCCTAAAAAGCTCGGAAAGATTCACTTTCCGGTCTTTACCCCGGGCGGTACGCGCGTGGTCGGCTTTATGGTCCGCCAGTCCGATATCGCGGGCATGATCGAGCGCCCCGACCGATTCGTAGCGCTCGACGCCATTGGTGTCTACGAGGGTGCCATTGCGGTCGATGACGTCAAGGACACGTACGATGCCGCCGCCGCCAAGCGCCTCGACATCAACCTGGACGATTGCATCATCTGGGTCGGTATGGACGTGCGCACGGAATCGGGCGACGTCGTGGGCTATTGCTCGGACGTTGAGTTTAAGCCACGCTCGGGCATCGTGCAGGCATTCTATGTGACCGCCGGTGCTGCTTCGAGTGTTTTGGTTGGTGACACGCAGGTGCCGCCGACGATGCTGCGCGGCTACGAGAACGGCGCGATGGTCGTCTCGGACGAGGTCAAGTCGCTCGGGTATTCGGGCGGTGCGGCTGCCAAGGCCGCCGAGGCCAGCGTCGTGGTGGGCGACAAGGTCAAAAAGGGCGCCAAGGTGCTCGACGACAAGGGGTCGGTTGCCGTGGACAAGGGCAGTCGCGCACTGGGCAAGCAGCTCGGCAAGACGCGCGGCATGTTCAAGGCCTTTAAGGACGAATACCAAAAGGCGAGCGGAGGCTCGTCAAAAGCTACAAAATAGCAACGTACCAAATGATGGGAGGCAAGCCGGAGACCTGTTGCTCCGGCTTGCTGTGTTTATGGGGGAGGGCACATGCGCCAAAACGGATCCAACTTAAACGGGCGTTCGGGTGCGCGTCCGACGGCGCGCCGCGACCTGGGGCAGCTGCCCAGCGGTCAGCGCCGCCGTCGCCGTAAGCCCGGCGCGATGTACCTCAACCATAGCCGCGGCTTTAGCGATCGCAGTGCGCGCATCGGCAACGGGCGCTCGCCGCGCCGACCGTCCCGTCTGCCCTATGCGCTCATCGCCGTGGGTTGCGCGCTCGTGCTGTTTATCGCTGCCGTCGTGGGCTACGTCAACCGCAGTGTGGACGTGGAGCTCAACGGCCAGAAGACCGCGGTGCGTGTGGGCTCTACGCTGCAGAATCTCATCGACGACCAGGAGTTGACTGACACCTACGACGCAGGCGACCTACTGGCCGTCGATGACAGCGTGCTCAAGCGCCATGGGGGCGAAAAGCTGTCGGTGAAGGTCGACGGCAAGCGCATAAAACAGGGTAAGTGGAAAAGCCGCGAACTTGAGGGCGGCGAGAAGGTGACGGTCAAGGATGGCCGTAACACCTACGAGAAGCACGAGGTTCAGGCTACGGTTATCGAGCCCAAGCTCAAGGTCGAGGGCACGGGCGCTATCGAGTATGTGCAGACATGGGGTGTCCAGGGCCGCTCCGAGGTGTGGGTTGGTGAGCAGTCGGGCAAGACGCAGGACCGCGGCGAGGTTGTGCCCGCCACCGATTGCGTCGTTGCGTGCGCCAGCGTGGCGCCCAAGGGCAACGAAAAGTACGTGGCGCTGACGTTTGACGAGGGTCCGAGCGGTGCGACCAAGCAGATTTTGCAGGTACTCAAGGAAAAGGGCGTCACCGCGACGTTCTTCCTGTCGGGCGATGCGGTCGAGGCCTCGTCCGCCACGGCCAAGGCGATTGTCGATGCCGGGTGCGAAATCGGATCCAACAGCTACAGCGACGATTCGCTCAAGGGTCAGGACCGTGAGACGGTACGCGAACAGATCACGAAAGGCACCGATGCGATTAAGTCGGCGACCGGCGTGAAGACGATGCTGCTGCGTGCTCCCTACGCTGCCTTTGACGAGCAAAACTGGATTGATGCGATGGACCTGGTCTCCGCCGTGGTCTCGTGGAATATTGACTCGGGCGACTGGCTGCTAAACGGTGCCGACGAGCAGGTCTCGACGGTGCTCGATTCGGTGACGCCGGGCAATATCGTGCTGCTTACCGATAGAGATGAATGCGCCGAGCAGACGCTCGAGGCGCTGCCGCAGATTATCGACGGCCTTGTCGCCGACGGCTACAAGATCGTGACGCTCAGCGACCTGGTCAAGACGGACACGTCGCTGAGCAAAAAGCTCACCTCGCTCACCAAGGTTTCCATGCCCAAAAACGCCGTGTTCCCCCAACTCCCCGAGGACGACGACACCACAGAGTAGTCATTGGGTAGTCATTAAAGAACGTCCCCAATGGCTATGTCACGGATGCGTCAGCGTTTGGTATGCCTGCAATGTGCAGCGCATAAATTCGGTGCCGCAGCGCGATGCTGATGCTATAGTTACTGCGGATAACAAGGGTCAAGAGAAAGGTTACAGGTGAAATCCAAACCTCGACCATACAGTCGATGACCCCATGCAGGTGCTTTCTGCGCGTGCACGGGGTGTGAGCGCCGAGCGGCGTGCCGCCCGCGCATGCGTATACATATCCAGAAGCCTCCGGACGCCGCACGCGCGGCCGCGTCCGGAGGAATAATGATGGGGAGCACCATTGAATTATCTGAGTGAGATGCTCAAATTGCCGGTCTTGGACGTCGACGGCGAAAAGCTCGGCGTGGTCAACGATTTTGGCATTGCTACCGGCGAAGTTTTTCCGCACGTGACGTCGCTCGCGTTCCGCGGCCCCGGCAAGACGCCGTTTATGATCAGCTGGCGCAAATGGGTCGACCGTATCGATGAGACGGGCGTGTATCTCAACACGTCTGCCACCAATATCCGTTTTTCGTACCTGCAGCCGACCGAACTCTTGCTTGCGCGCGACGTGCTCAACAAGCAGATTGTCGACACGCAGGGCATGAAGGTCGTGCGCGTCAACGACATCAAGTTTTCCATGTCGGGCGAAAATCAGCTGCGCCTGCTGGGTGCCGAAGTTGGTGCCCGCGGTCTGCTGCGCGCAATCAGCCCCGCACTCGAGCATGTCGTCGAGAGCTTTATGAAGCATCTGGGCAAACCGCTCGGCGAGGATATCATCGCCTGGTCCTATATGGACCTGCTCGACCGTTCGACTAAGAACATCCAGCTGTCGGTGTCGCACAAGACACTTGGCGAGCTGCACCCTGCCGACATTGCCGACATTATCGAGCAGCTCGACCCGCGCCTGCGTGCGCAGGTGTTCGCGCAACTCGACACCGCCCAGGCCGCCGAGGCCATCTCGGAGTTCGATGACGACGAGCTTATGACCGAGATGCTCGAGGGCCTGTCCGATACGGACGCATCGTCGATGCTGGCCATGATGGATCCGGACGACGCCGCCGACCTGATTGACGAGCTCGATTATGAGAAGGCCGAGAAGCTCCTGCGCTTGATGGGCGTCAAGGAGGAGAAGGCGATTCGTAATCTGCTGGGGTATGAGGACAACACCGCCGGCCGCATCATGACCTCGGAGTTTGTCTCCCTGCCCGCAACGGCAACGGTCGGTGATGCCATCGAGGCGATTCGCGAGCTCGACGAGGACTTCGAGAGCGTCTACTACGTCTATACCGAGGATCCGAGCGGCATGCTGACTGGCGTGCTTTCGCTGCGCACGCTGATCGTGGCCGATCGCGACGCCACGCTGGGCCAGCTGGCCTATCGCGACCTGGTTTATGTGTCGCCCGACGACGACCAGGAAGACGTAACGGACGAGATGACCAAGTACGACCTGGTCGCCATCCCCGTCTGCGACGAGAATCGTCATATCCTTGGTATCGTGACCTTCGACGACGCCATGGACGTTATCGCCGAGGAGCATCAGGAGGACCTGCAGATCGCCGGTGTCGGCTCGGGCGATAGCGCGTCGGACGACTCGACGAACGTGCTCAGCTGGTTCGTGCATCGTCAGTACTGGGTTGTTGTATGGGGCATCGCATCGTGCATCATGGCGACCGTGCTGGGAACGGCGCTCGGCTCCGCGCATCTGGTGGTGTTCCCCATGTGCGCCATGCCGCTCGTGCTGCTGGCGGCCTCGCGCATGGTGTCGTTCGTCAAGAACTACTTCCTGGAATACGACGGCCACGACGATGAGCCCAAGCCGTATCTGGGATTTTTCTTCCAGAGCACGGGCATGGGCCTGATTCTGTCGCTCGTGACCTACCTGTGCGCCCAGCTGGTGCGCACCGCTGCGTTCCTCGACGCACCTATGTTTGAGGAGCAACTCTTTACCGGCTGCTTTAACATCGCGGCCATCGTCTGCCTGATTGGCAACATGAGCGCCGTGATTTACCTGATGGTGTTGTTCTGGCGTGACGAGCACGACCTCAATACGTCGGGCACCGCCATGAACGTCATCGCTGTCATGATCTCGTGTGTGGCGTATTGCATCGCCGCGGTGCTGCTCGCCATGTCAGTC
Organism: uncultured Collinsella sp.; assembly: GCA_938011935.1. Classification (GTDB taxonomy): domain Bacteria; phylum Actinomycetota; class Coriobacteriia; order Coriobacteriales; family Coriobacteriaceae; genus Collinsella. The sequence goes on from CALLSU010000165.1 coordinate 10,663, forward strand.
ATGGGTTAGGTGGTCGCGTGCAAAATACCAAGCAAAAGTCGGGCACCAAGCAAAAGCTGACCATCGCGGCCATCTTTGGCGCTATGGGCCCCGGTCTGCTGGCGGCACTTTCGGGCAATGATGCCGGCGGCATTGCAACGTATTCCAGCGCGGGCGCCAGCTATGGCTACAAAATGCTCTGGATGCTTCCCGTCATGACTGTGCTGCTCATCGTGACGCAGGAGACCGCGGCGCGCTGCGGCTGCGTCACGGGCAAGGGCCTGGCATCGCTCATTCGCGAGCGCTTTGGCGTGCGCAAGAGCGTGTTGGCCATGGCGGCGCTGTTGATCGCCAACACGGCTGTGACCATTTCGGAGTTTGCGGGCATCGCCAGCGGCCTTGCTCTGTTTGGCGTGCCGGCGAGCATCTCGGTGCCGTTGGTGGCGCTGCTGGTGTGGATGCTTACCATGTCGGGTAGTTTCCAGCGCATCGAGAAGATTCTGCTGCTGGTGAGCTGCGTGTTCGTGACCTATATCGTCGCCGCGTTTATGGCTGGCCCCAACTGGGGTGAGGTCGCGGTCGACCTGGTCGTGCCCAACATTCAAAATGACCCCAGCTACGTGTCGCTCGTGGTCGCAACGATCGGTACCACTATCGCGCCGTGGATGATTTTCTTGGCGCAGAACAACGTGGTCGATAAGAACGCGGGCGAGGACGATATCGTGCTGCAGCGTATTGATACCGTGAGCGGCTCGCTTGCCGCCGATGTTATTGCCGGCTTTATTATCATCACGACCGGCACGGTGTTGTTCCCGGCGGGTATTCAGATTAGCGATGCTGCCGATGCTGCCCGCGCGCTGGAGCCTATTGCGGGTCAGTGGTCTACGGTACTGTTTGCCTCGGGCCTGGTCGCGGCGAGTTTCTTGGCTGCCTGCGTGCTGCCGGGCGTTACGTCGAGCGCTATCTGCGAGGCATTTGGCTGGGAGCGCGGTGCCGACCGCAGCTGGGACGAGGCCCCGGTCTATCGCGGCATCATTACGGCCATCATCGGTATCTCTGCCGTGCTGGTGCTTATGCCCGGCGTCGATCTGTTCCAGATTATGATGACCTCGCAGGTCATCAATGGCGTGCTACTGCCCGTGGTTCTGGTGTTCCAGGTGGTTATCGCCGCCGACCGTCACATTATGGGCGCCAACCGCAACGGCCGCGTATGGAACGTGCTCACGTGGGCGACTATCGGCGTGATTACGGTGCTCACGGTCGTCATGTTTGTCTTGCAGGCGATGGGCTACAGCGCTTAACGCCCACTTTTGCTTCCGAACAGGCCGCAGCGATGGACTGCGGCCTGTTTTTTGCCCGCTATAGGGCATTAGTTATATGGCAGTGGACAAAAAATGCCAAATATGAGTACTGTTGCTAAGTGAATAGCATTTACATCCAAGAAGATAATGGACATAGCCGATAGTATGTTCATTAAAATTGGCTCCAATATGTCTTAAACCAGTCAGGTTGGCTGCTTTAGGGGGTTGTAGGGGTCGTTCGGACGTCATTTTGGGTGGTTTTGCCTGCTACTAAAATGGTAACAGTACTCATATTTGCCCCTTTTTGTCCACGACCCCTTGGAGCCGGCTCGAAAAGAGTGATTTTGGGTTGTTTGCTGCGGGTGTGGGCTTGGAAACAACGTTCGGGGTGGCGAGGCGCCCAGAATTTGGTCGCAAGGAGGGCGTTCCTCGGCTGTGTCAGGAGTGTCCCTGGGTGCCGGCACATAAGGAACGTCCCTAACTGTCGGAGGGGGTGCCTGCCGTGGCGCACCCCTCCGGATGTGGGAAGTTTGCGCTGCAGGTTACTTGTCGGTGCCCAGCTTGTGCGGCTTGAGAGCGAGCGCATTGACGAGCGCGTCGGTGGCAGACTTGACGGCCGCCGGCTGCAGATCGTTGACGTGATCCTCGGGATGCACGGGCAGGTCCTTCTTGACTGCATCGTGGATCAAGTTGAGGTACTCAGTCACGCCAGTGGTCGACAGGTGCGTGCCATCGCCATCGAACAGGTCGTTGCGATTGGCACTGTATCCGTACCAGTCGATAACGCGCACGTTCTTGTAGCGCGTAGCAGCGTTGGCGATGGCCTGGTTGGTAGAGCCAACCCACGGCTGCGGGCTGCGCGTGTTCACAAACACCACAATACGCTTATCTCCTGCATCGGTCATGATGGCGTCGATCTGGTCGTCGGTTACCAAGCCGTTGGTGCCCAGTGCAAAGACCACGATCTTGCCGGCAAGGTTCTGTTGGAGATAGCCCTCAAATGTCGCGCGGCCCGCATCAAACTGGCGGCCCTTTTCGGCATCGATATGGCTGTGCGGGAACACGCCGTCAAAGGAATCAACGGCGCGCAGCGACACGGAGTCGCCGATCATAAGCAGATCGTAGGAGCCATCGGGGAAGCCGTCGTTGTCCTTGTCGGTGTCGTCGGCCGCCTGCTGGTCGGTGGGCGCGGTGTTCTTGGCTTCCTTGTTCAGAACTTCGGCGCCCTCGCCGCTCAGCGCAGACGTCTCGGGCACAAAGATCAGGCCGCCCAGTGCAACGACCAACACGACAGCGCAGGCTGCGCAGACAGGGACGTGCGCGCGCACCCAGTTGGCGGGCGCGGTGGTGCCGTCGCGGAACTCGGATACGGTGCGCCCAAAGGCGCCCTTTCTAAACGGCGTCTCGATAAAGCGATATGAACATTCGGCTACGGCGACCACCAACAACACCTGCAAAATGTACTGCCACCACGGCGTATCGTTGATGTTGGCGACCGGGTTCATGAGCAACAGTAGCGGATAGTGCCACAGGTAGATGCTGTACGAGCGCTTGCCAACCCACACGAGCGGCTCGGCGGACAGTGCGCGGGCAACCATTCCCTGGGGCTGCACGCAGGCCGCGATGACCATGAGCGTGAGGATGGAGCATAGCAGCGTGCCGCCGCGATACTGGAACGCGGTGTAGCCGTTGGTGAGCGCGACCATGGCGGCAAGGCCAACCAGACCCACGACGCCCAACACATCGATGGATGCGGGCGAGGACCAAAAGCGCACGAGGGCGCTCGGCTGTGCCGGGACGGTCTCGGCTGCGTTGTCGGCCTTCTCGCCAGGCTTGCCCTCGGCGTTCTTGCCGTGCTTGGCGGCGCCAGCCAGGCGATTGAGCCCCAAACGATGAGCGAGACGCACCGGCGCCAGGTCGCGATCGGGGATAAAGGCCATCCAGGCGCCCAGCAGCAGCGAGAAGACGCGGGTGTCGGTGCCGTAGTACACGCGGCTGGGGTCGGCGGCAGGGTTGTAGAGCACCATCATGGCAAGGGCGGATACCGCTGCGAGTCCCAGGACCATACGGCGCGTGTTGGGTTTGCTCACATGCATGGACACCATGGCAAACAGCAGCGGTGGCCAAACCAGGTAGAATTGTTCCTCGATGGCGAGCGACCAAAAGTGCGTAAGCGGCGAGGGGTCGCCCAGGGCGTTGAAGTACGAAACGTCCTGCATAATCTGCCACCAGTTGTTAAAGAACAGCAGCGACGGCAGAATGTCGGGACGCATCTTGGTGAGCATCACGTGGTTGAAGACGGTGCACAGCGCACAGGTTACAACCACAACGGTCACCACGGCGGGGACCAGGCGACGGATGCGGCGGATCCAGAAGCTCTTGAGGTCGATGCGGCCGGTCTTAGCGACTTCGTTGAGTAGCAGGCGTGTGATCAGATAGCCCGAAAGCACAAAGAAGATCGTGACGCCAAGCAGGCCGCCCTGAGCCCACGTGAGGTTGAGGTGATAGAGCACCACCGCGACGACGGCAAGCGTGCGCAGGCCGTCGAGCGCAGGGATGTAGCGGGACTTGGGGCGAGCAGGCGTCTGCTCCGCGGCGGGAGTGTTGGCGCGGCCAGCGTTGTTGGCAGAAGCGCGATGGGGGCTCGCGGTGCGTCGCGGCTCGTTGGCACGGCGCTCGCCCTTCACGCGTTCGTGCGGCGCCGGCTCGTTGCCCGTGCGGCGTCGACCGCGCGAGCCCGATTGCGAGAATTGTTCCATAAAACATCATCCAATGACGAGAATAATCAGCACGTATTCATTGTAGCTGCCTGCCCCTGTGAATGCTTGCTGCTGGCGCAAGCTCAAGCGCGCGTCCACATCAAAGTGGACTAAAGTTATAGGGGGTGCGAGAGTGCACAATCGTTGGTCGATGGTGGGCGCAAAGCCCGAAGACGAGGAGGTTTCCATGGCGGATCACAGCATCGTTGCGGTGTTCGGCAGCATGAACATGGACCTTTCGGTGGCGTGCGAGCGCATGCCGCGCGCGGGCGAGACGGTCGATGGCAGCGGTTTTATCACCAACGCCGGCGGTAAGGGAGCCAATCAGGCCGTTGCCGCTGCGCGCATGGGTGCGCGCACGTGCATGATCGGCGCTGTTGGGCGCGATACCTTTGGCGATGCGCTTGTGGCAGGGCTCCAAGATGCCGGCGTGGGCGTTGAGTCCGTGACACGTCTCGACGACGTGGAGACCGGTACTGCGACTATCATTCGCTGTGAGAGCGACAACCGCATCGTGCTGTCGCCGGGCGCCAACCATGCGCTTGCGGGCGAGGACGTTGCCCGCGCACTGAGGCGCTTGGTGGCCGACGAGCTCGACGGCGATGCCAGCGAGATTGCCCCGGCTGCTGGCGGCGTCTTTATCGCCCAGGGCGAATGTGACCTTGCGGCGACGGCCGGGGCGCTTGCTTGCGCTCACGAGCTGGGGTTCTATACGATCTTTAACCCGGCGCCCGCCTGCGACCTGCCGGCAGGAGCGTGGCCAGCGGTCGACCTGGTCTGCCCCAACGAGACCGAGTGCCAGGTACTGACGGGCATTCTGCCCACGGATGATGCGAGTTGCGTCGCCGCGCTCAATGCGCTGCTCGACAAGGGCGCCGGGGCTGCGGTCATCACGTTGGGCGGCGCCGGCTCGGTTACGCTCGGCGATGGCGGTGAGCCGCTGCGCATGCCGGCGCTTTCGAGCGCGGTGGTCGATACGACGGCCGCGGGCGATACGTTTATCGGCGCGTTGGCGGCGGCTCGTCTGGAGGGCCTGCCGCTCTTTGAGTGCATGGCGGCGGGTGCTCGCGCCTCGGCGGTGACGGTGTCGCGCCTGGGCGCTCAGCAATCAATTCCCACGCGTGCGGAAGTCGAGCACAAGTTTGGTTTAGACGGTTTGGATGTAGACGGAGAAGCGGAGTAGAACAATGGCAACCAAGAAGCTGATCCTTGATCTGGATATGGGTGTGGATGATGCGATGGCGCTTGCCTACGCCATCGCGAGCCCCGAGGTGGAGCTCGTCGGCATCACCACGTGCTTTGGCAACGTGCGCGTCGAGCAGTCGGCGCACAACTGCTTGGCGGTGCTCGACCTGTTGGGTCGTCCCGAGGTGCCGGTGTACCTGGGCGCCGATCGTCCCATGAAGGCGACCGAACCCTACACGCCGCCGGCGTCCACCACGCTTATCCACGGCAAGAACGGCATCGGCGGCGCAAGCGTGCCCGCCTCGCCGTACGAGCCGGTGGGCGCGACGTCGGCCGACGGCAATGCGGCGGTCGATTACCTGATTGATGCCGCGCGTACCTATGGTCCCGATCTGGTCTACGTTGCGACCGGCCCGCTCACCAATCTGGCGCTTGCCCTAGAGCGCGATGCGGCGGAGATGATGTCTATCGGTCGCGTGGTCGTGATGGGCGGTGCGCTTACCGTGCCCGGAAACGTGAGCGCCGGTGCCGAGGCCAACATGGCGAGCGACCCCGAGGCGGCCGATGCCGTGCTGCGTTCGGGCCGCAAGCTCACTATGGTGGGGCTGGATGTGACGCATCGCGTGGTGCTCACGCGCCGCGACGTTGCCGGCTGGACGGGCTCGGGCACTATGGCTGGCTGCGCGTTTGCGAGCATGGTCGAGCACTATATCGGTTCGTACGAAATGAACGCGCCCTACCTGGGCGGCTGCGCGCTGCACGATCCGCTGGCGGTTGCCGTGGCGATTGATCCCACGCTCGTGGGCGCGCTCGGCTGTAACCTGCGCGTTGACTTGCTGGGCGAGTATCGCGGCCGCACCATCTGCGACGAGCACTGTCTGTCCGATCCCGACAAGAGCGCGCTTGTGGCACTCACCGTGGACGCCCCGCGCTTTCTGTCCGAGTTCAAGGCGCGCATGGCCCGCATCCTAGGCTAGGCTCGGGATCGAAGCACGCCCATCTGCTCGATGTGGCCGCTGGCGGGCCGACATCTACCGTTCGCCAGCCCGATGGTCCCCGGGGCGGGGAGAGCGCTATAATGCATTCTGCATCTTGGATTGTTACTCCTGTGTGGAGGCATGCCCAAGAGCAATACAACACGGATTGTTACGTAAGGCATGACCGCAATAGCACTGCTATTGGCTATCATGCCTTTTTCTGTGAGTGTTCTTGAAAGGAGGTTCACCATGCTTGCAATTAAAAAGCTTAACAACAACGCGGTTCTTTGCCGTGACGGACAGGGGCGAGATGTCATCGCCATGGGCAGGGGCGTCGGTTTCGGCGGAGATTTTCCTCGAGAGCTCCCTCTTTCTAAAATCGAGCATACGTTTTACGACATTGATCCTAAAGGACAAGATGTCATGAGGGATCTTCCCTCGGATATCGTGATGTTTGCGGCGAAAGTTATGGACATCGTTGCCAACGAACTGCCCTACGACCTCTCGACCAATGCGACGCTGTTCATGGCTGATCACCTGTCGTTTGCCGTTGCGCGAGCCCAAAAGGGGGTCCGCATCGCGATGCCTCTTGCCTATGAAGTGCGGGAGACGTATCCGAAGGAATACAAGGCTGCCCAGTTTATCGTCATGCGACTCGAGAAGGAGCTCGGAGAGCGGCTTCCCAAGGATGAGATTGCCAGCATTGCCATGAATCTCGTCAATGCGCGGGTTGTTCAGGCCATCGAGACCGCGAGCAAACCCACCAAGCAGTTTGACGATATGCTAGAAGATGTCACTGAGATCGTCGAGAGTGATTTTCGCATCATCGTTGACCGCGATTCCTACGATTTCACTCGCTATGCCACGCATCTGCGGTACCTGTTCAAGCGCATTCAAGCCGGCGAGTCGCTGAACAGCGCCAACATGCAGATGTACAAGAACTTTCGTGAGGAGTTTCCGCAGTTGGCAGAGTGCGTGAAGCATATCGGTTCCTATTGTCGTGAAACGTGGGACGCCACGCTCTCCGAGGAGGAGGAACTCTATCTGATGATCCATCTCAACCGGATCATCTCCAAAAAAGGATTGTAACCCGTAGCCATTCGGGGCATGACCTTTGCCGATTCGAACAGTAAGCCAAGATTGTGCAAAGGAGCCAATGATGGCAAATTACAAAAAGGTGGCAGAGCAGATTCTCTCCACTGTGGGCGGGGCGGAAAACGTGGCTTCGGTTACGCATTGCATGACGCGCCTGCGCTTCAACCTCAAGGATGAAAGCCTCTCGAATGATGAGAAGCTTGAGGACATCTCGTCTATCATCAGCGTCGTGCACGCCGGAGGGCAGGTGCAGCTGGTGGTCGGGCCCACGGTCGACAAGGTCTACGACGAGGTTTGTAAGCAGGGCGGATTCGAGGTCACGGTATCGATTGACGAGGAACTCGATGGCCCTCAGCTTAGCTGGAAGGAGCGCTTGGCGCCCAAGCACCTCTTCAATCAGCTGCTCGATGCCGTGAGCGGCGCTATCACCCCGATCCTTCCGATCTTTTGTGTCGCCGGTATCTTCAAGATGCTCGTTATTCTGTTTGGGCCCGAAGGCGCCGGTTTTATGTCCGAAACGAGCGACCTGTATCGGATCCTTTCCCTGGTGGGCGATGCGGCGTATTACTACTTCCCGGTGTTTGCCGCCTATAGCTCGGCTAAGAAGTTCAAAACGAGTCCTGTGCTGGCACTGCTCATCGCTGTTGTGATGATTTATCCCGACATGCTCGTTATTGTTGAGGACGGAAAGCCTTTCAGCGTCTTCGGCATCCCCATGCAGCTCGTCAACTACACCCAGGCTGTTCTTCCGGTCATCTTGATCACCTGGGCCCAGTCCTATGTTGAGCGCTTCTTTAAGAAGATCTCGCCTGATATGTTGCGCATTCTGATCGTACCCGTGGGTACGGTGCTCGTGATGTTGCCGGTCGCGCTGTGCCTCTGCGGCCCTGCCGTCCAATTTGTCATGGGCCTTGTGGCCGATTTCATCATTTGGCTCGCCTCTGTTGCCGGTCCCGCTGCGACCGCGGTTATCGGCGCATTCTGGAATCTGATCATCGCCACCGGCATGCACGTGCCGATCTATACCGCCATATTGCCCGCCGCGCTCCAGAACGGTTACGACGCCATCTTATACCCCGGCACCGCGGTTGTAGCCTACACCACGCTTGCCATCGCGCTCGCCTATGGCCTGCGCACTAAGGACAAGGAGAGTCGAGCCACGGGCTGGAACTTGTTCATCACCTATGCCTTCGGTCGCGTGAGTGAGCCCATCATCTACGGCATCCTGTTTCGCGACAAGAAGGCTCTTGCCTGGAACATGATTGGTGGTGCTGTCGGTGGTCTGCTGGTAAGCCTTCTTCATGCCAACGTCTATATCTTCACTGGCGTTGGTTTCCCATGGATGAACGTGCTCATGTTTGCTCAGGATATCATCCCTGGCACCATCGGGTGTCTTGCTGGCGGTGCCGTGACGTTTGCGTTGGCGATGATTTTTGGATTTGAAGGACAGGAGAAGATGCCGTTGAAGTCCAAGAGCGGCGATTCTGAGGCCGTTGAATCCGTCGAGGCATAAGAGGCTACTACACAAATATGCTCCCCAGCCGTTGCGCGGTCCGACCCCTTGGCCGCGCAACGGTACTGTGCTGTTGCGCGGCACTTGCCGAGTCCGTTGCGTTCGACAGTGTGGGCCGGGAATTTGATAGAAAGGACGACACCATAATGTTTAGAGAAGATTTTTTATGGGGCGGGGCTCTGGCTGCAAACCAGTGCGAGGGAGGATGGAACGAAGGCGGTCGCGGTTTAGCCAATTCCGACATGCTGCCGTTTGGCGATCAACGCATGGACGTCATGCGGGGAGACCTTGATCCGCGTGCGTTGGCACCCGACAGCTTCTATCCCGCTCGCAAGGGCATTGATTTTTACCATAGGTACAAGCAGGATATTGAACTGTTTGCCCAGATGGGTTTTAAATGCCTGCGCTTATCAATCGCCTGGAGCCGCATTTTTCCCAAAGGAGACGAAGCCGAGCCCAATGAAGAAGGCCTTGCCTTTTACGAGGATGTTTTTAGGACGTGTCGCGCGCATGACATTGAGCCTTTGGTGACGCTCAACCACTATGATGTCCCCATGCATCTCGTCGATGCGTATGGCGGATGGCGCGATCGCAGGTTGGTCGACCTGTTCGAGCGATATTCGCGTACCGTGTTCGAGCGCTATCGGGGATTGGTCAATTATTGGCTGACCTTTAACGAGATCAACATCATGACGCAGGCGTGCTTTATGGCGGCGGGGATCATCTTCGAGCAAGGGGAGAATCGCTATGCAACGGTTCACACGGCCGTGCACCATGTATTGGTTGCGAGCGCCCGTGCGGTCGGGGCGTGTCATGAACTGTGCCCTGGGGCGAAGATCGGTTGCATGCTCAACGCAGGTGTCTTCTATCCGGCTACATGTGATCCGGACGATGTGCTGGCTGCGCAGGCTGAGAATCGCAGCCATTACATGTTTACCGACGTCCAGGTGCGCGGTGCGTACCCGAGCTATGTTCTCAAGGAATACGCCCGCCATGGTTTTGAGGTGCCCTATCGGGATGATGACCGCGAAGTACTGGCTGCAAACCTGGTCGATTTCGTCTCGTTTTCGTATTACTCGACGCGCGTCGCAAAAGCGCATGCGGAAGGTCAGTTCGATTCGAACCTTCTTCGCTCGGCGCCTAATCCGTATCTAAAACAGGAGCCTTGGGGGAGGTTTATCGACCCCAAAGGGCTGCGCGTCACCATGAATGAAATCTGGGATCGCTATCAAAAGCCGCTGTTCATCGTCGAAAACGGTTTGGGTGCTCCTGATGTGCCGGAAGATTCGGGTGAAATAGAAGACGACTATCGAGTTGAATACCTGCGGGCCCACATCGAGGCGATGAGGGAGACCGTCGAGCTCGACGGGGTGGAACTCATGGGATATACCTGTTGGGGCCCGATCGATTTGGTTTCGGTCGCCACAGGACAGATGCGTAAGCGCTACGGGTTTATCTATGTCGATCGAGACGATAGCGGTGCGGGCTCGTTTGAGAGACGTAAAAAGAAAAGCTTCGAATGGTACCGACGCGTAATAGCAAGCAATGGCGAAGACCTTGCGTAATAACGTTAAGATGGACAAATACGCCCGTTGGGGGAATAGTCGCGCCGCTTCGCTTGACAACAGGCTAAACTAGCTATTAAACATTTACTATTCTGTTTAGATTGAATTTGCGGTCGTTTAGTTGTCGAGTCACGGGGCGGTCAGGCCACGATGCTCGACCGCGACCGTTACTAGGGGGAACAATGGCCAAAGCAAGTGTCCGCGAGATCAGCCGCATCACCGGTTTTTCGCCCGCAACCGTGTCCAACGCGCTCAACCGCAAGCGCAGCGTGAGCGAGGAAACCGCCAAGGTCATCCTGGAGTGCGCGCAATCGCTCGGTTATCAGCAGTCGACGCAGCTCGAGAGCATTCAGTTTGTGCTCGCGCGCAAGACAGGCGCCATCCTGGACGAGAGCACCTTTCATCCCGCAGTCATCGAGGGCGTGGAGCGCCAGGCGCGTCGCCACGGCATGAGCACGAGCTTTGTCTCGCTCGACTTTAGCGACCTGGACGCCGTGCGCCCGCAGGTCGAGGGCCTGATCGCCGACCCGTCCGCCGCCATCGTGCTGATGGGTACCGAACTGGGCGAGGAAGACTACGCCCTGTTCGCTAACGCCGCCGCCCACCTGATTGTGCTCGATGGCTGGAGCGACCGCCAGTACTTCGATGCCGTGGTCATTGCCAATACCGATTCGGTGCTGCGTGCCGTGGACTACCTTATCGAGAAAGGTCACAAGCAAATCGGCTATCTGGCGGGCGACCTTCGTATCCGCAACTTTAAGGACCGCGAGCGCGGCTATCGCCAAGCGCTTGAGGATGCGGACCTCGAGGCAAACCCGGCATGGCGCGTCACGCTGGGCACCACGCTCGAGGGCGCTTATCGCGACATGGGCGCGTGGCTCGACAATGCCTCGCACGACGACCTGCCGACGGCTTTCTTTGCCGAGAACGACGTGCTCGCCGTGGGTGCCATGCGCGCGTTCAACGAGCACGGCATTCGCGTGCCCGAGGATGTCTCGATCATCGGCTTTGACGACCTATCTCTGGGCGCCTTCTCCAACCCGCCGCTCACCACGGTGCATGTTCCCAAGCACGAGGTGGGTGAGATCGCGGTGCGCCGCCTGGTGGGCAACATCCGCAACCCCAAGAGCTACACCTGCAAGACCGCCGTGTCGACCTATTTTGTCGAGCGCCAGAGCGTGCGCGAAATCTAGGCGAAGGCGGCATCGTCTGCGGCGTGCCAAAGCACACTAGGGCAGTAAACATAGCGTCATTCAGAAGAGGATCCTTCGGGGTCCTCTTTTTGTTTCCCTTGTATGTTCAGTTCGTTTACATACCGTTTAGGCTGATTTCTCTACCGCCTACGGGTATTTCGCGCTAAACTTCTAAACAGAAGAGTAAAACATTTAGTAAACAGAACAAAACGAAACATGCGTCTGTTTACTGAACATGTGACTAGGGGAGGACGTACATGGATAAGATCAAGCTTGGCTTTGTGCCCACGCGCCGCAGTATCTTTAGCGCGCCGGACGCGATCAAGTATCGCGGCCTTACGGCTGATCGCCTGCGCGAGATCGGCGTCGAGATCGTGGATATCGACGACATCAACGACGAGGGCCTGCTGTTCGACGACAGCCATATCGCGCCTATCGTCGAGAAGTTCCGCGCCGAGGGCGTCGACGGCATCATGCTCTGCCACGCCAACTTTGGTACCGAGTATGTCTGCGCCCGCCTTGCCCGCGAGCTCGGCTTGCCCGTGCTGCTGTGGGGCCCGCGCGACGAGCGCCCCGAGCCCGACGGCACCCGTCTGCGCGACAGCCAGTGCGGTCTGTTCGCGACCGGCAAGGTCCTGCGCCGCTTTCAGGTTCCCTTCACCTACATGACCAACTGCCGCCTGACCGATCCCGAGTTCGAGCGTGGCGTTTGGGACTTCTTGGCCGTGTGCAACGTGGTCAAGACCTTCAAGCACACCCGCATCCTGCAGATGGCCACCCGCCCGTTCGACTTCTGGTCGACCATGTGCAACGAGGGCGAGCTGCTCGAGAAGTTCAACATCCAGCTTTCGCCCATCCCCATGACCGAGCTTGTCCAGGCCGTGCGCGACGCCCAGGCAGACGAGCAAGCCATGGCAGCTATGCTCGCCCACATTGCCGACAGCTTTGAGATCTGCATCCCCGAGGACAAGGTCCCCGCGGTCGCCGGTCTTGCCATCGCCATGAAGCGCCTGGTAAAGAAGTACGGCTGCAACGCCGGCGCCATTCAGTGCTGGAACGCTCTGCAGGACGAGTTGGGCATTATGCCCTGCGCCGCCAATGCCATCCTCAACGAGATGGGTATCCCCATCGTATGCGAGACCGACATCCATGGTGCCATCACCGCGCTGATGGTCGAGGCCGCCGACCTGGGCCGTCACCGCGGCATGTTCGCCGACTGGACCGTGCGCCATCCCGATAACGAGAACGGCGAGCTGTTGCAGCACTGCGGCCCCTGGCCCTGCAGCTGCGCGGCCGTCAAGCCCAAGCTCACCTACCCGCTGGCCTTCGATCACCCCGGCGCGCTGACGGCCGAGGCCAAGCACGGCGACCTCACCCTTGCCCGCTTTGACGGCGACAACGGCGAGTACTCGCTGCTGCTGGGCAACGCCCGCGGCATCGACGGCCCGGCCGGCATGGGCACCTACCTGTGGGTCGAGGTCGAAAACCTCAAGCGCCTCGAGGCCAAGATCGTTGAGGGTCCCTACATCCACCACTGCGTCGCCATTCACGCCAACGTGGTGCCGGTGCTCTACGAGGCGTGCAAGTACATCGGCATTGTCCCCGACCTGTACGACCCCATCGAAGAAGACGTCAAAGCTTACCTGCGAGGAGAGTAGAAATGGCAACTATCGAAGAGCTTGAATCCCTGCGTTGGGACCTTCGCCGCGATTGCGTCGATATCATCATGGCCGGCGCCGGCGGCCACATCGGCGGCGACATGTCGGTGATCGACGCCCTCATGACGCTCTACGCCAACCACCTCAACATTTCGCCCGAGACCGTCGACGATCCCAACCGCGATCGCTTCGTGCTCTCCAAGGGCCATGCCATGGAGGCCTACTACGCGGTACTCTGCCACGAGGGCTATCTGGACCTCGACGACGTCAAGGCCCGTTTCTCCAAGTTCGGCAGCCCCTACATCGGCCACCCCAACAACAAGCTCAAGGGCATCGAGATGAACTCCGGTTCGCTGGGCCATGGTCTGCCCGTGGCCGTCGGCATGGCGCTTGCCGGCAAGATGGACGGCCGCGACTACCGCGTCTACACCATCATGGGCGACGGCGAGCTTGCCGAGGGCTCGGTTTGGGAGGGCGCCATGAGCGGCGGCAACTACCAGCTCGATAACCTGTGCGCGCTCGTGGACCGCAACCGCCTGCAGATCAGCGGCAGCACCGAGGACGTCATGAAGCAGGACTCGCAGGAGGAGCGCTGGGCCGCCTTCGGTTGGAACGTGCTCTCCATTCCGGGCAACGACATTCAGGCCATCGACGCCGCGCTGACGCTGGCCGCCGAGACCAAGGGTAAGCCCACGGTCATCATCCTCAACACGGTGAAGGGCTATGGCTCGCCCGTTATGGAGGACAAGGCCGCCTGGCATCATCACCTGCCCAACGATGAGGAATATGCCCAGATCATCGCCGATTTCGCTGCCCATAAGGAGGCTATCAATGGCTAACAAGATCGCCAACCGCAAGGCTATCTGCGACGCGCTGCTCGAGGCCGCCGCAACCGATAAAGACATCGTCGTCCTGTGCTCCGACTCCCGCGGCTCCGCATCGCTCACGCCGTTCTTCGATCAGTATCCCCAGCAGTCTATTGAGGTCGGCATCGCCGAGCAGGACCTGGTGAGTATCGCCGCCGGTATGGCCTCGTGCGGCAAGAAGGCCTGGGCCGCCTCGCCGGCGTCCTTTGTGACCACGCGCTCGTATGAGCAGTGCAAGGTCGACGTTTCGTACTCCAACACCAACGTCAAGCTCATCGGCATCTCGGGTGGCGTGTCCTACGGCGCTCTTGGCATGAGCCATCACTCCGTGCAGGATATCGCCGCCATGAGCGCGATTCCCAACATGCGCGTGTATCTGCCGAGCGATCGCTTCCAGACCGCCGAGCTCGTGCGTGCCCTGGTCGCCGACAACAAGCCGGCCTACATCCGCGTGGGCCGCAACCCGGTGGAGGACGTGTACACTGAGGACGAGTGCCCGTTCCAGATGGATCGCGCCACCTGGGTGCGCCGCGGCACCGATGTGACGATCGTCGCTACCGGTGAGATGGTCCGCCACGCCGTGGACGCCGCCGATCTGCTGGCCGAGCAGGGCATCTCGGCGACGGTGCTCGATATGTACTGCGTCAAACCGCTCGATGCCGAGGCCGTGATCGAGGCCGCCGGTGCCACGCGCGCCGTCGTGACCGTCGAGGAGCACAGTCCCTTCGGCGGCCTGGGTTCCATGGTCGCGCAGGTCGTGGGTGAGCACTGCCCGCGTCCGGTCAAGTGCCTCTCCCTGCCCGATGCGCCGGTCATCACCGGCACGAGCCCCGAGGTCTTCGCGCACTACGGCCTGACGGGCGAGGGAATCGCCAAGACGGTCGCCGAGTTCCTTGGCAAACAGTAGAAACAGACGCTGCGCGGCCGCCAAGCACCGCACCTTGCCGTTCAAACCGTCGCCTGTGTACACAAAGTACGCGGCGCTCCTTTTTCACGGCAATCTGCGGCACTTGACGGCCACTCGCTCCTTGTCCGTCGGGTTTTAGTTTTGAATCGACGGGGGAGACAGGAGAGTACATGAGCAAATACATCATCGGAATCGATCAGTCCACACAGGGTACTAAGGCGCTGCTGGTGGACGAGGGCGGCCATCTGATCCATCGCGCCGACCGCTCACATCGCCAGATTGTCAACGAGGCCGGCTGGGTGAGCCACGACCCGGCCGAGATCGCCGCCAACGTGCTGGCTGTGGCACGCACCGTGGTGGAGGAGACCGGGGTCGATCCGGCAGACATCGCCGGCGTTGGCATTTCCAACCAGCGCGAGACCACCGTTGCCTGGAGCCGCACGACGGGCGAGCCGCTGTGCGATGCCGTGGTGTGGCAGTGCGCCCGCGCCCGCGAGCTGTGCGACGAGCTGGCTGCGCGCGAAGGCGTGGCCGAGCTGGTGCGTGACACGACGGGTCTGGTGCTCTCGCCCTACTATCCGGCGGGCAAGATGGCCTGGATCCTCGCGAACGTTCCCGCGGCTGCCGAGGCCGCGGCGGCGGGCGAGCTGTGCCTGGGCACCATCGATGCCTGGGTGGTCTGGACGCTCACGGGCGGCGCGGAGTTCCGCTGCGACTGGTCCAATGCCAGCCGCACGCAGCTTTTTGACCTGCGCCGTGGCTGCTGGAGCGAGCCGGTGTGCGAGGCCTTTGGTGTCAATCCGGCGTGCCTGCCGCAGGTGACCGATTCCGATGGCCTGTTCGGTACAACGGACCTGGGCGGCTTTTTGCCGGCGCCCGTGCCCATCCACGGCGTGCTCGGCGACAGCCATGCCGCCTTGTTTGCCCAGGGCTGCCATAGCCGCGGCATGGCCAAGGCGACCTATGGCACCGGCAGCTCGGTCATGATGAACGTCGGCGACGAGTTTGTCGCCAGCTCGCACGGGCTTTCGAGCTCGCTTGCGTGGCGTATGGACGGTGTGACCGAGTATGTTCTCGAGGGCAACGTGAGCTACGACGGCGCCGTCAAGACGTGGCTGCGCGACGACCTGGAGCTCATCAACAATCCCGAGGAAGTCACCGACCTGTGCTACGCCGCCAATCCGGCGAGCCGCGTCTACTTTGTGCCGGCGTTCACTGGCCTGGGCGCGCCGCACTGGGCGAGCGATGCCGAGGGCTGCGTCTTTGGCATGACGCGCACCACGGGCCGTGCGGAGTTCGTAAAGGCCGCCGACGAGTCGATCGCCTATCAGATCTTCGACGTGATCGATGCGATGGTCGAGGATTCGGGCGCGGCACTGGCCGAGCTTCGTGTTGACGGCGGTCCCACGCGCGACGCGTACCTGATGCAGTTTGAGAGCGACCTGGTCGGCTCGCCCATCCGCATTGCGAGCAACGACGAGATGAGCGGTCTGGGTGCGGCTTGGGCCTGCGGCATTGCGCTGGGCATGTACACGCGCGATGTCGTTGACGTCTACGGCGCCCGCGGCATCGTGGAGCCTGCCATGCCTGCCGACGAGCGAGCCAAAAAGATCGCCGGCTGGCGTCACGCCGTCGACGCGACCATCGCCTACACTGCCTAGGCGGCTGCGCGGCGCCCGCAGGCTATTCCCGGGTAGCTCATTTGGGACGGGGCTTTTTTGACTGGTATGATTGGTGCGATCATTCGAACCAGCTAAAAGAGCCCCGTCCTAAATTGACTACCGAGAGGAACTGCCATGGAGCGTATCGCGAGTTTTTCCGTTGACCATCTGCTGCTCGAGCCCGGCGTGTATGTGAGCCGCATCGACCGCGATCCGGCGACCGGCGCCGCCGTCACCACCTTTGATCTGCGCCTGACCACGCCCAACAAGGAGCCGGTCATGAACACGGCCGAGTGCCACACCATCGAGCACCTGGGCGCGACGTTCCTTCGCAACCATGCCGAGTGGTCGAGCCGCATTGTCTACTTTGGTCCCATGGGCTGCCGCACGGGCTTTTACCTCGTCGTGTTTGGCGAGGTGACGAGCGAGGAGATCCTGCCGCTCGTGCGTGAGCTGTTCGAGTTTGTCGCCGGCTTTGAGGGCGATGTCCCCGGTGCCGCTCCCGAGGAGTGCGGTAACTATCTGGACCAGAACCTCCCCATGGCAAACTGGCTCGCGCGTCGCTATCTCGACCGCGACCTGGCCGATATCGATGAGAAGCACCTGCATTATCAGCAGGCGTAAGGGCTTTATCGCCCAAAGCGCGCGCATTGGGCGCCTTCGCTTATGCGGGGGCGCCTTTTTGTTGAGTGGTCGGGACGAGCGTTCAAAATCGCTCATGTTTGTTCTAGAATGTTCATATAGTCACATTTACGAACAGGAGCGAACATGCACATCTATTCTGTCAACGATCCCGAGTTCAAATCCTATGGCAACGTTTGGGATGACGTTCCGTCCGAGCTCACGTTGCTCGTGCTCGAGGCGCTCTCTGCCACGCCCATCCCCGAAGGCAGCAAGTACGTAGCAAGTGCGCCGGAGCTCGAGAGCGTCAAGGGTGCCGATAAACTGGGCTTTCTCATGTTTGGCGGCCGCTCCTTCCAGCTCGGCTGGTGCAACGGGCACAACACACGCCTCAACTGCCTGGAGTATCACCGCGCCAGCGAGTTTAACCTGGGCGCCCGCGACTTTATCCTGCTCGTGGCGCATCGCTGGGAGATTGAGGGCGGCAAGCTCGACACCGCGTGCGTCAAGGCGTTCCGCGTGCCGGCGGGTACGGTCGTCGAAGTCTTCAACACCACGCTCCACTACACGCCCTGCATGGTCGACGACGGCGGCTTCCAGGTGATGGTGGCGCTGCCGGCGGGCACCAATGGCCCGCGCCCCGAGGCCGCAGCCGACATGCCTGCCGCCGGTGACAGCTACTGCTACTGGAAGGCCGACAAGTGGGTTCTCTGTCACGCAGATAGTCCCAAGGCTGCCGAGGGCGGCTACGTGGGCCTCGTCGGCAAGAACCTCGACATCGCCTGTGACTAGCATCTTCCGTCTCGATTTGTAACATCTAGCGGGCTAAATCGTCTCTACCTGTTACAGATTTAGACAAACTGCGGGGGGCTGCCCGAAAATCTCGATCTGTAACACCAAGCCCGGTTTTGGCTGCCTACCTGTTACAGATCGAGACAAACCGTCCCCAAACCACCACAAAGGTGCCTGTCCCCTTTGTGGTGGTTTGGGGCGGCGGTATCAGAAAGTGTCAGGCAGGGGCGGCTGCCGGGCCGCCGTGTGCGAAAAGAAGTGTCGGCCTGCGCCGTTGCCGTTGAGCGACGCGTTGTTTGCAGGGATACTGAGCCTATGACAACAGCGTGCGAAAGGATTGATGCATGGCTTTCCGTAAAGACTTCCTGTGGGGCGGCGCGACGGCTGCCAACCAGTGCGAGGGCGCTTACGACGTGGATGGCCGCGGCCTAGCCAACGTGGATGTGGCACCGCACGGCCCCGAGCGCTATGCGGTGGTCTCCGGCCAGCGCAAGATGCTCGACTTCGAGGACGGCTATTACTACCCCGCGCAGACTGGCATCGATTTCTATCACCATTACAAGGAGGACATCGCCCTCTTTGCCGAGATGGGCTTTAAGACCTTCCGCATGAGCCTGGCGTGGACCCGCATCTTCCCCAACGGTGACGAGACTGAGCCCAACGAGGCCGGCTTGGCCTTCTACGAGGACGTGTTCCGCGAGTGTCAGGCGCACGGCATTGAGCCGCTCGTGACCATCACGCACTTCGACTGCCCGATTCACCTCATCAAGGAGTACGGCGGCTGGCGCAACCGCAAGCTCATCGACTTCTACAAGAACCTCGCGACCACGATCTTCACCCGCTACAAGGGTCTGGTGAAGTACTGGCTTACCTTCAACGAGATCAATATGATCTTGCACCTGCCGTTTATGGGTGCCGGTCTGGTCTTTGAGGAGGGCGAGAACAAGGAGGCCGTCGAGTACCTGGCCGCCCACAACGAGCTCGTCGCCAGCGCTTGGGCAACCAAGATCGCTCACGAGATCGACCCTGAGGTCAAGATCGGTTGCATGCTTGCCGCAGGTAGCTACTACCCCTACAGCTGCCGTCCGGGCGATGTGCGCCAAGCGCAGATTGACAACCAGAGCAACTATTTCTTCGTCGACGTTCAGAGCCGCGGCTACTACCCGGCCTATGCCGTCAAGAAGCTCGAGCGTTTGGGCATCGATGTGGGCATGACGGATGAGGACCGCGAGATCCTGGCCGCCAACACCGTCGACTTCATCAGCTTTAGCTATTACAGCACCCGTTGCTCCGCCGGTGCCGATAACCCCGATGTCGAGCGCACCCAGGGCAACGCCTTCGCCGGCGCCAAGAACCCCTACCTGCAGGAGAGCCAGTGGGGCTGGGCCATCGATCCGCTGGGCTTCCGCATCACCCTCAACGACCTGTACGACCGTTATCAGAAGCCGCTGTTTGTGGTCGAGAACGGCCTGGGCGCCAAGGATGTTGTCGAGGAGGATGGCTCCATCAACGACGACTACCGTATCGACTACCTGCGCCAGCATATCGCCGCGATGCGCGATGCGGTGACCGAGGACGGCGTTGACCTGCTGGGCTACACCACCTGGGGCCCAATCGACCTGGTGTCTGCCGGCACGGGCGAGATGTCCAAGCGCTACGGCTTTATCTATGTCGACCGCGATGATGCGGGCAACGGCACCCTCAAGCGTTCCAAAAAGAAGAGCTTCGACTGGTACAAACACGTCATCGAGACGAACGGCGAGGACCTGGCCTAAGGCTTCCCAACAACCATAGCTTCCTAACCAAAACGCCCGGCGAGCAGTTATGAACTGCGTCCCAAATCTTGGACGCCCTAAATAGCGACTAGGCCGCGAGGGCCTGATTCCGGAACTCCTCCGGGG